>DATAWZ010000079.1:0-17799 GCA_036266975.1 Solirubrobacteraceae bacterium
CGACAGCAGCTCCAACTCGGCGCCGGTATGCCGGTTATGTGGCAACCGTCGTTGCGGCTGGGCCCAAACGTCGGTAAAGTTACACTGGTGTAGGTAAACTCCCTCGGGAGATGCCCGCCACCGGAACCCGCCTGAGCGCCCCCCAGCGCCGCGAGCAGCTCCTGGACACCGCCCGCGCGATCGTCGCACGCGACGGCTTTCACGCGATCTCGATCGAGGCGATTGCCCGCGAGGCCGGCGTCACCCGGCCGATCGTGTACGACCACTTCGGCGACCTCCCCGGCGTGCTCGAGGCGCTCGTGCAGCGCGAGGGCGCCCGCGCCCTGCGTCAGCTCGCCGCCGTCCTGCCCACCGACCTGGGCGGCGCCGCCCGCGCCCGCGAGCAGCTCCTGGCCGCGCTGCGCGGCTACCTGGACGCGGTGACGAGCGACCCGGTCACCTGGTGCCTGGTGCTGATGCCCCCCGAGGGCGCCCCGGCCAGCCTGCGCGACGGAATCGCCGGCGCCCGCACGGCGATCGTCGCCCAGCTCGCCGAGGCCGTCCGCCCCGGCGTCGGCGCGGGCCGGGTCTCGCCCGACCCCGAGCTCACCGCCCGGACGATGAGCGCCTTCGCCGACGAGTGCGCCCGGCTGGCGCTGACCGACCCCGATCACTTCGGCCTGGATCGCCTCGTCGACCACGCCGCCTGGATGATCGGTCTCGTCGCGTCCTAGAGTCTGAGCGGTGTCGACACGCGTCAAGATCTGCGGGGTGACCCGCCTGCAGGACGCCGAGCTCGCCCACGAGCTGGGCGCCTGGGCCGTCGGGCTGATCTTCTACGAGCGCTCCCCGCGCTGCTGCTCGATCGAGTCCGCTCAGCGGATCTCGGCCGCACTGCGCCGGCAGACCCCGGTGTGCGGCGTGTTCGTCAACGCGTCGCTCGAGCGGATCACCGAGACCGCCGACGTGGTCGGGCTCGATCTCGTGCAGCTGCACGGCGACGAGGGGCCGGCCTTCTGCGGCGAGGTCGCCCGCCGCACCGGGGCCAAGGTGATCAAGGCGCTGCCGGTGCGCGTCGCGGGCGACGTCCGCGATCTGGGGCGCTACCACGTCGACTTCCATCTGGTCGATGCGCCGGCGCCCGGGCTGCGCGGCGGCACGGGCACGACGTTCGACTGGGAGCTGCTGCGCGGTCGGCGCTCGAAGGTCCCGCTCGTCCTCTCCGGCGGCCTGCACGCCGGCAACGTCGCCGAGGCCGTCGCCCGCGTGCGGCCCTACGCCGTCGACAGCGCGAGCGGCACCGAGGCGGTGCCGGGGCAGAAGGACCCCGAGAAGCTGCGGGCCCTGTTCGCCGCGGTCGCCGCGGCCAGCGAACCGGCCCCGACCGCCGCCTGAGCGCATGAGCGCAGTCGAGCATCGCTTTGGTCCCTACGGCGGCCAGTACGTCCCCGAGACGCTGATGCCGGCGCTGGTCGAGCTCGAGCGCGAGTGGCTCGCCGCGCGCGAGGACCCCGCCTACACCGGCGAGCTCGACGCCCTGCGCCGCGACTACTCGGGCCGGCCGAGCCCGCTCTACCACGCCAGGCGGCTCTCGGAAGCGGCGGGGCGGCCCGTGTGGCTCAAGCGCGAGGACCTGGGCCACACCGGCTCGCACAAGATCAACAACGCCCTCGGTCAGGTACTGCTCGCCCGCCGCATGGGCAAGGGACGCGTGATCGCCGAGACCGGCGCCGGCCAGCACGGGGTCGCGACGGCCACCGCCGCCGCGCTGCTCGGACTGGAGTGCGAGGTGTACATGGGGACCGAGGACATCCGCCGCCAGCAGCCCAACGTCCAGCGCATGCGCCTGCTCGGCGCGACCGTCAACCCCGTCGACGCCGGCGCGCGTACGCTCAAGGAGGCGACCTCGGCGGCGATCCGCGACTGGACCTCGACGGTCGAGCACACCCACTACGTGATCGGCTCGGCGGTCGGCCCGGCGCCCTACCCCTCGCTCGTACGCGACCTGCAGCGGGTGATCGGCGACGAGGCTCGCGCCCAGTTCCTGCAGGCGAACGACGAGATGCTTCCGGACCGCGTCGTGGCCTGCGTCGGCGGCGGCTCGAACGCGATCGGCATCTTCACCGCCTTCCTGGAGGACGACGACGTCGCGCTGATCGGCGTCGAGGCCGCCGGCGACGGGATCGACACCCCGCGCCACGGCGCGCCGCTGACGGCCGGCGGGCGCGCGGGCGTCCTGCACGGCTCGCTCTCGGCGGTGATGCAGGACGAGGAGGGCCAGATCCTCGAGGCGCACTCGATCTCGGCGGGCCTGGACTACCCGGGCTCGGGGCCGCAGCACGCCCACCTGCGCGACAGCGGCCGCGCGGTCTACGAGGCGGTCAGCGACGAGCAGGCGCTCGACGCGTTCCGCCGCCTGACCCGGCTGGAGGGCATCGTGCCCGCGCTGGAGTCGGCCCACGCCCTGGCCTGGATCCTCGCCACGGCGCGCACCGGCACCGACCTGGTCTGCCTGTCCGGCCGCGGCGACAAGGACCTCGCGGAGGTCCTCGCCCGCGACGAACGATGAACGCCGGCCACGAGCGGATCGCCGCGGCCTTCGCCGCGAGCGGCAAGCACGCCGCGCTGATGCCCTACCTGATGGGCGGCTTTCCCGACCTGGCCACCTCGCGGCGGATCGGCGAGGCGTGCATCGCCGCCGGCGCCGACGTGCTCGAGCTCGGCGTCCCCTTCAGCGACCCGCTCGCCGACGGCCCGGTCATCCACGCCGCCGGGACGGCGGCGCTCGCGGCCGGGTGCACTCTCACCGGCGTGCTCGAGGTCGGGCGCGCGCTCGCCGAGACCGTCCCGGTCGTGCTCATGTGCTATGCGAGCCTCGTGCTCGCGCGCGGCGAGTGGACGTTCGCCGAGTTGCTCGGCCGCACCGGGATCTCCGGGCTGATCGTCCCCGACATGCCGCTCGAGGAGTCCGACGCCGTCTTCGCCGCGTGCGAGGAGCACGGCGTGGCGCTCGTGCCGCTCGTGGCGCCGACGACCACGGAGGAGCGCATGGCGCGGATAGGCGCCCGCGCCCGCGGCTTCGTCTACGCGGTCTCGGTGGTCGGCATCACCGGCGAGCGCGCCACCTTCTCCGACCGCGTCGCGCCAATCCTCGCCCGCGCCCGGGCCCACTCGACGGTGCCGGTGGCGGTCGGCTTCGGCATCAGCACCGGCGAGCACGCCGCCCAGGCCGCCGCGTCCGGGGCGCAGGGGGTGATCGTCGGCACGCGGCTCGTGCGGGCGGCGGGCGAGGCGACCGATCCGCCCGGCGCGGTGCGCGAGTTGGTCGGCGACCTGTCGGCGGCGCTCGCCCGCCCGAACCAATAGACTGCGGCTCGGCATGGGCTTCGTACTCACGGTGACCGCGGCGTTCGTGATCTGGATCGTCGGCTGGACGATCACCGGCGGCAAGGGCCTGGATTGCTTCCTGGTGACGCTGGCCATCCTGCTCGTCGGCGTCGGCGTGCGCGGGATGCTGCTGAACCTGCCCGGCCGCTTCCGCAGCCGCAGCTGAGCGCCCTCAGGCGTCGGCCAGGCGCCGCAGCACCGCCACCGCGTCGGCGAGCACCTCGCGCTCTCGCGCCGAGAGGTCGGCGGCGATCGCCTCGGCGAGCCAGCCCTCGCGCCGGGCGCGATCCTCACCGAGCATCGCCCGGCCCTGCTCGGTGAGCTCGACCAGCGCGCTGCGCCGGTCGTCGGGGTCGGGCCGGCGCGCGACGAGGTCCTCGCCCTCGAGGTCGGCGACGGTCTGGGCCATCGACTGGGGACGCATGCGCTCGGCGACGGCGAGCGCGCTGACGCTGCGCGGCCCCTCGCGGTCCAGCCGCCCCAGCACGGCGGCCTGAGAGAGCGAGAAGCGGTGCTCGACGCGCAGGCGGCGGATGAGCTGCCCGATCACGATGCGCAGGTCGCTCGCGAGCAGGGCGGGGTCGGTCGCCGTCGCCATCGCGCAAAGATAATACGCCCAGAGAAGCCAGGAAAACTGTTCAGGTTGCCTGTATAATCCCGGGGAGAACATGGCGACCGCCACCGCTCCAGCGCTTCCGCCCCCCGTCGCGGACGCCAACGATCGCTACAAGTGGATCGCCCTCTCGAATACGACGCTGGCGATGCTGCTGGCGACGCTCGACGCGTCGATCACGCTGATCGCGATGCCCGACATCTTCCGGGGCATCCACCTGGACCCGCTCGTCCCGGGCAACAGCTTCTACCTGCTGTGGATGATCCTCGGCTACCTGATCGTCTCGAGCGTGCTGGTGGTCAGCCTCGGACGCCTGGGGGACATGATCGGCCGGGTCCGCACGTACAACCTCGGCTTCGTCATCTACACGGTCGCCTCGCTGCTGCTCACCATCGACTGGATGACCGGCAAGGCGGGCGCCGACTACCTGATCGTCTTTCGCATCGTGCAGGGCGTCGGCGGCGCCTGCCTGATGGCCAACGCCGCCCCGATCATCACCGACGCCTTCCCGGCCAATCAGCGCGGGATGGCGCTGGGCATCAACAACATCGTCGGGGTCAGCGGGATGTTCGTCGGCCTCGTGCTCGGCGGGCTGCTCGCGCCGATCGACTGGCGCCTGGTCTTCCTGATCTCGGTCCCGGTCGGCCTGTTCGGCACCGTGTGGGCCTACCTGCGCCTGGAGGAGCGCAGCACCCCGCGGCGGGCGAAGATCGACTGGGGCGGCAACCTCAGCTTCGCCCTCGGGCTGATCCTGCTGATGGTCGCGGTGACCTACGGCATCCGCCCCTACGGCCACCACACGACCGGCTGGGACAGCCCGCGCGTCTTCGGGCTGGTCGCCGGCTCGATCGTCTCCATCATCGCCTTCTTCGTCATCGAGCGGCGCGTGGCCGAGCCGATGTTCCGCCTTCCGCTCTTCCGAATACGCGCGTTCACCTTCGGCACGCTGTCGACCTTCCTGTCGGCCGTCTCCCGCGGCGGGCTGATGTTCATCCTGATCATCTGGCTGCAGGGGATCTGGCTCCCGCGCCACGGTTACAACTTCTCGGACACCCCGCTGTGGGCCGGGATCTACATGCTGCCGCTCACCTGCGGGATGCTCCTGTCCGGCCCCACGGCGGGATGGCTCTCGGACCGTTACGGAGCGCGGCCGTTCGCGACCGGCGGCATGATCGGTTCGGCGGCGACGTTCGGGCTTCTCATCCTCATCCCCACCAACTTCGCCTACCCGGTGTTCGGGCTGGTCCTGCTGCTGATGGGCATCTCGATGGGGCTGTTCATCGCGCCCAACCGGGCGGCGGTGATGAACAGCCTGCCCCCCGAGGCGCGCGGCTCGGGCGGTGGCATGAACCAGACCTTCCAGAACTCCGCCCAGGTGCTCTCGATCGGGATCTTCTTCACGCTGATGATCATCGGGCTGTCCTCGACGCTGCCGCACGCGATGGCGTCCGGCCTGGAGGCCCACGGGGTGTCCGCCCTGGCCGCGCATCGGGCGGCCGCGCAGCCGCCGGTGTCGATCCTGTTCGCCGCCTTCCTGGGCTACAACCCGGTCCTGCACCTGGTTGGCGCCCACGCGCTCGCGGCGGTGAGCGCCCCCAACCGGGTGCTGCTCACCGGCCACACGTTCTTCCCCAGCCTGATCTCGGCGCCGTTCCGCTCCGGGCTGCACGCCGCGTTCGCCTTCGCGATCGCTGCCTGCCTGGTGGCCGCGGCGGCGTCCACGCTACGTGGCCCACCAGGATCGGAGAAAAATGCAGGTTGAGTGGTACGGACAGTCCGCGTTCCGTCTGCGGGCGGGCGAGCACACCGTCGTGATCGATCCCTTCGGGGACATGTCGCCCCTGCGCGAGCGCGGGATGCCGTTCGACTACCCGCCGATCTCGATCGATCGGGCCGACCTCGTGCTCGTCACCCACGAGCACCTGGACCCCAACGGGATCGAGGTCGTCCCGGGCGAGCCGCCGGTGCTGCGCTCGACCGCCGGGCGCCTGCAGTCGCCGATCGGCGAGGTGCTCGCCGTCGCCTCCGAGCACGACGCGGTGGCCGGCACCGAGCGCGGCCCGAACACCATCTTCGCCTTCACCCTGGACGGCGTCGTGCCGATGCACTACCGCACCCCGAGGATCGGCTTCCTGGACACCGCCGACGCGTTCCTCGAGGGCATGGCCGACGTCCACCCGCTCGAGGAGCCCCGCTTTGACACGGGCGCGCTGGCCGCCGAGCCGGCGCCGCTCGCGGTGGTCCCCGCCGCGCCCTGACCGGCCTCGGGCCGAAACGCCCGCGTCAGCTGCGCGCGGAGTGTCTGCGCGCGGAGTGTCGGCCACCGAGACGGACACCGGGCCGAGCTGCCCGGGGTGGCGCGGTCAGGACACCGATCGCCGGTCGCTCTCGACCGGCGAAGCGCCGCAGGGGGCCCTTATAGACTTGCCGCCGTGGCACGCGCGGCGACCGCCAAGATGCTGCTCGTCCTGGCCGTCGCGATCGTGGCCGTCGCCGTGCTGTCCGGCTGCGGCGGGCTCTCCTCGGCGCTGATCGTGCCCGGGGGCAGCCGGCTGACGATCTACTCGAGCCTGCCGCTGCAGGGCGCCGGCGCGGCGGTGAGCGACCAGATCATCAACGGCGAGCGGCTGGCGCTCGCCGAGGCGGGCGGGCACGTCGGGCGCTTCTCGGTCAGCTTCGTCTCCTACGACGACTCGAGCCGCTCGAACGATCAGTGGAATGCGAGCGACACGGCGACCAACGCCGCCGACGCCGCCCACGACATCTCGACGATCGCCTACCTCGGCGACTACGACTCGCCCGCGACGGCGATCTCGCTGCCGCTCATCAACGGCGCCCGCATCCTGCAGGTCAGCCCGGCGAGCCCCTACGTGGGCCTGACCGACCCGCAGTTCGCCGGCATGGACGAGCCCGACCGCTTCTACCCAACCCAGGCGCGCACGTTCGCGCGGCTCGCCCCCGACGACTACGTGCAGGGCGCCGCGCTCGTGGACTTCATGAAGCTCCAGGGCGTGCACTCGCTGTACGTCGTCGGCGACCAGGACGAGTTCGACAGCTCGCTCTCGGCGATCGTCGCCCAGGACGCGAAGGCCGACGGGCTGCACGTCGTGGCCGCCGACACCATCGACTCCGACATCCACACGTTCAAGAGCGAGGCGACCAAGATCGCCGCCAGCGGCGCGCAGGCGATGTTCTACGGCGGCGGCGCCACGCCCTCGACGGCGAACCTGTGGCAGGAGGTCTACTCCGACGACCCGGCGATGCGCCTGTTCGGCTCTAGCTCGGCCAACGTGCCCTCGTTTACGGCGGGCCTCGGCGCGGCGGCGACCAACCTCTACCTCGGATCGGCGACGCTCCCCACGGAGCTGTACGACGCCGACGCGCAGCGGGTGCTGCGCTCCTACCGCCAGCACTTCGACCAGGTGCCCACGGCCGACGCCCTGTACGGATACGAGGCGATGCACCTGGTCCTGGAGGCGATCGCCCGCGCCGGCCGGCACGGCAACGACCGCAAGGCCGTGGTGGGCGCCTTCTTCAACCTGGGACTGCAGCAGAGCGTGCTCGGAGCGCTCCAGATCTCCTCGTCGGGCGACTCGAACATCGCCGAGTATGGGATCGACCGGATCCAGAACGGCGCGCCGGTGTTCATGCGCGTCATCCGCGTCGCGCAGACCGGCCCGCCCGCGTCGGTCTGAGCGCCCTCGCGGCGTCAGGCGAGCAGGTCGCGGAGCGCCGCGTCGAGGTCGAGGTGGCCGAACTCGTAGCCGAGCACCAGTGGCCGCGCCGGCATCATCCGCACGCCGCCGATCACGATCTCGGCCATCTGCCCGTACAGCAGGCGCACCGCGAACCCCGGAACCGGCGCGATCGCCGGCCGGTGCAGCGCCCGCCCGAGCGCGTGGGAGAACTCCTTGTTGGTGACCGGGTCGGGGCTGCTCGCGTTCAGCGGGCCCTCCCAGCTCGGGCCGCCGTCGAGCGCGGCGAGGATGATCCCCACGACGTCGTCGTGGTGGATCCAGGGCACGAACTGGTGCCCGCCCGCGATCGGGCCGCCGACCCCGAGCCGGAAGGGGGGAAGCATCTGCGCGAGCGCACCGCCGCCGCGGGCGAGCACGACGCCGGTGCGCAGCAGGCAGACCCGCATCCCCAGGCTCTCGGCCGCGCGGGCCGCCGCCTCCCACTCCACGCACACGCCGGCGAGGAAGTCCAGGCCCGGGGCGGCCTCCTCGTCGATCGGCTCCTCGCCCCGGGAGCCGTAGAAGCCGCTGGCGCTACCGCTCACCAGGGCGGCCGGCCGGGGCTCGGCCGCGCGCAGCCCCTCGACGAGGTTCCTCGTCCCGGCCACCCGGCTGGCGTGGATCGCCTCGCGGGCGCGCTCGGTCCAGCGCTGGTTGACGCGCTCGCCGAGCAGGTTGACCACCGCGTCGCGCCCGGCCAGGGCGCTCGTCGGGGCGGGCTCCTCGAGCGGATTCCAGCGCTCGGCGGGCACCTTCAGCCGCTCGCCGGCCCCCTCGGGGTCGCGGGAGAGCGCCGTGACCTCGTCGCCCCGGGAGCGCAGCGCCGCGACGAGGGCCGAGCCCAAGAGCCCCGTGGCCCCGGTCACGGTGACCTTCATCGTGGCAGTGATTCGTCCGCGGCCGCGAACCCGAGCACCGGCTCGGTCGACGCCATGCCGGAGGCTCGCGCCTGATCGGCCACGGCGGCGGCGACCGCCGGTGCGACATCGCGATTGAACACGGACGGGATGATGTAGTCCTCGCGCAGCTCGGCCTCGTCGATGATCCCCGCGATCGCGTGCGCCGCGGTCATCTTCATCTCCTCGGTGATCTGCGTGGCGCGCACGTCGAGCGCGCCGCGGAAGATGCCCGGGAAGCAGAGGACGTTGTTGATCTGGTTGGGGTAGTCCGAGCGCCCGGTGGCCATGATCCGCACGTGCGGGCCGGCCTCCTCGGGCAGGATCTCGGGCGTCGGGTTGGCCATCGCGAAGACCATCGCGTTCTCGTTCATGCGCGCGACCGCCTCGACGGGCATGACGCCCGGCCCGGACAGCCCGATGAACAGGTCGGCGCCCTCGATCACGTCGGCGGGGCCGCCGGCGCGCCGGTCGGGGTTGGTCTGCTCGCAGTACCAGCGCTTTATCGCGCTCATCGAGTCGTCCTCGAAGTCGGCGCGATCGGTGTGCAGCGCGCCGCGCGAGTCGATCCCGACGATGTGGCTGACCCCCGCCTGCAGCAGGATGCGGGTCACGGCCACGCCCGAGGCGCCGACGCCGGTGATCACCACGCGCAGGTCCTCGATCCGGTGTCCGGTGATCTTGACCGCGTTCAGCAGCGCGGCGAGCACGACGACCGCGGTGCCGTGCTGGTCGTCGTGGAAGACGGGGATGTCGAGCTCGGCCTTCAGGCGGTTCTCGATGTCAAAGCAGCGCGGCGCGGAGATGTCCTCGAGGTTGATCCCGCCGAACGCGGGCGAGATCGCCTTGACCGCGGTGACGATCTCGTCGGCGTCGGTGGTGTTCAGGGCGATCGGGAAGGCGTCGACGCCGGCGAACTCCTTGAACAGGCACGCCTTGCCCTCCATCACCGGCATCGAGGCCCGCGGCCCGATGTCGCCGAGTCCGAGCACCGCGGTGCCGTCGGTCACCACGGCGACCGTGTTGCGCTTGATCGTGTACTGGAAGGCCTTCTCGGGATCGTCGGCGATCGCCATGCACACGCGCGCGACGCCCGGGGTGTAGGCCATCGACAGGTCGTCGCGCGTCTTGAGCGGATGCTTGTTGCGCTGCTCGATCTTGCCGCCCATGTGCATCAGGAACGTGCGGTCGGTCATGTCGATCACGCGCGCCTCGGCGAGGTCGTTGATCGCGGCGATGATCGCCTCCCAGTGGTCCTGGCCGCCGGTGTCGACGGTGATGTCGCGGACGGTGTGCCCGTCTCGGACCTCGACCAGATCGACCGCGCCGATGACCCCGCCCGCGGCGCCGATCGCGCTGGCGACGCGGCCGAGCGTGCCCGGAAGGTGGTTGATCTCGATCCGGATCGTGATGCTGTACTGGGCGCTCGGCGTGATCGGCATCATGGGCGGGGGCATGTTAGAGGTTGCCCGTGCGGGCGGGCTCAGCGGGTCCGCCGTCGCGTGCGCAGGTGGACCTTGTAGACCAGCGCTCGCGCGGTGCCCGCCTTGTTGCGGGCCGAGACGGTGACCGACGCGACCAGCCCCACGCCGTGGCGGGCGCGCACGCGGCGCCTCACCGCCGCACCCAGGTGCAGCCGCGCCGTCTTCTGCCGGCCGGTGGCGATCGTGAACGTGCCCGCGGCCCAGCGGGTGCGCCGCGCGACCCGTGCGCTGGAGAACAGCGCGGCGCGGCCGCTGCAGCCGCCGCTGTCCGCGGGGCAGCGCAGCTCCAGGGTGACCCGTCCGCCGCCGACCATCAGCGTGCGGCTCGCGAGCGTGACGCCGGCGAATGGGCTCTGCTTCGTGGTCGTCTTGGTCGCTGTCGACGCCGCCGGGATCGCCCACGGCGCGCTCGTCGAGGTCGCGCGGCCGTCGGGATTGGTGGCGATGAGCTCGCACGCGAGCGAGTGGCCGCCGTCGCCGGTGGTGACCGTGTGCTCCACGCCGTTGGCGCCCGGGATCGGCGCGCCGCTGCGCAGCCACTGGAACGCGACCGAGATCGGCTGCGCGCCGATGATCAGCGGCTCGTCACAGTCGAGGTAGCCGTTGACCTCGGGGTCGCCCTCCAGGGCCGGGGGCGTTTCGAACACCGGTGGGTAGACCGATTCCAGCGCGCCGATGTCGCACGGCTGCCCGCGCGGCGCCCCGAGCTCGTCGGTCGTCACCGGCTGGCCGGAGATGGCGTCGCAACCCCGCGGGTCGCCCGCGTCGACGGCCGGGCTGTAGGCGCTCGGGCGCGCGGTGTACAGGCCGCCGGTGTCCTGCAGGGGCAGGATCGCCGGGACGATGCTCGGCTGGTCGCCGAGCGCGGTCAGGTCGCACTGCGCGGTGTCGGACAGGTTCCACCCCTCGGAGACGATCGACCCGGCGCAGTCGAACGCGCTCCCGGAGGACTGACCGAGCGCGGCGAGCGTGTCGCGCAGCTCGATCGTGCCGTTCTCGGCGTACAGGTTCCCGCCCGCCGCGGTGCCGCCCGAGGCCGTGTTGTCGATCAGCGTGTCGCTCGACAGCGTGGCCGTGCCGCCGGTCACGGCGATCCCGCCGCCGTCGCCGTCGCCGCCGCTCGAGCTGGCGCCGTCGCCGGCGACCGTCGAGTTGATCACGTTCAGGTTGCCCGCCGAGGCGATCCCGCCACCGAAGGCGCCCTCGCTGCCGCCGTCGCTCGCGCTGTCGCCGGTGACCGAGGAGCCGACCAGCAGCAGGGCGGCGCCGCTCTCGTTGGCGATGCCGCCGCCCGCCGCGGGGACGCCCGGACTCGAGGTGGCGGTGCTGGCGGTCACCTCGACGCCCTCGAGCGTGCTCGTGCCCGCGTTCAGGAGCGCGCCGCCCGCGGCGCCACCGCTCGCGCCGCCGGTGAGCGTGAGCTGCGAGAGGATGAGCGTCGCGCCCGAGGGCACATCGATCACGCCCGAGGCGCCCTGGGCGCTGATCGCCGTCGCGGCCGGGCCCGCGCCGGCGATGGTCACGTCGCCGGCGATGCTCAGAGGACGCTGGCTGAGCGCGTACGTACCCGACCCGAGCTGGACCGTGCCGCCCGAGGCGGCGAGTGAGGCGAGCGCCTGGCGCAGCGAGCAGTCGGTCGGGCAGTTGCCGGCGCCGGCGGGGTCGTCGGTGCGCGTAGGGGAGAGCACGGTGTCCGCCGCGGCAGTGCCCGGCAGGATGAGCGTGACGAGGACGGCAAGCGTGACCCCACTCCTACGCACGCCGTCCAGCGTAGTAGCTCCTCGTAGGATGGTCGCGTGCCCGACCCGAGCGCGCCGCTGTTCCTGATCGACGGCAACAGCCTCGTCTACCGGGCGTTCTTCGCTCTGCCCGAGTCGATCGCCACGTCGACCGGCGAGCCGACCAACGCGATCTTCGGCTTCGCCTCGATGCTCGTCAAGCTCGTCACCGACTACGGCGTGGTGCCCACGGTGGTCGTGTGGGACGCCGGCAACTCCGGGCGCGCCGAGGTGTACCCCCAGTACAAGGCCCAGCGCCAGCGCCGGCCGGACCTGCTGCGCGAGCAGTGGCCGGCGTTCGAGCCGCTGGTCGAGTCCTTCGGCTATCGCAACGTGCGCATCGAGGGCTACGAGGCCGACGACGTGATCGCCTCGATCGCCGAGCGCTCCCGCGAGGTCCAGGTGCCGGTGATGATCGTCACCGGCGACCGCGACGCCTTCCAGCTGATCGACGGCGATGGCCTCGTGCGGGTGATGGCCACCGCGCGCGGGATCACCGAGACCAAGATCTACGACCGCCAGGCCGTGGTCGACCGCTACGGGATCCCGCCCGAGCTGATCCCGGACTTCTACGGCCTGAAGGGGGACGCCTCGGACAACATCCCCGGGGTCCCGGGGATCGGTGAGAAGACGGCCAGCGAGCTGGTGCAGCGCTTCGGCTCGCTGGAGACCGTGCTCGACAGCGTCGATGAGATCTCCGGCGCCAAGCGCAAGCAGAACCTCGTCGAGCATGCCCAGGACGCGCGCATCTCCAAGCAGCTGGCGACGATCCAGCGCGACATCGAGGTACCCGACCTAGACCCGCGCGCCGAGCTCACGCGCGAGCCCGAGCGGGCGGGCCTGCGCGAGTTCTTCCGCCGCTACGAGCTGCGCGATCCGCTGCGCCGGCTCGAGGAGGCGCTCGGGTCCGCCGAGGAGGCCGCGCCGCGGCCGGTGGCCGAGCAGCAGCTCACCGCCCGGGTGCGCGAGGCGACGCTCGCCGACGTGCGCGCGCTCCCGGCCGACGCCGAGCTCGCGCTCGTGGTGCACACCCCCGAGGTGCCCGAGGGCGCGCTGTTCAGCGACGAGCAGGAGCTGCGCTTCGCGGTGGCGAGCGCCGGCGAGGTGCTCGTCGGGACCTGCGCGAGCGCCGCCGAGGTCGTGCAGGCGTGCGGCGAGCGCCCCGTCACCGCGCACGACGCCAAGGCGCTGGGGACGTTGCCGAAGACGCTCGCCCACGACACGCTGCTCGGCGCGTACCTGCTCGAGCCGGCGCGGCGCGGCTACCCGTTCGAGGAGCTGTGCGAGGAGCGCGGCCTGGGCGCGGACGCCGAGGACCCCACGGCGGCCGACGCGATCCGCCTGACCGGCCTGGCCGCCTGGCAGCTCGAGCAGATCGACGAGCGCGGGCTGCGCGCGCTGCTCACCGACATCGAGCTGCCGCTCGTGCCGGTGCTGCGCGCGATGGAGATCGACGGGGTGCGCCTGAACGTGCCGCGCCTCGAGCTGATCACCGATCGCGTGCGCGAGGAGGTGCGCACGCTCGAGCAGGAGATCTGGGAGCTCGCCGGCACCGAGTTCCTGATCGGCTCGCCCCAGCAGCTCGCCGAGATCCTGTTCGAGAAGCTCGGGCTCTCGCGCAAGAAGCGCGGCAAGACCGGCTACTCGACCGACGCCCAGGTCCTGCAGGCGATCCGCCACGAGCACCCGATCATCCCGAAGATCGAGCGCTGGCGCGAGCTCTCCACGCTGGCCAAGACCTACCTGGACGTCCTGCCCCACCTCGTCGACGAGCGCTCGCGGATCCACACCACCTTCCTGCAGGCCGTCGCGCAGACCGGCCGCCTGTCGAGCACCAACCCGAACATGCAGAACGTCCCGATCCGCACCCCGCTCGGGCGCGAGATCCGGGGCTGCTTCGAGGGCGAGGAGCCGGGCGTTCTGATCAGCGCCGACTACTCGCAGATCGAGTTGCGCGTGCTCGCCCACGCCGCCCGCGAGCCGGTGCTCGAGGAGATCTTCCGCCGCGGCGAGGATGTGCACACCGCGACCGCCTCACAGGTCTTCGCAGTCACGCCGGACGCGATCGACCCGATGATGCGCTCCAAGGCCAAGATGATCAACTACGGCATCGTCTACGGGCTGTCGGCCTTCGGCCTCGCCCAACGGCTGAACATCCCGCGCGAGGAGGCGCAGGAGTTCATCGACACCTACCTGGAGCGCTTCCCGCGCGTGGCCGCGTTCATGAGCGAGACGATCGAGCGCGCCCGCGAGGAGGGTCACGTCAAGACGCTCTGGGGCCGGCGCCGGCAGATCCCCGAGCTGCGGGCGCGCAACTACCAGACGCGCACGCTCGGCGAGCGCCTGGCCGTGAACACGGTGATCCAGGGCACCGCCGCGGACATCATCAAGCTCGCGATGGTCCGCACCCAGCACGCGCTGCTCGGCGAGGGCCTCGGCACGCGGCTGATCCTCACCATCCACGACGAGCTGCTGTTCGAGGCACCGCCGGCCGAGATCGAGCTGGCGCGCACGCTGATCGAGCGCGAGATGACCGGCGTGTGGACCGAGCAGCCGCCGATGGCGGTCGACATCGGCGTGGGGCGCACCTGGCTCGAGGCCAAGTAACGCCCCCACTCGAGCGAGCGCGGTGGTCAGGCCGTGGCGCCGGCCGGAGTCGGCTCGCGTTCGGGGACCGCGCAGACCTTGCCCTCGCTGAACCCCGCGGGCTCGAGGTCGAGCGCACAGTTGAAGCGCGCGCGCTGGTTCTCCAGCGCGATCATGTGGGTGAGCTCGACGATCTGGGGATCGTCGAGGTGCTCGCGCAACCGCGCGACGACTTCGTCGGTGACCTCGCAGGGCGTGCGCGTCACCGCCACCGTGTAATCGAGGACGAGCGTGTCGAGCGCGTCGAAGCGCTCGCTCTCGCGGTAACGCGGCAGGTCGAGCAGCTCTTCGCCGGTGACGCCGGCCTCGCGCGCGACGTGCGAGCCGATGTCGACGCAGAACTCGCACGCGACGACCGCCGCCGCCTTGAGCTGGGCCAGGCAGGACAGGCGGGCGGGCAGACGCGGCTTGGAGGCGACGGCCTTCTCGTGGATGCCGTAGCCGAACAGGATGCGGGGCCGGTGGGCGAGGACGCCCACCGGGCTCATGTCCCGCCCGTACTCGCGCCGCGCGGCGAACTCGGTGAAGCGGACGAACAGGTTCTTCTTGGTGGCCGGCGGGATGCGGCTCATGAGGGACCTCCGAAGGGCTCGGGTTGATGGACATCGCTCATCGTCGCAGGCTATGGTGTATCTGGTATCGCAAACAGTCCCACTTTGATGCCAAAATCGGGTACCACTTCCAACGCCGCCCCGGTGACCACCGGTCCGCTCTCCGGGCCCCAGCCCGGTCCGCTTTCCGGGCCCGAGCTGCTCGTCGAGCTGCGCCGCGGCAGTCGCCGTCCGCTGCGGGCCCAGCTCGAGGAGGGGCTCCGCGACGCGGTGCGCGGCGGGCGCCTGGCGCCGCAGTCGCGCATGCCCTCCACGCGCACGCTCGCCGCCGACCTGGGCGTCTCGCGGCGCCTGGTCGTCGAGGCCTACGCCCAGCTGCTCGCCGAGGGCTACCTGCGCGCCGCCCCGGGCGCGGGGACGTTCGTCGCCGCCGCGCCGCGGCCGAGCCGGGCGGCGCGGGACCCCGCCGGCCGCGCCCAGCGCGGGCCGCGGCTGGACTTCTTCGCCGGCTCGCCGGCGCTCGAGCTGTTCCCGCGGCGCGAGTGGCAGCGGGCGATGCGCTCGGTGCTCGCCGGCGCGCCCGACCGCGCGCTGGCCTACCCGGACCCGCGCGGCGCCGGTCCCCTGCGCCGCGCGCTCGCCGACCACCTGGGTCGCGTCCGCGGCGTGGCCGCCGACCCCGGCCAGATCCTCATCTGCTCGGGCGCCATCCAGGCCCTCGCGCTGCTCGCCGACGCGCTCAGCCGCATGGAGCGCACGCGGTTCGCGGTCGAGGACCCCTCACTGCCCCCGCACCGCGAGGCGCTGCGCCGCGGTGGCCTCGAGCTGGTGGCGCTGACCGTCGACGCGGACGGCGCGCGTACCGACGAGCTCTCGGCGCTCGACGTCCACGCGGCGCTGCTCACCCCGGCGCACCAATTCCCGCTTGGCGTCGCGCTGTCGCCCCCGCGCCGCGCCGCCGCGCTGGAGTGGGCGGCCGGCGGCGGACTGCTGATCGAGGACGACTACGACGCCGAGTTCCGCTTCGACCGCGCCCCGCTCGGCGCGCTCCAGGGGCTCGCCCCCGACCGCGTCATCTATCTGGGCACGGCGAGCAAGTCGCTCGCGCCGGCGCTGCGGCTGGCCTGGATGGTCATCCCGCGGGGTGAGCTCGCTGGCCGGCTCGCCGAGGCCAAGGCCTACGCCGACGGCGGCTCGCCGACGCTCGATCAGCTCGCGCTCGCCCAGCTGCTCGAGAGCGGCGACTACGACCGCCACCTGCGCAAGGCGCGCCGGCACTACCGCGCCCGGCGCGACGCGCTCGTCGCCGCGCTCGCCCGCCATGTGCCCGACGCGCGCGTGGAGGGGATCGCGGCCGGCCTCGGCGCGATCGCGCGGCTGCCGTACGAGTTCGACGGGGAGCAGCTGATGATGGCCGCCGCGGAGCGCGACGTGGGCGTCTACCCGCTGGGGCCGTTCGCCGTCGAGCCCTCCTGGCGGACCGACGCTCTGCACCTCGGCTACGCCGGCCTGGGGGAGGGGGCGATCGAGGAGGGCATCCGGCGCCTGGCCGAGGCGCTCGCCGAGGTTCGCGGCCGGTAGCAGCCTGGCGGTGGGTGAGGGTTGTTGCGCGAGCCGCGATATGGGCGGCTGGCGGCACACGCGTCGCGACGCGCAGCTGACCCCTGAAATACCGGGATCAGGCATCAACCGTCGCGCCGACAGCGGCCGCCGTCACGCGCCCCGCCTGCCCAGAAAGCCGCGGGCGCCGGCGAGGGCTACCCGGCGATCAGGACCGTGGCGCCGCCGGTGGCGAAGTTCGGGATGTCGGCGACGGTCGCCTGGCCCTCGGGCGAGCCGAGCGTGGCCTGCATCTGCTCGGGGCTCTCGAAGCTGAGCTCGGCGATCCGATAGTAGGGCGGCGTCGACCCGTCGGGGGTGCCGATGACCTTGTAGGCCTCGATGGCCACGTTCTTCATCGTGCCCGCGATCGGCATGTGGGTGCCGTTGTAGTAGTCCTCGAACGCGTCCGGGCTCTCCGGATGGCCGTACAGAACGATTACCTTGATCATGGTGCTGCTCCTCTCCGTCGCTGGACGAGCGTGCGGAGGTTATGCGAGCAGCGCGTCGCGGGCCACGTACTCCGGCGGGGCGATCGCCAGGTAGTGGTTGAACACGGCGCGGGTGACGGCCGGCTTGCCGACCGCCTTGATCACCTCGGTGAGCAGCGGCATCCGCGTGGTCGCGCTGACCGCCCACTGCGCGCTCAGCAACCAGGAGAACTGCCAGCCGTGCGAGTCGCTGAAGGCGCCGTAGCGGCCCAGCGCGGTCTCGATCTCCTCCACGCCGGCGAGCACGGCGCGCAGCTCGCGCCCGCAGGCCAGGCCGAAGTAGAGCGCGGTGCGGATCCCCTCGGCGGTGAGCGGCAGGCAGTGGCCGGCCGAGTCGCCGACGAAGAAGACGCCGTCCTCGGCCGCCGGCCGCAGCTTGTGGGGGATCCAGTTGCCCTGGTAACGCACCTTGTCGACCTCGACGTCGTCGGCGAGGCGGTCGGTCGGCTTGCGGATGTGGTCGCGCGGATCGAAGGACCCGACGCCGACGCGCAGCTCCTGGTCGGCCGGGAAGGCCCAGCCGTAGCCCGCGTTCACGTAGCGCGGGTCGACCCAGATCTCCATGTCCTCGCCGCCGGTGTGGGGATGGACCTCGAGGCCTCGCGACATGCGCGGCTTGGGAAAGCGTCGCGAGGTGT
>DATAWZ010000080.1:0-11353 GCA_036266975.1 Solirubrobacteraceae bacterium
TGGCGGGGAAGGAGACATAAGCAGCAGGCTCGAAGTCGGCGGTGCTTTCCCACACCGACGACCGGAAGGGGCCTCGATGCACGCCGACCTCGAGCTGCTGCTGATCGCTGTTTACTGCACCGCGGACGATCTCCTGCCCAAGCGGCCGGGGAACGCCAGGCAAAGGATCACCGATGCGGAGGTCATCACGCTGTGCATCGCGCAGGCGATGATGGGCATCCCGTCCGACCCCCGGTTCTTGGCGGTCGCCGCCAAGCGGCTGGGGCACCTGTTCCCGTATCTGCCTGAGCGCAGCGCGTTCCATAAGCGCCGCCTGGGACTGGCTGGGGTGATCGAGCAGCTGATCGCCGAGTTCGCCCGGCACAGCCCGGGGTTCTGCGATGACGTGCTGCTTGTGGACTCCACGCCGGTGGAGTGCGCGCGCTCGCGCGAGAGCGTCAAGCGTGGCGGGAGCTCGAGCCTGGGTAACGCGCTCTCCAACGCCGCCGACTATGGCTATTGCGCCAGCCACAGCCGCTACTTCTGGGGATTCCGCTTGCACGCGCTGTTCGCGATGGACGGCACCCCCCGGGCCCTGGCGCTGACCCCGCCAAAGGTCGACGAGAAGCTCGTGTGCCTGCAACTGGTCGCGCGCTGCGAGCGCCAACCAGGGCAGGTGTTGATCCTGATCGGCGATAAGAACTTCCGCGGCAAAGACTTCGAGGCCGATCTCGCCGCCCTGGACGCCACGATCCACCGACCCCGCCGCAAGGACGAACCCGGCCGCGGGCCACACCTGGCCCCGGTGCGGCAGCGGATCGAGTCGATCTTCTGGACCTGCAAGGACATCCTGACCCTCGAACGCCACGGCGCCCGCACCCTGGACAACCTGCGAGTCCGCCTGCTCACCCGGTTCGCTGCGCTCGCCGCCGCCGTCGCCCTCAACCACCGCCTCGGGCGCCCCACCCGCTCGCTGGCCTGCTACACCGCCTAAACCCGTCGCACTACTCATCTAGAGGGCCGGAGGTCGGGAGTCACGATCGTGGCCGCGACGAAGCCGCAGTAGGCCGCTGGGATGTTCGCGTCGGCGATCACCAACGTCTGCTTCTTTCCCCAGCTGAAGACCTCGCAGGTCCAGTCACCGCCGCCTCTCGTAAAGGCCGACCGCATGAGCACCCGATGCGCGCGCGGGGGTCCCGGGTCGTCACGGCGGCGTGACCACCCTCGAGTCCGCGCGCGTCAATGTGAAGCAACACGACGCGATTCGGCATGTCGAACTCGAGGTTTGCGGCGTCGAGCGTGGTCTGCGACTCCCTGAACGGGTCGCTGTCGGCGACGATGTCCGCGGCGCCGTACTTGGCTCAGCCAGTCGGCGATCTCGTCTGGTGCCGTGCCTTCCGCACCCAGTTTGGCGTCTTCGATATACGGCGACATGGACGCCATAGCCAGTGTGTGGAGTTCATGGTCCTGCTGCACGTGTCGCAGCGCTTTCGCGAGGTCGCCGCCTCCCCGTGGGCCTCGTCGAGGGCATTCTCGAGCCTGGGGAACCGCGCGGCATCATGGCAGGCGGAATTGTCTCAGTGCGCGGATCCCGCTGTGCGCCTGCCGACCGGGCCGCCGGGCACGTCTCGCACCCTCCGCTAGGATCGTGCCCAACCGGAAAGGTGGCGTGTCTGGGTGCCCGACATGAAGGCGACATACGATGCCGTCGTGGCGAGCCTGCGCTCCGCCGGGCGGCCGGTCGAGGAGCATGAGGACGAAGGCCGCGCGGCCATCGAAGGCTACGGAGCCAACGGCGACTGGATGATGGTGACCCAGGTCTATGGCGAGCCGCGCGCCGTCGCCGTCTACGCCGTCCCGCACGACCGTGTTCCGCCGCAGCGGCGGCAAGCGATGGCACTGCTGCTGTGCCGCCTCAACAGTGAGCTCGTGCTCGGCAACTTCGAGCTCGATCTCGACGACGGCGAGCTGCGGTTCAAGACGACCCTCGAGATCGGCGACGACGCACCGACGACCGCGCAGCTCGAGCAGGTGATCGCCCTCAACCTGACCACGACCGACCGCTATCTGCCGACCATCGAAGCCGTGGTCGCCGGCACCGGGGCCGACGAGGCCTGGCAGAGCAGCGACCAATAGCGCCAAGCCCCCGCCGCGTCGCGGCGCCGCTGAACGATTGCCGCCGTGAGGCGTGCTGCGCGCCTGGGGTCAGTGCGAGATCACCTTCAGCCGCGCAGCCCCAGCACCCCGCCGTAGCGGTGCGAGAACCACCATTCGCCCTCGCGTCGCTCGGGCCGAAAGCCCGTGATCGGCCCGCCGTCGAGCTCGGCAGCGAACGCGCCGGTGATCTCCTGCACGACCGCCGGCGATGTGTGGGTCTGCTCGAGCCACGGCGCGAGAGGGCGCGACTTCAGGCGGGAGGGCAGCGCCCGCGCCTGCAGCCCGGCGCAGTCGAGCAGCGAGACGAGCCCTGACCGGTCGAGCATCCGCGTGTGCGAGGGGTCGCGCAGCCGCTCGAGGTGATTCTGCAGCTCGGCCGCCGGCGGCCGCTCGTCGGCGAGGATGTCGATCACCAGCAGCCGCCCGCCGGGCCGAAGGCAGCGTCCGACCTCGGCCACCACCGTCCCGGGGTCCCGGAAATGGTGCACGGCGAAGCGGCAGGCGGCGATCTCGAAGCTCTCGGCCGGGAAGGGCAGCGCGCTCGCGTCGCCGACCTGGAAGACGACGTTGTGCACGCCCTCGGACCGCGCCTGGGCGTGGCCGACGTCGAGCATCGCCTGGGTGGCGTCCACCCCGACGACGACCGCGACGTGGGGCGCGAGCGCCCGCGCGATGTGGCCGGTTCCGCACGCCACCTCGAGCGCCACGTCGCTCGCGCGCAGCGGCAGCTCCTCCAGCAACCAGCCGACCGTGTCGCTGCGGAAGCTCTGGTTGCGCGCGGGATCCTCGAACGCCTCGGCCTGCTCGGTGAACGCCCGGCGGATCGTGTCGGCGTGCTCGCTCACGTGGAGTCCTGCGCCGGCGCGACGTCCTCGACGTACTCGATCGCCTCGGCGCGGACGTGCAGCGGGTTCCGATATCCGTCGGCGCGCACGACCGAGACGTAGGCCTCGCCGGCGCGCAGCTGGGCGAGCACGTCGGCGACGGGCTCGACCAGCAGCACCATCTCGCCGCTGCGCAGCTTGAGCTTGGAGGCGGGGTCGCTCACGGTGGCGGCCAGGCTACCGTGCCGGGTCTGCGCCCCGCCGACCAGACGCCGCCGGGCAGGGCGCGGTTGCCGGTTCAACCCCGGTTGCAGCAACACCCGCTCATACCGTCTGCCCAAGTCTCAGCGCATTGGGGTACCCACGCTCGTCTTTCGCGGCGGTATGTTCCGGGCGATGGGTCTCGAGCGAGTGCAGGCCTCGCCGCCCAGGCGGCAGCAGAACGCAAGCGGCCTGACCGAGGCCGCCCGCCCTGTGCTAGGGCGCGGGTTGACGCCGGGCGGCGCCGCGGCGCTGCAGGGTCACGCCGGCAACCAGGCGACCGGCCGCGCGATCGCCGTTCAGCGCTTGATCGTCGCGGTGGACGGGGACACGGACCAGCGGCCGTCCCTGCGTGCCACGCGCAACTGCCTGCGGAACCTGCGCCGCAACAAGGACGGTACCCGCTTCGCGGACCTCGGTGCGCGCGGCAAGGTCGCTGGACCGGCGAAGCGCGCGAAGCTCCCGAGGAACATGCGGCCGCTGCTTGGTCGGGACGACGAGTCGATCTACGTGCTCGCGCACGGGTCGCGATACGACGCGAGCATCGGCGGCATGGAGCCGAAAGAGATGGCGGGGTGGCTGCGCCGGCGCTTCCGTTACGACGTCGGGGCGGCCCCGGAGAAGTTGCGTACGCGCGCGACGCGGCCGTACACGGGCAAGATCAAGCTGATCTCCTGCCATAGCGGCGCCGACATGACCCACCAAGTGGCAGGCGACGCCGCGAAGGGCGTCTATTCGTTCCGCCGCTCCTACGCGCAGCAGCTCGCGCGGGAGCTCGCGCCGCGCTCGCGCAGCTCTACCTTCCGGCCGACCAGCGTCCAGGGCATCGTCGGGATCGGCTGGGTCGACGAGCGCACCGGCAGGACCCAAGCGATCGACAAGGAGGCCTACGACCGCGAAACGGCCAGCATGGCGACCAACAGCGACCTCATGGCGGGGGTCGGCACCGGCACGCGCGAGAACCCGTTCACCGAGATCAAGCGCCGGCGCCGGCGCGGCAGGAAGATCCGCGAGGTCTTCGGCGACCCCGTCGAGGCCGCGGTGCCGACCTCGACCGGAGCGCCCCACGCCGGCCTGCGGACCGGTAAGGGGAACTGGGGCAAGCGCCGGTTCGAGGTTGGCAGCGGCGACGAGGTGTAGACGCGGCGGCGCTCAGCCGCCGTGCTCGCGCTCGTAGGCCTCGAGCAACCGCAGCCACACCTCGCTGCGCGTCGGAAACGGCGGGACCGCATCCCACAGCCGCGCGAGCGGCACCTCGCCGGCCACGGCGATCGACGCCGCCTGGAGCCACTCGGAGACCTCGCTGCCGGTTAACGTCGCGCCGAGCACGACCTCGCGGCGGGTGTCGATCACCAGCCGCGAGGTCCCGCCGGCGCCGCGGCCGTGAAAGCTCGCGCCGGCCACAGAGTCGCTCGCAACGTCGACCGCCACGGCAGCGAACCCCGCATCGATGGCGCCCTGCAGCGTCAGGCCGACCGCCGCGACCTGCGGGTCGGTGAACGTCACCCGCGGGACCATGGCGCCGTCGGTGCGCAACGGCAGCGTCGCCCCGAGCACGTCGGCGGCGGCGATCCGGGCCTGGTACTTGCCCACGTGGGTGAGCAGCGCGCGGCCGTTGAGGTCGCCGATCGCGTACAGCCAGTCGCAGCCGCCGGCGCGCATGCGGTCGTCGACCTGCACGTAGCCCCCGTCGGACAGGCCGACGCTCGAGAGCCCGAGCTCGTCGCTCAGCGGCCGGCGCCCGGCGGCGACGAGCACCTCATCGCCGGCGAGCTCCTCCCCGCCAGCGAGCGTCAGGCGCACCTCTGCGCGCTCGCGACGCGCACGCTCCACCTTCGTCCCACACCGCACCTGCACGCCGCGCGCCCGCAGCCCGTCGGCGACCTGCTGACCGGCGAAGGGCTCCTCACGGGCCAGCAGCCGCTCGGCGACCTCGAGCAGGGTCACGCTCGAGCCGAGCGACGCCCACGCGTCGGCCAGCTCGCACCCGACCGGCCCGCCGCCGAGCACGAGCAGCCGTCCGGGCACCGTCTCCGAGGCGGTGCCCTCGCGGTTGGTCCAGGGATCGACGTCGCTCAGGCCGGGGATCGGCGGCAGCGCCGCGACCGTGCCGGTCGCGAGGATCACCGCGCGACCGGCGCGCAGCGCGCGCTCGCCGACCTGCACGGCGCGCTCGCCGACGAGCCGGCCGTGGCCGCGGATCAGCTCGATCCCGCGGTCGGCGAGCCACGGCAGCTGCCCGGAGTCGTTGTGGTCGTGGACGACCTCGTCCCGGCGCGCGAGCGCGGCAGCCACGTCGAGCTCGCCGGTCACCGCCTCGCTGGCCCCGGGAACGCGGCGGATCTCGGCGAGCGCCTCGGCGGGTCGCAGCAGCGCCTTGGAGGGCATGCAGGCCCAGAACGAGCACTCGCCGCCGATCCGCTCGGCCTCGACGATCGCCACGCTCAGCCCCGCCTCGGCGAGGCGGCCGGCCGCCACCTCGCCGGCCGGCCCGGCCCCGATGACGATCGCGTCGAATTCCTGAGGCTCGCTCACCCCTCGGCGGCGGGATCGAAGTCCAGCGAGAGCGAGTTGATGCAGAACCGCTGCCCGGTCGGCTGCGGCCCGTCCTCGAACACGTGCCCGAGATGGCCGCCACAGCGCTTGCAGCGCACCTCGGTGCGCACCATGAAGTGGCTGCGGTCCTCGTGCAGCTCGACGTTCTCGGCGATCGCCGGCTCGGTGAAGCTCGGCCAGCCGCTGCCCGAGTCGAACTTGGCGTCCGAGCGGAAGAGCTCGGCGCCGCATCCGGCGCAGTGATAGCTGCCGTCGGTCTTGTTGTAGGTGTACTCGCCGCTGAACGGCGGCTCGGTGCCGGCGCGGCGCAGGATCTCGTACTGCGCAGGCGTCAGGTGCTCCTGCCACTCCTGGTCGGTCTTGTCCATCTTGGCCTCGCTCATGCGCGGAGCTCCTTTCGAAAGTCGGCTACCCATTGGTCACGCGGGGAACCCTCACGTTACGCGCTAGCGTGCGCGCGGTGAGCGCCGCGGCGCGTGAGAGCGAGCACGAGCTCCTGCGTCGACTGCGCGCGGGCGACGAGCGCACGTTCGAGCAGATCGTGCGCGCCTGGCACCCGATGCTCGTGCGGCTGGCCCGCCGCTTCGTCCCCACCGACGCGATCGCCGAGGAGGTCGCCCAGGAGGCGTGGGTCGGCCTGCTCGACGGCCTTGACTCCTTCCAGGAGCGCTCCTCGCTGCGCACGTGGCTGACGCGAATCCTCATCAACCGGGCGATCAGCCGCGGCACGCGCGAGCGGCGCTCGGTCCCGGACGAGACGCTCCAGGACACGATCGGCCCGTTCACCCCCGCGGGCGCGTGGGCCGCGCCGCCGCCGGCGCCGCCGGAAGAGCAGCTCGAGCGCCTCCAGACCCGCGCCGCGCTGCTCGCGGCGCTCGACGAGCTGCCCGATCGCCAGCGCGCGGCGGTCCTGCTGCGCGATGTGGCCGGGCTGAGCGGCCAGGAGGTCGCCGAGGCGCTCGACCTCTCGCCCGGCAACGCGCGCGTGCTGCTGCACCGCGGCCGCGGCCGCCTGCGCGCCGCCCTCGAGCCCCAGTGGGAGGCGTAACGCAATGGGCGACTCACCGGACACCTCTGTGATGTTGAGCTGCCGTGAGCTGGTGGCGCTGGTGACTGACTACGTCGAGGAGGCGCTGCCCGATACCGACCGGCGCCGGTTGGACGCGCACCTGGCGCGGTGCCGCGACTGCACCGCCTACCTGGCGGGAATGCGCCTGACGCTGCTCGAGCTCGGAACCATCGGTGACCCCGAGCACGCCCTGGACGACGCGCCGCCGGAACTGCTCGAGCGCTTCCGCGCCTGGGCGGCCGACCGCTGACGCGCTCAGGAGCCGGGCCGCGAGGCGCCGGCGGGCGTGCGCTCCGAGCGCGAGGACCAGCCCCAGCTGCGGTAGATCGAGCAGTGATCGTGGAAGGGCACGCCGTCGAGCAGCACGCGCTGCTCGCCGCGCTCGATCTCCTTGCCGCAGGCCAGGCACTGCTCGGCGAGCACCTCGTCGCCCGCTTCCGGGAGTGGTTGGCGGCGAAAGCGAGGCATGACCAGCGGCAGGCTCAGGCGACCGAGGTGGGAACCGGGGCCGCTTGCGGGTGGTGCAGCGTCCGCTGCAGGAAGTCGAGCTGATCGGTGACCGCACGCTCGAAGGCGTCGCCGACGTAGATGTCGAAGTGGCCGATCGGATAGCGGCGCAGCTCGCCGTGCGGCGCCTGCTGGGCGGCGCGCACGGCCGGCTTGGGCGGCGTGACCGAGTCCTCGTCGGCGACGCACACCAGCAGCGGGCAGGTGATCCGCCGCGCGCGCCGGCCGGGGCGGTAGAGGCCGACGGTGAGCACGACGCGCGCCGCGACCTCGTTGCGCCAGGTCGAATCCTCCGGGTCGATCGCGCGCAGGCCGGGTTCGGCGTCGGGGGTGTTCATCACCGCGAGCGAGCCGGGCGGCCCGACGGCGGCGACCATGTGCGGTCGGCCCCCGCGCAGCGCCCGGGGAAGGTCACGCAGCCCCTCGACGGTGAGGCGCAGCGAGTGGCCGATCCCCAGCGCGGGCAGGTTGACCAGGCCGTCGGCGAACGGCGCCTGCGCGATCGCCGCGGCGATCCCGTGGTCGCGCGCGGCGGTGGCCATCACGTGCCCACCGCTGAACGAGCTGCCCCAGATGGCCAGCCGATCGTGGTCGATCCCCGTGAGCGTGCGCGCGTACGCGATCGCCGCGGCCCAGTCGGCGAGCTGGCGGCGGATGTCGAGCAGCTGGCGCGGCTCGCCGCCGCTGGCGCCGAAGTAGCGATAGTCGAAGACCAGCGCGGCGAAGCCGGCCTGGGCGAAGCGCTCGGCGTAGCGGTCGAGCGCCTGCTCGCGCACCGCGCTGAACCCGTGGGCCATCACGACCATCGGCACCGGCTCGTCCCCCTCGGGCCGGTAGATCCACGCCGCGCACTGCTCACCCCAGGAGTCGAACTTCTCCTCGCGGCGCGTGAAGTCGCCCATCTCCCGGGACGATAGCGCTCGTTGCAGGCCTATCGGCGTCAGAGCTCCGACGCTTACCGACCTCTTCAGAGCGCGCTCAGCCGGGCTCGATGATCGAGCCGCGCGGGACCTGGCTGTAGGAGATCGCGGCGTCGCCGCACTGGGCGATGCACTTGCGGTACACGGTGGCGAACCCGAGCAGCTGCGGCACCGTCTCGAAGGAGTACCCGCGGCGGCGCAGCGTGTTGATGATGTCCGGATAGGCCGCGAGCGTCTGCTGGCGCGGCCCGCCGCCGTCGTGGGAGAGGATGATGTCGCCCGGCTGCGCGGCGGACAGGACGCGCTGCTCGATCGCGCTCACGCCCGGGAGGGTGTAGTCGCTCGGATCGACGGCCCACAGGATCGTCGCCAGGTGCAGCGAGGCGGCCACGGCGAGCACGTGCCCGTCGTAGTCGCCGTAGGGCGGGCGGAACACGCACGGCGTGTAGCCGGTCAGGCTCTGGACCCGATTCAGCTGCGAGGAGAGCTGGTACTCGACGTTGGCGTCGTCGAGGTCGGGGTGGGTCCAGGTGTGGTCGCCGAGCGCGTCGCCGGCGCGCAGCTCGCGCTTGAGCAGCGCCGCGTCCGCACCGGTGATCTCCTCGCCGATCATGAAGAACGTGGCCGGCACATGCTCGGCCGCGAGCATCGACACGAACTGCGGGGTGAGCGTGTAGGGGCCGTCGTCGAAGCTCAGCGCCACGACCTTGCGATGCGTGGAGATCCCGCGGTAGACGCCGGGCCGGGACCGACAGCCGATCGGGCGGTAGTAGACCGTCTGGCCGCTGCTCGGCGGGGGCGTCGGGGCCGCCGCTGGAGCAGTGCTCGTCGTCGTGTGTGGCAGGACGACGACCGCGGCACGCCCCACCTTTACCCCAATTGAACACGCAATCAGGGCGAGCACGACGAGGCCGAACCGTCCGCGCATCGCCCGCCAGACTAACAACGATTAGGATCCGCGCGTGCAGATCCGCGCCGCCGTCCTCGAGCGCTTCGGGGAGCCACTGGTCGTGCAGGAGGTCACCCTCCAGGAGCCCGGTCCGGGCGAGGTGCTCGTGCGGCTGGAGGCGTGCGGCGTGTGCCACACCGACATGTACACGGCCTCCGGCGCCGACCCGTCCGGCTACGCGCCGTGCGTGCTCGGGCACGAGGGCGCGGGCGTCGTCGAGGACGTCGGCGCGGGCGTCGAACTGGTCGCCGCCGGCGACCACGTGGTCACGCTGTTCTCGCCCCAGTGCGGCGAGTGCGTGCACTGCCGCGACCCGCGGACCAACCTGTGCCTGGCCATCCGCGAGCAGCAGGGCCGCGGCTACCTGCCCGACGGCAGCACGCGGCTGAGGCGCGAAGGCGAGGAGCTGCGCCACTTCATGGGCACCTCGACCTTCGCGCAGTACACGGTGATGCCCGAGATCGCGCTCGCGAAGATCGACCCCTCGGCGCCGCTCGAGGGCGCGTGCCTGTTCGCCTGCGGACTGTCGACCGGGCTCGGCGCGGCGATGAAGACGGCCGAGGTGACCGAGGGGAGCACCGCCGTGGTGTTCGGCGCGGGCATGGTCGGCCTGGGCGCGGTCGCCGGCGCGCGGCTGCAGGGCGCCGAGCGAATCGTCTGCGTCGATCTCTCAGAGGAGCGTCTGGAGCTCGCGCGCGGCCAGGGGGCGACCCACACGATCGTCGGCGGCCCCGACTCGGTCCAGCAGATCCTCGACATGACCGACGGGTTCGGCGCCGACTTCACCTTCGAGGCGACCGGCTTGGTCGCCGTGATGCGTCAGGCGGTCGAGGCCGCGCGCATGGGCTGGGGGCTGTGCACGGTGTGCGGCGTGGCCGGCCGCGGCGAGACGCTCGACATCATCCCGCGCTTTCTGATCACCGGCCGGCGCGTGTGCGGCTCCTCGTTCGGGGGCCTGAAGGGCCGCGAGGACGTGCCGCAGCTGATCGACCGCTGGATGGCCGGGGAGATCGACGTGCAGCCGTTCCTCTCCCACGAGGTCTCGCTCGAGGAGATCGATCGTGCCTTCGCGCTGATGGAAGCCCAGGACGGGATCCGCAGCGTGATCCGCTTCTAGAAACCGCCCGCCGAAGGCACGCCGAGGACCTCCCACGGCTGCAGCCCGGCGAGCTCCGAGCGCGACTCGAGCTCGTCCTCGTCGGGGACACCGGCGTGCTCGCGGAACTCCAGCTCGCCGCCACAGCGGGGGCAGGCGCCGAGTACGGAGAGTCCGTGGGCGGCGATGACGCCGAACCACCGGAACCCGCACCCGCCGCAGCGGACGCGCTCGCGGCCCTCGGGGGCCAGGGGAGGCTCGCAATCGCTCATCCACGGCAGGTATCGACCCGCCGCGATCCCCGCTTGAGCGCGGGGGTCAGCTCACCTGCACCCCGCGCCAGAACGCGTAGTGACCGGCGATGTTGGCCGCCGCCTCCTTGGGCTCGCGGTAGTACCAGGCCGCATCCTCGTTGCGCTGGCCGTCGACCACGATCGTCTTGTAGCTCGCCTCGCCCTTCCACGGGCAAGTCGTGTGCGTCGGGCTGTCGCGCAGGTACTCCCCGCGCACCGACTCGGCGGGGAAGTAATGGTTGCCCTCGACGGCCACGGTGTCATCGCTCTGCGCGATCACCGCGCCGTTCCACGTCGCCTGCATCTGGCGTGTCTCCTTTTCGCGGTTCTCGAGCCTGACGGTAGCGCTCGATCGCCTCGCGGCGGGCGTGACGATGGTCGACGATCGGCGCCGGGTAGTCCTCGCCGATGACGCACCCCAGCTCGCGCTGGCGGTCGGGATCCATGCGCCAGGGCTCGCGCAGATGCTCGTCGCCCTCGCGCCAGTCGATGCCGAGGTCCTTGGTCAGAAAGGAGCCGACGACGAGCAGCACGGCTGGCGGCGAAGGGCCTCCGAGCCGGGGCCCGCGGGGAGCCGTTGCTCGATCTCGCGGGGGAGACGCAGCCGAGATGGATTTGGGGTGAAAGATGGGATGTCCCCGCCTCACCGGGCGTTTCGCTGCGGTCGGCGCAGGCGGCGACCGGGCCGGCGGGGAAGCGGCGCAATCGCTCGCTCGCCGCCCGCGGCGCACGCCCGCGGGCA
>DATAWZ010000081.1:0-10875 GCA_036266975.1 Solirubrobacteraceae bacterium
ATGCGCCCGCGCCCGGGGGCGCGCATGCGCGCCCCCGAACGGCATTTGAGGTTCCTAGGACGACGCGCTTTCGGGCCAGCTCGCGTCGCCGCTGACCGCACCGCGCAGGACCTTCAGGTTCAGCAGCGCGCACTTGCGCCGCGTGGCCGAGATGGGGATGCCGAGCAGGTCGAGCATCCAGTCGGCGTCCAGCGCGGCCGCCTCCTGCACGTCCATGCCGATCAGCTCCTCGGAGGCGATCGACGCCGCCGCCTGGGAGATCGCGCAGCCGTGGCCGTGGAAGCGCAGGTCGGCGATCCGGCCGTCGACGACGCAGACGTGGATGCCCATCTCGTCGCCGCACAGGGGGTTGACGTCGTGGAACTCGAGGTCGTGCGGGTCGAGCTCGCCGAAGTTGCGCGGCTGCTTGTAGTGGTCGAGGATGTTGTCGCGGTAGAGCTCGTCCATCAGGCGAAGATCTTCCGCGCTCGGCCCAGCGAGCCGATCAGCGCCTCGACGTCCTGCACCTCGGAGTAGGGCCCGAAGCTCGCGCGCGTGGTCGCGCTCACGCCCAGGCGGCGCATGAGCGGCTTGGCGCAGTGATGGCCGGCGCGCACGCACACGCCGTCGCGGCCGAGCAGCTCGGCGATGTCGTGGGGGTGCATCCCCTCCAGCGCGAACGAGGCCAGCCCGCCGCGGCGCTCGGCGTCGGGCGGTCCGAACACGCGACAGCCCGGGACCGCCGCCAGGCGCTCGAGCAGCAGCGCGGTCAGCTCGGCCTCGTGGGCGCGCACGCGCTCCATGCCCAGCGCGCTCAGGTAGTCCACGGCGGCGCCGAGCGCGACCGCCTCGGCGATCGGCGGGGTGCCCGCCTCGAAGCGCGCCGGCCCGTCGATCCAGGTCGACTCGGTGTCGAGCACGTCGGCGATCATCCCGCCGCCGGTGAGGAAGGGGTCCATCGTGTTCAGCAGCGCGGGCGGTCCGTGCAGGACGCCCACGCCCGTGGGACCGACCGCCTTGTGGCCGGTCCAGGCGTAGAAGTCCGCGCCGAGCGCGGCGACGTCGACCGGCATCTGGGGCACCGCCTGGGCGCCGTCGACGAGCGTGATCGCGCCGGCCGCGTGGGCCCGCGCGCAGATCTCGGCGACCGGGCTGATCGTGCCGAGCACGTTGGAGATGTGGGCGAAGGCGACGAGTCGCACGTCGCCCCGCGCGAGCTCGGCGTCGAGCGCGTCCAGGGAGAGCTCGCCGGCCTCGTCGACCTCGAGCAGCCGCAGCTGGGCGCCGCGCTCGCGGCACAGCTGCTGCCAGGGGATCAGGTTGGAGTGGTGCTCCATCACCGTGGCCAGCACCGCGTCGCCGGGACCGACGTTCGCCCGCCCCCACGCGAACGCGACCAGGTTGATCGCCTCGCTGACGTTCTTGGTGAAGATCGTCCCGCGCGCGGGGGCGCCGGTGAACGCCGCGACCCGTTCGCGGGCGCCCTCGTAGAGCGCGTCGGCCTCCTGGGCGAGCGCGTAGACGCCGCGGTGGATGTTGGCGTTGTGCTCGCGCAGGAACCCGGCGAGCGCGTCGATCACCACCGCCGGCTTCTGCGCGGTGGCGGCCGAGTCCAGGTAGACGATCCGCTGGCCGTCGATGCGCCGCCCGAAGATCGGGAAGTCGTCGCGCACCCGCACCGATGTGGCGTCCAGGCTCATCGCGCGGTCACGTAGGCCTCGATGTCGCCCGCCGCGTGCTCGAGGCGGGCGGTCACCCGCGCGCGCACGATCGCCTCGAGCTCGGGGTCCTGCAGCTCGGTGATCAGCGGCTCGAAGAAGCCCTCGACGATCGTGCGCACCGCGGTGGCGCGATCCAGGCCGCGGCTGCGCATGTAGAAGATGAGGTCCTCGTCGAGCTCGCCGACCGTCCCGCCGTGCGAGGCCGACACGTCGTCGGCGGACACGAGCACCGACGGGATCGCGTCCAGCCGCGCCGCCTTTGAGAGCATCATCGTGTGGATCTGCAGGTAGGTGTGCGACTGCTGGGCGCCGGGGTTGATCTTGATCAGCCCCTCGAAGCTCGCCCGGCTCTCGCCGCTCGCCGCCCCGCGCCAGTGCACGTCCCCGCCCGACGGGCCGGTCTCGTGCAGGTCGACCGCGAACAGGTCCAGGTGCTCGGCGCGCTCGGCGAAGAACAGTCCGCGGAAGGCCATGTCGCCGCCGGGCTCGCTGATCACCAGCTCGGCGTGCTGGCGGGTCAGCCGTCCGCCGAGGATGCACGGCAGCCAGTGGCAGTAGGCGTCGCGCCCGACGTGGACCACGTGCGTGGAGACGTCGGCGACCTCGCCGCGGTGGCCGGGGGTGGGGTGGCGCGGATTCCAGTCCTGCACGTGGGCCAGGCGGGCGCGCGCGCCGTCCTCGAGATAGAGCTCGAAGGCGCCGGCGTGCACGCACGGACCGTCCAGGTCATCGCCGGCGAGATCCCACTCGCGCAGGCGCAGCTCGCAGTGGTGGTCGCCGATGGCCAGCGTGCGCGCGTACTGCGCGGTGTGGCCGCGATCGAGCGAGTAGACGATGTCGAAGGGCGCTTCGATCTGCACGTCGGGCGGCACGTACAGGAAGGCCCCGCCGCTCCAGAACGCGCCGTTGCCGGCGCTGAGCTTGTCGCGGTCGTAGGGCAGCCGCTTGGCGTAGTAGCGGGCGAACAGCTCGGGGTGCTCGCTGGCCGCGCGCTCGAGCGAGCACAGGATCACGCCGCGCGCGGCGAGCGTCGGGTCGATCTCGGCGTGGACCGTCGCCGAGCCGTTCTGCACGATCAGCCCGGCGCGGCGCAGGCCGCCCACGGTGTCGGTGACGATCGAGGGCACGGCGTCGCCCCGGTGCGCGCGCATCGCGCCCAGGTCGATCTCGGCCAGGCTCGTCGTCCAGAAGCCCGAGCGGCGCCAGACCGGCAGCTCGAGCTGCTCGAACAGCGCCCGCGCCGCGTCGCGGTGCTCGGCCAGGCTCAACCCCGCCGGCGCGCCGTCGCCGTCGAGGGCGCGGTAGAGGGTCGCCTCGCGGTGGCGACCGGGCTTGGCCGCGACCTCGGAGCCCGCGTCACTCATCGCCGGCCACCTGGCGGCGGATCTCGTCGTAGCCGTCGCGCGCGATCCGGTCGGCGAGGTCCGGGCCGCCGCGCAGCACGATCTTCCCGTCCATCATCACGTGCACGTGGGTCGGCTTGACGAATTGCAGGATGCGCTCGTAGTGGGTGATGAGCAGGACGCCGAGGCCCTGCTCGGAGTGCAGCTTGGCGACGCCCTGGGCCACGGTGCGCAGCGCGTCGACGTCCAGGCCGGAGTCGGTCTCGTCGAGCACGGCGATCTCGGGCTTGAGCATCGCCAGCTGCAGGATCTCCGCGCGCTTCTTCTCACCGCCGGAGAAGCCGGCGTTCAGGTGGCGCGAGGTGAAGCTCGGGTCGACGTCGAGCATGGCCACCGCGCCGCGCATCTCCTGGCCGAACTCCTTGACGCGGATCGGCTCCTCGCGGCGGGCGTTGATCGCCATCCGCAGGAAGTTGGCCACCGACACGCCCGGGATCGCGACCGGGTACTGGAAGGCGAGGAACAGCCCGGCCTTGGCCCGGTCCTCGGGGTCGGCCTCGGTGATGTCCTGCCCGCGGAAGACGATCGTGCCCTCGGTCACCTCGTAGCTCGGGTGGCCCATGATCGTGTTGGCCAGGGTCGACTTCCCGGAGCCGTTCAGCCCCATCAGGGCGTGGATCTCGCCCTTGTCGACGGCGAGGTCGACGCCGTGCAGGATCTCGCGGTCATCGGTGCGGACGTGCAGGTTGGTGATCTCGAGGTCGGCCATGGACTCCTCAGTGGGTGGGGGCGAGCGGAAGGGTGGGGAGCGTCGGGCCCGTCGGCGTGCCAGCGGCGGCCAGGTCGGCGAGCGTCGTCTCCTGCAGCGTCTGGATGATGGCCAGCCGCACGCGCGTCCACAGGACCTTGGTCCCGCACACGTGCGCAGGATCGGACTCGCGGGCGCAGCGCACGCTGCCGTCCGGCGCCTGGGAGATGCACTCGATCGGGGCGATCGAGCCCTCCAGGCACTGCACGACCTCGGCCATCGTGATCTCGCTCGCCGGGCGGGCGAGCAGGTAGCCGCCGCGGCTGCCGCGACGGCTGTCGATCAGCCCGGCCTTGCGCAGCCGGGCGACGAGGTGCTCCAGGTAGGCGAGCGGCAGACCGTCGTGTTCGGCGATCTCCGCGAGCGGGACCGGGACCGGCGCCTCGCCGTCCCCGTCGGCGGTGCGCCGAGCAAGCTCGACCATCACGCGGACGCCGTACTCGGCCTTGGTGGAGAACATCATCGCCGGAAAACCTACCTGGGGGCTAGGGTATCAACCGGCCTGGAGGACTCGGATGTCGTGCGCGAGTAGCCCGGGGGTGAGCACGGCGATCGGGTAGCCCTCGCGCACGCGCCCGCCGCGGTCGAGCAGGTAGACCTCCTCGGAGGAGTTCTCGTTGTGCACCGGGTCGCTGGCCGTCTGGGGCGCGATCGCGTACTGCTTCCACACCGCGGTCAGCTGCCCCGGGGAACCGACCAGGAACGACATGCGCCCGCTGAGCCCGGTCGCCGACAGGAAGGCCCGGGCGGCCGCCGCGGTGTCCCGCGCGGGGTCGACGCTGACCGCGAGCACGGGCAACTCGCGCGCGGGCTCGCCGAGCAGGCCGAGCGCACCGCGGATCTGGTCGGCGAGCACGACGCTGTCGCTGCGGTTGACCGCGTCGAGGAAGGTGAGGACGACGACGTGGCCGCGCAGCGAGGCGAGCGAGACCGCGGCGCCGTCCTGGTCGGGCAGGACGAAGTCGTGGACGGGCTCGGTCGGGGGGAACAACGCGCCCTCGAGCGTTCCGGTCGACGCCGAGCGTCCGCAGCCGGCGAGCGCGAGGGCCGCGAGCAGGGCGGGGATCCACAGGCGGTGCATGGGTCCCGGCAGCGTAGAGTCCGCGGCCCGTGGGGCGAGGCGATGGGCTCGCTATACTTTATGAAGTTATCCCGATCGGCAATCAACATTCAGGAGCTTTCGGATGAGTCCGTCCGGCGCGGAGCTGCTCCGCCAAGTCAAGAGCCAGATCACCGAGGTCGACCCGGCCGAGGTCAATAGCGCGATCAGCGCCCAGGGCACGGCCGTCGAGGCCAACGGCAACGGCCACCGTCCGCCCGCGCCGGTGCTGCTCGACGTGCGCGAGAACGACGAGGTCGTCTCCGGCCACCTGCCCGGCGCGCACCACGTCCCGCGCGGTTTCCTGGAGTCCCGCATCGAGGGCATCGTCCCCGATCGCTCCACGCCGATCGTCGTCTACTGCGCCTCGGGCAACCGCTCGGCCTACGCCGCGCGCACGCTGATCGAGGACCTCGGCTACGAGGACGTGCGCTCGCTCACCGGCGGGATCACGCTGTGGAAGGACCGCGGCTACGGCGTCACCGTCCCACGGACGCTCACCCCCGAGCAGCGCGATCGCTACTCGCGCCACGTGCTGCTGCCCGAGGTCGGCGTCGAGGGCCAGCAGAGGCTGCTCGACGCGCGCGTGCTGCTGCTCGGCGCCGGCGGGCTGGGCTCGCCGACCGCCCTGTACCTCGCCGCCGCGGGCGTGGGCACGATCGGCCTGGTCGACAACGACACGGTCGACGTCTCCAACCTCCAGCGCCAGGTGATCCACACCACCGACCGCGTCGGGGTGCCGAAGGTCGACTCCGCCGAGATGACGATTCAGGCGCTGAACCCGGACGTGAAGGTCGTCAAGCACCAGCAGCGGATGGACGCGTCGAACATCATGGACATCCTGCCCGGCTGGGACGTCGTGGTCGACGGGCTGGACAACTTCCCCACGCGCTACCTGCTCAACGACGCCACGGTGCGGCTGCAGATCCCGGTCGTCTCGGCCTCGATCCTCGGCTTCGACGGCCAGCTGTCGGTGTTCAAGCCCTACGACGGGCCGTGCTACCGGTGCCTGTTCCCCGAGCCCCCGCCGCCCGAGCTCGCGCCGTCGTGCGGGGCCAACGGCGTGCTCGGCGTGCTGCCCGGGACGATGGGCCTGCTCCAGGCGACCGAGGTCATCAAGCTGATCCTCGGCGTCGGGGATACGGCCGTCGGCCGGCTGCTGCTCTACGACGCGCTCGCCGCGACCCTCACCGAGGTCAAGGTCCGCCGCGACCCCGAGTGCGCGATCTGCTCGCGCGACCCGGACTCGATCACCGATGAGCAGCTCGGCGTGTTCCCCGACTACGAGGCGTTCTGCGCCGGCGCGCACTGAGAGGGTGGCGCCTCCCATCCGGGGGCACAGGCAGCCGGCCGTAGGCCGGCGAGCCGGGCCCCTCTTCCTTCCCATCTAAACTGCTCCGCTCATGGCGACGATCAAGATCCCTCCGGTGCTGCGCGCGTCGGTCGGTGGCGAGCGCGAAGTGAGCGCCGACGGCGGCGACGTGGGCAGCGTGCTGCGCTCGCTCGCGCAGGCGCATCCGGCGACCGAGACGCAGCTCTTCGGCTCGGACGGCCAGCTCAACCGCTACGTCAACGTCTACCTCAACGACGAGGACGTGCGCGTGCTCGAGGGCCTTCAGACCAAGGTCGGCGAGAGCGACACGCTGGTGATCCTGCCCGCGATGGCGGGCGGGTCGCGCTGACGCGACGGCCGAGGCCGTTGCGTATCATGGCGGCCACGACGCGGGGGTCACCCGTTCGTCCGTCTGCGTACCGCAACCCTCGGACGTCCAGGCTGTTTCCCCCAGACGACCGGGCGAACGTCGTGCCCACGTCGCGCGTCGCCTGCCACCACTCGTCCACGAAGAGAGAGGACTGATCGCCTTTGCCACGTCGCCGCCTGCTGGCCGTCCCGATGTTGGCCCTCGCTCTGCTCGTCGCTCTCGTTGCCATTCCCGGCGTCGGCCAGGCGAAGTCCAAGTCCAAGAAGAAGGCGTCCGCCCACGCCTCGGTCTCGAACCCGAAGATCGGGATCCAGGACGCGAGCTACCTGATGTTCGCGAGCCCGCTGTACCTGAACTTCCACATGAAGATCACGCGCTACATCGCCCCCTATGACGCGGTGGCGCACTCGTCGGACATGTCGAAGGCCAGGCTCTTCTTCGAGGCTGCGGCCAAGGAGCACGTGCAGGTCCTCGTCGCCTTCTACCACTCCAACTACACGCCCCTGCACAACCCGAGCGTCTCGGCGTACACCAGGGACGTCAAGAAGTTCGTCGCCGACTTCGGTGGGATCACCGAGTTCCAGCCGTGGGACGAGTCCAACCGCGGGAACATCCCGCATATGCAGGCCAGCCCGGACGCCAAGCTCGCCGCCGAGTACTACGTGGCGCTGCGCGGCGTGCTGGCCAAGGCCAGGCAGTGCCGCCACGGGTGCGCCGACGTCGGCCTGGACGTGCTCGACCAGGCCAACGACAAGACGACGATCAAGTTCATCCACCAGTGGATCGCCGAGGTCAAGCACCTGCACAAGCCGCTGCCGACGATCTGGGGCCTGCACAACTACTCCGACACCAACCGGTTCAGCGACAGCCGCACCAAGAAGCTCGTGAACACGTTCCCGGGCGGCCAGGTGTGGATCACCGAGACCGGCGGAATCGTGCAGTTCGGCAAGGGCTTCCCCAAGAGCCTCTCCCGCGCGAGCCGGGCGATCAAGCAGATGGTCACCGACGCCCGCTCGAGCAAGAAGATCACCCGGCTGTACGTCTACAACTGGTTCCCGGCGGTCGGGAACAACATCCGGTTCGACTCGGGTCTGGTCAACGGCAAGAACGACCCGCGGCCGGGCTACTTCACGCTCTGCAAGTACATCAAGGGCGCGAACTGCAGCACCTCCTACTGGGCCAAGAAGGGCTTGCCGGAGGCGAACAACTAGCCCTCGGTAGTCGGTGCCTGGGCGTCGCCGGCCGGCGGCGCCCAGGCATCTGGTCCAGGATTCCGGCCATGCATCTCTTCCTCGCCGGCCAGGGACCCGCGCCGATCGACCTCGACCGGGCGCGGGCCGCGCTGGCGGGGCTGATCGAGCAGCTGCCCTTCTTCGCCGCCGAGACGCTCGTGCAGTGGCACGGTGCCGGCGGACGCGTGGGGTGGGTGTCGGTCGCGACCGAGCCCTCCCGGACGGGGGGCGTGCACTACCGCTGCGTGGAGGAGGGGCAGAGCGCGCTGTTCGCCGGCCGGCCGATCCGCTGGGGGGCCGGCGGCGGCGCCGACGGGCGCGGGGCGGTCGACGCCGCGCGCTACCTGCGCCCGGACAGCGAGCGCTGGGCCGATGAGCTCGACGGTCGCGGGACGGTCGTGCGCGCCGGGGCGCACGGCCTGGAGCTGTTCGCCGACGCGCTCGGCGCCTACCCGCTCTACGAGGCCAGCGCTCCCGATGGCGGGCGCTGGTTCAGCAACAACGCGGACGCGCTGCGGCGGCTCTGCGGGCAGGGCGGCGTCGACGAGCAGGTGCTCGCGAGCGTGCTCGCGGGGGGCTGGTCGCTCGGCGGGCACCCGGTGTGGCGCGCGGTGCGCCGCGTCCCGCGCGGCACGCTGGTCAGCGCCGAGCCCGACGGGCGCGAGCACAGGCGCGAGCTGCTGCCGCTGGCGGAGATCGTGCGCATGGCCGGCGGGCCGCTGGACGCCGCCGCGGCGGCCGCCGACCTGATCGAGCTCACGGCCGCGCTCGCGGACTGGCCCGGGCGCCCGAACGTGGTGCCGCTCACCGGCGGGCGGGACTCGCGGGTGATCTTCGCCGCCGCGCGCCACGCCGGCTTCTCCTTCGCCGCCGCGACCGGCGGCGCGCCCGGCGACCCCGACGTGCGCGTCGCCGCGGCGCTGTGCGAGCGGGTCGGGATGACCCACGAGCTGCTCGAGGCCGATCCCCACGGCGACCGCTTCGGTGACCCGCAACGGGCGGCACGGATCACCCACCTGGTCTCCGGCGGGACCGCGACGCTCGCCGACGGCGCCGGCTTTCCGCTCGGCCCGCGCGCCGGGGCGCTGCCGCTGTGGCACAGCGGGCAGGGCGGCGAGATCGCGCGCAGCTACTACGGGCCCGGCGGGCCGGGCGTGGCCGCGCATCTCTACCGGCGCCTCAGCGGCCGGCGGCCGGGCCGCCGCGCGCCGGTGTCGGCCGAGGCCGAGCGCGCGGTGCGCGGCCAGATCGACGCGTTCGTCGCGCAGGTACGCGGCGCGGGGGCGCGCACGGCCGACGTGGGCGACCTCTTCTACCTGCTCGAGCGCATGGCCTGCTGGGCGGCGCCGGCCCACGGCGCGGTCGAGCTGATCCGCGACACGACCTCGCCGCTGTGGTCGCGGCGGCTGCTGCCGGCGCTGCTCGCGCTGCCCGCCCGGCGCCGCGCGCTGGAGGGCTTTCACCATCGCGTGCTCGAGCAGCTCGACCCGCGGCTGCTCGGCGTGCCCTTCCAGGACGGGGAGACCTGGCCGCCCCCGCGCCACTACGCCGAGGTCCGCATCGAGCACGCGCGCCGGCTCGCGGCCAAGGGGCGCGCCGAGCTCGCGCGGCGGGCCGCCGCCCGTGTGTCGGTCCGGCGCGGGACGGGCGGCGGGACCGCGGTGCCTGCGTCCGCGCCCGGGGGGTCGCCCGCGCCGGTGGATCGGTTCGCGGCGATGAGCGCGCTCGTGCTCGAGGTCGCCACCTCCCAGCCCGCCCATCCGGCGTGGACCGTGCTCGACCGTCCGCGCGTGGAGGCGCTGCTGCGCAGCCCGCCGGCGAGCCTGGATGAGATGAGCCGCGCCTACGCCTGGCGCCTGGCGTCGGTCTTCCTCGGCCTGCCCTGACCGGGCGCCCGGCTCAGCCGGCCGGCGGCACGATCGCCGGCACCCGGTCGAAGTCACTCCAGGCCTCGGTCATGAAGTGGGCGACGGTGATCATCGAGGCCGACAGCAGCCGCGAGCGGGTGGCGTCGATGTGCAGGCGCAGCCATACCGGGCCGAGGCCGGAGATCTCGCCGATCGTGGCCACGTCGGCGATCTCGCCGCCGCCGGCCGCGTGCTCGTCGAGCAGTCGCGGCGCGCTCGCGTAGCCGACCCACCAGTCCAGCAGCGACGGGGCCGAGAACGGCTGGGTGCCGAAGGTGCTCGCCTGCCAGGGCTGCCCGGGCGTGCGGTTCCATTCGCTGGCCCCGACGATCACCGTCGAGGCGCTCGGGCGCCCGTTGAGGGTGACCTGGTAGGCGTAGCGGTCGGGGGCCTGGATGCGGTCGACGATCCTCTCCTGCGCCGTCGGCGAGCTGGCCAGGCGCTCGACGGCCGCGACGCTGCGCAGCCGGGCCTCGCCGGTGCCGAGCTGGCGCATGATCGCCGCGGCCCGCGCGTTGCCGGCGCCCGCGGAGAACGCGACGGGCAGGCGGGCCGTGTAGGCGTGGCCGCCGAGGACGGCATTGACCTGCAGCGTGCTCGTGCTCGCGGGGACGCTCACTACCTGGCAGCCCAGCCCGCAGCGGCCGACGACCGGCTCGTGGGGGAGGGTGATCGCGATCGCGGCGGGCTGCTCGAAGACGTTCAGGGTGTGCAGCGCGATGCGCAGGCGGCCGCCCTGGTGGCTCACCCACGCGGCGACGATGTCCGGGCCGAGCTCCTGTGCGACCGACAGCTGGCCCGCGGCGATCGCGGAGCCGATCGGCCTGGCCGCCTTGGCGGCGGTGGGCGCGGGGGCGCCGGGGACCGGCGTGGCGCTCGCCGGAGCCGGCCCGGCGGTCGGCGTGGCGCTCGCCGGAGCCGGCCCGGCGGTCGGCGCGGCGGCGAGCGCCCCGGAGCTGACGTTGATCGGGACCGCGAACGAGCCGCCCAGGCGCCGGCCGGCGCTGTCGGTGACGATCACGTGCAGGTCCCACACGCCGGTGTTCAGGCGGATCGTGCCGAAGTCGTGGTTGGGCCCGAGCG
>DATAWZ010000082.1:0-32666 GCA_036266975.1 Solirubrobacteraceae bacterium
CGCTCGCCTTGCACAGGCGCTGCGCGGCCGCCGCGCCGAAGCAGTCGTAGCGGTACTTGGCGATGTCGTGCCGGCGCAGCGGGAGCGAGAAGCCGCCGGCGATGTGTCGGATCGCGTGGTGCGCCCGGCCGTCGACGACCAGGCACAGGTTGACCACGGCGGTGTGCTTGGTCGGCGCGCAGATGATGTCGGTGCTGGTGCCGATGCCGGGCTTGATGCCGTAGCCGTAGGGCTTGTAGTGGGTGTAGGCCAGGAAGGTGCGCTGGTCGTGGTAGAAGCGCCGGTCCAGGCGTACCTGGCGCGCGAGGTCGCCGATCGTCGCCGCGATCAGCAGCGCGCCGACGGCGCCCACGATGAAGCTCTCGACCAGGCGGCGGTCACCGCGCCGGGGCCCCTCGGGGGGATCGACGCCCGGCCGCAGCCGGCGGGGAAGCCAGCCCCAGCGGTCCTGCTCGCCGATCGGTTGCGATTGCGCGCTCACACCGTCACCGCCCTACAGCCTCGGGCTCCATAGGGGCGAGGTCTGGTGCACGATGAACATCGCCTGCACCGCGAGCGTCGCCCACAGCGCACGCCGGTCGCGCCCGACCACGGCCAGCGGGAGCGCCCACATCGTGTACCAGGCGAGCAGCCAGGTGGTGGTGACGACGATGGCGAGCATCGTCCACGCCCCGGCGGCGATCCAGTCGTAGCCGCGCCAGGTGATGAAGAGCAGGTAGAGCACCGCGATCACCAGGCCCAGGCGCAGCAGCGTACGGTCCACCGGGAACACGCCGGGCTTGCCGAAGATGTGCGCGATCTCGTTGGGGAAGCTGTCGCTGGAGACGAACGACTGCTGCCGTCGCAGCGTGGCCGCGAGATTCAGCGAGTGCGACCCGAAGACGATCAGCGAGAACAGGCCCAGCCCGACCGCGACGACGACCGCCCCGATGAGCGGCCCGCGCTTTCGCCGCCCGAGGAACATGAACGGCAGCAGCGCGGCGGCGGTGAGCTTCACCGCGGCGCCGGCCACGACCCAGCCCGCCCCCTGCGCGTCGCGGTCGCGCAGCGTCAGCCACACGCCGAGCATCATCAGCGCGGCCATCTCCAGGTCGTTGTGGGCGCCGCCGACGCTGTAGAGGATCGTGATCGGGCTCAGGCCCACGATCGCCGCGGGCAGCCGCGGGTCGCGCCCACGCAACACGGCGCAGCGCCAGACCAGCCAGACCATGCCCAGGCTCGAGACCACGCCGAGCACCTTCATCGTCCACACGCCGCCGTCCAGCCCGAAGAAGCCGATCGGGTAGGACACGATCGTCCATAGCGGCCCGTAGGCGGTCAGGGTCTTCTTCCAGTCCACCCCGACGAAGCGGTAGTCGGCGTCGTGCGGGGCGGCGATCGGCCCGTGCAGGTAGGGGTTGATCCCGTGCAGGACGGCGTTTCGCGCGTAGGCCAGGTAGGAGAAGACGTCCTGCGAGAGCATCACCGGCCCGATGAACACGACCACGTGCATCGCGACGATCGCCACGATCGTCCAGCGCCGGGAGACGTGGCGCATCAGCAGCAGCGTCACGCCGTAGGCGCCGGCGATGACCAGCAGCGCCGGCAGGAAGGTGTAGTAGCTCAGCTTGCCGCCGGCGAGCCAGTTCAGGTACGACTCGCGGGTCGGCTGGTCGGGGGCCATCGGCGTGCGGCCGATCGACGCGTCGCCGACGATCAGCAGCGTCAGCGCGACCATCAGCAGGATCGCCAGCGTCGCCGCGATCGGCCCCCATGCGTCCGCGTTCAGGCGCTCGGTCAGGCTGCGGCGCGTCGACGTGCGCCCGAGCCCGGCGGCCGGCGAGTCGAGCACAGGAGTGGCCGGAAGGCTGTCGGTCACGCGGGACGGCCAGGAGGGCGGGGACAGGCGCGTCGGTCGGGGCGGCCGTCAGCCCACGACGGCGCCCCACTGTAGCAACGGGATAGGGGGAAAAGGATGGGTTGCTCCCTCCCTCCGGGGAGCTCCACAGACACAGGATGCTTCGTCCGTCAGCCCTCGGCCGCGGCGAGCGCGTCGAGCAGCAGCGCGGCGGTTTCATCGGCGCACTCGACCTGTGGGCAGTGGCCACACTCCTCGAGGATCTCGACGTGCGCGTGCGGGATCGCCTCCTGTACCTTCTCGGCGCCGTTGACGTCGAGCATGCGGTCCTGGCGCCCCCAGATGACCTCCACCGGCACGCGCACGTCGTCGAGCACGAACGACGTGGAGAGCTCGGGGCGCATCCGCCGGGCCACGCGCAGGTAGCGGATCGCGGTGCGACGGTCCAGGTAGTGGCCCACGAAGGTCTGCACCACGTGCCGGTCGACCGCGCGCTGGTCATAGATGGCCATCTCGCGGTAGATGCGCGCGACGATTCCGTGCAGCACGCCGAGTGGGACGCCCGGCACCTGCAGCGAGGCCTGCAGCAGCGAGAACGTCTCCAGCCGGTAGATCCAGCGGGCCATGTCGAAGCCCGCCGGGGCGATGGCGACGATCCGGCGCAGCGGCGGGCCGGTGCCCTGCCCGGCGAGCAGCGCGGCCGCGCCGCCGAGCGAGTTGCCGACCAGCACGCTGCCCTGGCCGCGCTCGGCGAAGCGGGTCGCGGCGGCGCGCGCGAAGGTGACGAGCTGGGGCAGCACCGGCTCGGGCCGGAGCGCGTCGGCACGGGCGAAGCCGGGCATGTCCAGCGCCACGGCGGCGCGCCCCTCGTGCGCGAGGCGCCCGAGCACCTGGCTCCAGGTGTCGGCCGAGTCGCCGAACCCGTGGAGCAGGACCGCCGTCGGGCCCGTGCCGGGCGCGCGCAGCACACGCGTCCCGTAGCCCGCGATCACCGCCCGCTCCTGGACGATCAGCGCACCGCGGCGTCCGGGGAGGGCTTGAATCGGCGTCGTGCCGTGCGCGTGCTCCTCCGACAGCATCGCGGCATCGTACGCACTCCGCCGGCTTGTCGACGCCGCGTCGACAGCGCCGTTCCATAATGTTTGACGCACGAGCCTCGGGGTATGCTCGACGCGTATGCGCGCGCGGTGGATCGTGTTCCTCGCGATGTGCGGGGCAATCGTGGGCGTGCTCCCCAGCGGAGCGACCGCCAACGGCAAGAAGCGCACGGCGTCGAGTGCGACCCCGGCGGTGATCGTCTGTCCTGCGACGACGAAGACCTCGACCGCGACGACGACCACCAACAGCACGCGCAAGGGCGGCCGCTCGCACGCGGCGAAGGCGACCCATCACCGCAAGCGTCGCCACCACCGCAAGACCAAGCACCAGAAGCGCAAGCCGACCACGCCGCCGTGCGTGCCGCCCTGCGTGACCCCGGCCGCCCCGTCCACCGCGGTCTGCCACTGCCTGTATCCGCCGGGCACGAGCACGACGATCACCGTCTGCCACTGCGTGGCCCCGACGGCCACCAGCACCAAGACCATCGTGTGCCGGTGCGTGCCCCCCACGGCCACCGGCACCACGACCGCCGCCTGCCTCCCCCCGCCGTGCATCTTCGCCAGCGGGACGAGCACGTCGAGCACGAGCTGTCCCACGCCTCCGCCGTGCCCCGTCCCCCTCGGGACGTCGAGCACCGGGGCGACGACCGGCGGGCCGGCCTGCTGCGTCACGCCCGCGAGCGGGACGACGAGCAGCACCACCTGCCCGGTCCCGCCGCCGTGCGTGCCGCCCGCGACCGAGACGTCCTCGTCGAGCTCGGGCAACGTGGTGATCGCCTGCTGCGTGACCGCCGACAGCAGCGGCTCCACCTCGGCGACCGGCGCCTGCCCGGTGCCGCCCCCGTGCACGCCATGCGGGCCGTGCGTCGTCGCCAACGCGACCGGGGCCGCGAGTGCCGCCTCGACCCCGGCCTGCGTGCCTCCCACCACGACGACGGGCACGACCGCCACCGGCCCGTGCCCGCTGAGCACGAGCTCGGCGAGCAGCTCTGCCTGCGGACCGCCGCCCTCGCCGCCGCCGTGCGGGGCCCCGTGCACCGCCGGGCGCGCCTGTCCGGACTACTGCATCGCTCCGGTCGCGGCGACCAAGCCCAGCTGATATCGACGACAGAACCCTGCAAAACGGCCGAAGTTCGACCGAAGGCGCACCCGTCCCGCCGCCCGCGACGTTCTCCGCCGACTGCTCACCCTTCGATGCTGGGTCCTGCTCAAGTACCCGTTCCTTCGGGCGTCGCATCCTCGACCTCGGCCCCTGCGGCTACCCGCAGCGCCAGACTCGCGTTCAGCGTACCGGGCCCACCGGCCACATCGTCTAGTAGCAGGCCCAGCCGGCGGGGCAGCCCGTGCCGTGGCACGAGCTGCCCCTGGGCCGTGCGCGCCTACAGACCGTTAGCGGTCAGCCAGGCGCTCATCTGCGAGACGAGCGTCGGGAACGTCCGCTCGAGCGTCACCGCGTGCCCGCTGCCGGGCAGCGTGATGTCGGTGACCTTGGGCGACTCGCTGTAGAGGAGCTCCTGGAGCGACCACCACGGCGTGCCGATGATGTAGTTGGCGTCCTGCGTCCCCCACACGTAGGCGACCGGCACCTTGATCGTCCCGATGTTCAACGCATCCACCGCGACGGCGTTGAGGATCGAGAGGATGTCCCCGCACGGGTCGTTGGTCCGCATCGCGGTCGCCGCCGCCTCGACGTTCGGCGCCGCGTTGGCGAACATCAGGGCGTCGAAGCCAGCCGCGCTCTGCCCATAGCTGGCGTAGTCGCTGCCCTGTCCGCCGACCTGCGTGGTCCCTCCGGTGACGCATTGCGCGCCGTCCTCCCCGAAGGCGGTCAGCGCCCCCGGCGAGTAGCTCTGGTCGGCCCAGTCCATCACCGCCAGGGCGTTGATGTCCCGGAACGAGTAGGCCTCGATCTCGGCCAGCTCGCCGCCGGCCGAATGGCCGGCCAGGCCGACGCGCGAGAAGCCGATCGGCGCGGCACCGCCACCGGCGCCGTAGGCGCCGCTGCGCAGGTCCTGCACGATCTGGTGCAGGATCGACGCCTGGCCGCCGACGCAGCTCGCCGCCCCCGAGGGAATCGACGAAGCGCCGTAGCCCAGGCGATCGATGACCGCGGAGGCATGGCCCAGGTTGGCCTCGCTGGTCGCGTAGTCGTAGCCCGGAACCGCGGTGAAGTTCCAGAACCACGCGCCGAACCCGAGCCCGTGGGCGTAGAGCGTCACGCCCGCCGGGGTGGTCGAGGGCGGCAGGATCAGCGTCCCGGCGATCGTGTACTGCTTGCCGTCGGTCCCGCACGGCACCTGCGAGGTGTTCGTGTTGACGACCGAGAACGTGACCGGGATCTCGCGCACCGTCGGCGTCGCCGGCGCCGGGGTCGGCGCGGGCGTCGGCGAGGTGGTCTTCTTCTTCTTCTTCTTGTGCGACTTGTGCTTGTGCGACTTGGTCGCGGCGTGGGTCTTCTTCCTGTGGTGAGCGCCCGCCGCGAGGGCCCCACCCGGGATCAGCATCAGAGTCAAGACGACGGCCATCGGCACGATCGTGCCCACGGTCCGTCGTACGGTCGTAGTCATTCTCCGTTTCCTCCGTCGTGTGGTACTTCGAAGGGCTAGACGCCCTACGCGAAGGATCCTTCCCGGCCAGTGGGCTGACAACCCTCAGTCGAGCTCGAGCGGCATGATCAGCCGCACGCACCAGCGCCCGCCGGCCTCGGGCCCGAACTCGACCAGCGCGCCGTGCTGGAGCGCCTCCAGCGCCGCGAGCTTGAGGCCCATTCCCGCGCCTCGCCGCGCGACGTCCACGCCGTCGTTGGCCACCTGCAGGACGAGCGCGTCCCCGCGCCGCGCCACGGCGATGTCGATGCCCGAGGGGCGAGCGTGCTTGCGGGCGTTGCGCACCGCTTCGGCGAGCACGTTCTGGGCCACTCCCTCGTACCGCGTCGGCAGCTCCACGCCGGACTCCCACTGGGGACGCAGGCCGAGGTCGGGGTGCTCGGCGGACAGGCGCTCGAGCTCGGTGGCCAGCCGGCGCCCGCCGGCGGCGCGCACGGGCTCGAGCGGACGCTGCATCGCCGCCCTGACCTCCTGAGCTGCCTGCTGGACCTCGAGCAGGCAGCGTTCGCGGTCCTCCTCGGTGAGCGCCTCGCCCGAGCCGAGCGCGAGCGAGACCGCGAACAGCCGCTGGATCACGCTCTCGTGCAGCTCGCGCGCGAGCGCGATGCGCTCGCCCAGCGAGCGCGCGCGATCCTGGGTGTGGGTGGCGATCCGCGCCGAGGCGGCGAGGCCGGCGACCTTGCCGAGCGTCCACAGTGTGTGCCGCTCGGTGTCGCTCAGCGGCCCGTCCTGCTCACGCTCGGCGATCAGCACCCCGAACCACAGGCCGCTGGCCGACATCGGCGTGCAGACCAGGTTGCGCGGGCGCAGCGCGGCGACGATCTCGGCCGGGATCTGCGCCTCGAAGCGCTCGTGGGCCTCGACCACGCAGTCGCCCGCGAGCGCCGCCCGGGCGAGTGGGACGTTGACCGTCGAGACCGGCGTGGTCTCGAAGACCTCCAGCGGCACGTCGTGCGAGCCGACCGCGCGCACCTCGCGCCGGGCGTCGTCCCACAGGAAGATCACCGCTCGACGCAGGTGGGCCAGCCGGCACGTGGCATCGCACAGGCTGTCGTAGAAGTCGGTTGACTGCGGCGTGGCCGTCTCGACCTCGGCGAGCAGGCCCATGAAGACGCCGAGCGCCTCGACCGGCTCCCAGGGCAGGGTCGCCGCCCCGGGCGGCGTGCTCACGGGAAGCCGATGCGGTCGGGGGGCCAGTAGGTCAGGAAGGCCTCCCCCACGATCCAGCTGCGCGGGACCGGGCCCCAGAAGCGGCTGTCGTCCGAGTCGCCGCGGTTGTCGCCCATGACGAAGTACTCGCCCTTGGGGATGCGGATCGTCACCGGCAGGTTGCAACCGTCGCCCTGCCCGCACGGAGTGATGTAGGGCTCGTGGGTGATCTCCTTGCCGTTGATCACCGGGTGCCCGTCGCGGACCGAGAGGGTCTGCCCGGGCAGACCCTCGATCCGCTTGATGAAGTAGTCGCTCGCCTCGTGGTGGATCGACCGGGGACAGGGCTCGTCGCCCGGGACCGCGACGGCGCAGATCAGCTCGCTCGGCGGGTGCAGCACGACGATGTCGCCGCGCTCGGGCGAGCGCAGGTCGTAGATGAAGCGGTTGACGAGCACCCGCTGGCCGGGGATGAGCGTCGGCTCCATCGACCCACTCGGGATCTTGAACGGCTTGATCACCTCGGCCTGGACGCCTTCGGCGATCCCGATGGCCAAGCCCACGATGAGCAGCACCTCGAGGAGCGCCGCCAATCGCCGCGGCATGACTCGAGCGAGCGCGGCGCGCATTCTCCTCAGGGTAGCCGTCTGCGATCAGCGGACCGCCACGCGCTGGTAGCGCCACACCGCGAGCGGCACCGTGACCACGAGCAGGACCACACACCACAGCGCCGCCGCGAGCACGGGGTGCATCAGCTCCCAGGAGGCGTGCCGCGGGATCAGATCGGGGTTCTGAAACAGGTGGCGCGCCGCGGTGATCATCGCGCTCAGCGGGTTCCACTGCGCGACCGCGCGCAGCCCCGACGGCAGGCTGGTGAGGGGCACGAACGAGTTGGCGATGAAGGTGAGCGGGAACATGGTCAGGAAGGCCATGCCCTGCGCGGCGTCCGGGGCCCGCACGAGCGTGCCGAGCAGGACGCCGACCCAGCTCATCGCGTAGGCGAACAGCAGCAGCAACGCGTAGGCGCCGATCACCGCGCCGGGAGCGCCGTGCACGTGCCAGCCCACGATCAGGCCGCTGACCGACAGGACGGCGAGCGCCAGCGCGCTCGCGACCAGGTCGGCGCCGGTGCGCCCGAGCAGGATCGCCGCCCGCGCGGTGGGCAGCGAGCGAAACCGCTCGACGGCGCCGGTGCGCAGGTCCTCGGCGATGCTCACCGCCGAGCCGGCGCTCGCGAACGCGAGCGACTGGACGAAGATGCCGGCCATCAGGAAGTCCTGGTAATGGCCGCCGGGGACGTGGATCGCCTTACCGAACACGTATACGAACAGCAGGACGAACATGATCGGCTGCAGCGTCACGTCGATCAGCTTCTCGGGCACGTAGCGCACGTGCGTGAGGTTGCGCCGCGTCAGCGTGCACGCGTCCGCCGCGGCCCAGCGCAGGCGCCCGCGCACCCCGCTCACCGTCGCCGGGCTGGGGAGTGCCATCGTGCTCATACGGCCACCTCCATCGGGGCTCGGGCCTCGGCGGGCCCGGTCAGGGTCAGGAACACCTCATCGAGGGTCGGCCGGCGCCGGGTGGCGTCGAGCGCCTCCACGCCGGCGGCATCGAGCGAGCGCACGATGTCCAGAAGCGAGATCTCGGTGGAGACCGTGGCGATGACCTGCCCGCGTTCCCGGTCGATCTGGGCCGGCTCTCCGACCAGAACGCTGAGGGCAGCCGCGGCATCCCACATTTGACCCCTATCAACGAGCGTCACGGTGACCCGCTCGCCCCGGACCTGATCCTTGAGCGCCTCGGGGCTCCCCTGGGCCACCGCCCGGCCGTGGTCGACCACGACGATCTCGTCGCACAGCTGGTCGGCCTCCTGCAGGTACTGGGTGGTCAGCAGCAGCGTCGTGCCGTCGGCGACCAGCTCGCGCAGCACCTGCCAGAGCTCGTTGCGGCTGTGCGGGTCAAGGCCGGTGGTGGGCTCGTCCAGGAAGCAGACCGGCGGGCGCGCGAGCAGGCTCGCCGCCAGATCGAGCCGCCGGCGCATCCCGCCCGAGTAGGTGCGCGCCTGGCGATCGGCGGCGTCGGCGAGCTCGAGCCGCTCGAGCAGCTCGTCGGCGCGCTGGCGCACGTAGCGGCGCGGCAGGTGGTAGAGGCGGCCGACCATCTCCAGGTTCGCGCGCCCGGTGAGCAGCTCGTCGACCGTCGCCGACTGCCCGGCCAGGCCGATGTGCTCGCGCACGCGCTGAGGCTCGGCGACCACGTCGAAGCCGGCCACCCGGGCGCGGCCCTCATCGGGGCGCAGCAGGGTGGTGAGCATGCGCACGGCGGTCGTCTTGCCCGCGCCGTTGGGTCCGAGCAGGCCGAGCACCGTCCCGGCCCGGATCTCGAGGTCCAGCGCACGCAGCGCCCAGTGCTCGCCGAAGCGCTTGCCGATCCCCTCGGTAACGACCGCGCGCGGTGGGATGGTGGATGCCATATTCTTCGTCCCTCCTGGTACGGCGTACGGGATTGTACGCTGTACGGTAGTGTACGTTGTACCGAACGGGTGCCCGACATGTCAACCCCTCCACCGCCATCTGAGTCCACGCTCATCTGGCTGCGGCCCGAGCGGCCGACGCGTCGGCCGCGCACGCCACGCTCGCGCGGGGAGGTCGCCCGCGCGGCAGTCGAGCTGATCGACCGCGACGGGTACGAGGCGCTCACCATGCGCCGGCTGGCCGGCGAGCTCGACATGGCCACGATGTCGCTGTACTCCTACGTGGCCAACAAGGAGGAGCTGATCGACCTCGCCGCCAACGAGATGATCAGCGAGATGCTCATCGAGGAGCCCGTGCCCGAGGACTGGCGCGAGGCGCTCACGCTGATCGCGCGCGCCACGCGCCGCTTCCTGCTCGCCCACCCCTGGGTGCTCACCTACCTCGACCATCCCCCACCCGCGCTCAGCCCCAACATGCTGCGCCACATGGATCAGTCGCTCGCCGCGGTGGCCTCACTGCCCCTCGAGCCCGAGCTGCGCCGCCGGGTCACGCGGATCATCGACGACTACGTCTTCGGCTCGGCGATCAGCGTCCGCGAGGGAGAGGCCGCCGACCACATCGACGAGCACCAGCAGGCGCGGCTGCGCGACTCGCGGGTGTTCATGGAGCGGATGCTCGCCACCGGCGAGTACCCGCACCTGGCCGCCGAGCCGATGGTCCGCGGGGAGATGCCGCTCCCGGTCGAGGACCGCGCCGAGCTCGACGAGCGCTTCGAGCTGGGCCTGAGCTGGCTACTCGACGGTATCGCCGCGGCGGTCGAGCGCGGTTAGCTCGTCGCGGATCGACGCCGCCACCATCTCGCCGGCGCGCTCGAGCGGGTCGGTCGAGCGCATCGAGCGGCAGAGCACGAAGGCCCCCTCCAGGGCGGCCAGGGCGGCGAGCGCGATCGCCCGCGCGCGCTCGGCCGACAGCCCGGCCGCGACGCCGCGGCGCTCGAGCTCGGCCAGCCACTCCTCGAAGACCTCGGCGGTGGCCAGCCGCAGCGGTTCGCTCGTGCTCGAGACCTCCAGGGCGACCGTGGCGATCGGGCAGGCATCGACCCAGCCGCTCTCGCGCAGGTGCTCGGCGGCGCCGACGAAGAAGTCGCGCACGCCGGTCTCGAGGTCGGGCGCGGCGTCGAAGATCATCGGGATCAGCAGGGCGTACAGGCGCCCGGAGGCCCGGATCGTCTCGGCGCCCAGCTCCTCCTTGCCACCCGGGAAGAAGTGGTAGAGCGAGCCGAACGGCGCGCCCGCGGCCGCGACGATCTGCTTGACCCCCGTCCCGTTGTAGCCCTGACGGGCCATCAGCTCGGCGCTCGCGCCGAGGATCCGATCGCGTGTGTCGCCGCCCATCGTCCTCTCCCTCTGAGTATAGTAGAGCGATCTATCTAGTCAGGAGGCACAGATGCCCGAGGTAAGCCTCTCGGCCGGTCCGATCGACTACCAGGACACTGGCGGCGACGGGCCGGTGCTCGTCTTCATCCACGGCCTGATCATGGACCACACGCTGTGGCGCCATGTCGTGGCCGACGTGCAGGCCGACTATCGCTGCGTGGTTCCCACGCTCCCGTTCGGCGCCCACCGACGCCCGATGCGCCCCGACGCCGACGTCTCGATGGGCGGGCTGGCCGGGCTGATCAGCGAGCTGCTCGAGCGCCTGGACCTGCGCGAGGTCACGCTCGTGATCTGCGACTGGGGCGGGCCGCTGCTGCTCGCGAGCGCCCCCGCCGATCCGCGCGTGGCCCGCCTGGTCATCACCCCGTGCGAGGCGTTCGAGAACGTGCCTCCCGGCCTGCCCGGGCGCCTGGCCGGCATCGCCGCCTGGGCGCCGGGCGGAATCCGGCTCGCGCTGTGGCAGCTGCGGGTCGGCGCGATCCGCAAGCTGCCCACCCACCTCGGCTGGATGGCCAAGCGCCCGATCCCCGATGAGATCGCACGGGGCTGGACCGCGCCCGGCCTGGCCTCGTGCGGGGTCCGGCGCGACGTCGCCCGTTACGCGCGCGGTGCCCGCGGCGGCCGGCGTGAGCTGGTCGCGGCGATGGAGGGCCTGCGCCGGTTCGCCGGGCCGGTGCTCGTCGCCTGGGCGGCCGAGGATCGCGTGATGCCGCCCGAGCACGGCCGTCGTCTCGCCGCGCTGTTTCCCGACGCGCGCCACGTCGAGATCGCCGACAGCTACACGCTCATCCCCGAGGACCAGCCCGCGGCGCTCGTCGCCGAGATGCGGGCGTTTCTGGAGCCGAGCGGCACGGGTCCGAGCGCGGGGCCCGGAGCCCAGGTCGATAGGGTCAGCGGGTGACCGCGACGCTCCTGCACGAGGTCAAGGACTGGCTGCGCATCCCGTCGATCTCGACCGGCGAGGGTGACCCGGCCGACCTGCTGCGCGCGGCGCGCTGGGCCGCCGAGCGCATCGAGGGCGCCGGCGGGCGCACGCAGATCCTCGAGCCGGCCGGCGGCAACCCGCTGCTGGTCGGCGAGCTGGACGGGCCAACCGGGACGCCGACGGTGCTCATCTATGGCCACTACGACGTCCAGGGCCCGGGCGAGCTGGACCGCTGGACCTCTCCCCCGTTCGAGCCCGAGATCCGCGACGGGCGCCTGTTCGCCCGTGGCGCGGCCGACGACAAGGGCAACTTCCTGCCGCTGCTGCACGTGGCGTGCGAGCTGGCGCGCTCGGGCCGGCTGCCGCTCGGGGTTCGCGTCCTGCTCGAGGGCGAGGAGGAGGTCGGCGGGCACTCGGTCTCAGACTGGCTGCGGGCCGACGAGCGTGGCGCCGACGCGGCGATCGTCTTCGACTCGGGCATGGCCGACGAGCGCACGCCGGCGATCACGATCGGCCTGCGCGGGATCGTGCAGCTGCACGTGACGCTGCGCACCGGCGTGCGCCCGCTTCACTCCGGGCTCTACGGCGGCACCGCGCGCAACGCGCTGCACGAGCTGATCGGCCTGCTCGCTCCGCTGCGGGCCGGCCCGGACGGCCGGCTGCGCGCCGAGCTGCGCGAGGGCGTGCGCCCGCCGGACCCCGTCGAGGTCGCGTCCTGGGAGCGGCTGCCCGCCGGCGCGACGATGCTCGCCGAGGCCGGCGCGGTGCCGCTCGACGATCGCGCGGCGAGCGAGTTCTACCTGCGCACCGGCGCCGAGCCGGCGCTCGACGTCAACGCGATCGCCGGCGGCGAACCGCGCACGGTGATCCCCGCGAGCGCGACGGCGACGGTCACGATGCGGCTGGCCGCCGGGCAGAGCGCCGAGCGCATGGACGCGACCCTGCGTGAGCTGATCGCCGGCGCGGCGCCGAGCGGCGTGTCGGTCGAGCTGCACGGCCTGTGCGCCGAGCCGGTCCTCTTCCAGGCCGGCGGCCCGGTGATCGAGCTCGCCGCCGGCGCGCTCGAGCGCGCCTGCGGCGTGGCCCCCGTGCTCGCGCGCTCGGGCGGGAGCATCCCGGTCGTCGCCGACATGGCCGCGCGCGGGCTACCGACGATCGTGTCCGGCTTCAGCCTGCCCGAGGACGCCTTCCACGCCCCCGACGAGTCCTACTCGTTGCGCTCGCTGGAGCTCGGCGAGGCCGCCTCGCACGAGCTGTACGCGGCGCTCGCGACGCTTTAGCCGTCAGGTCGTTCAGGGCCGCGCGCCGGGGCCGGGCTCGGGCTGCACGTCGCGGGCGTGCAGGTCCTCCCCGCAGCTCGCGCACACCCAGCGCGGCCCGGCCAGCTCCCCGCAGCGCCGGTGGCGCAGGACGAGCGGCGGCCCGGCGGGCCCGGCCAGGTGGCGGTCGCCCCAGGCCATCAACGCGAGCGCCACCGGGTAGAACTCGAGCCCCTTCTCGGTCAGGCGGTACTCGAACCACACCGGGTCCTCGCGGTAGGGCACACGCTCGAGCATCCCCTCGGCGACGAGCTGCTTCAGCCGTGCGGAGAGCACGGTGCGGGCGATGCCCAGGTTGCGCTGCAGCTCGCCGAAGCGCCGCACGCCGAAGAACGCCTCGCGCAGGATCAGGAACGTCCAGCGGTCGACGAGCAGGTCGACCGCCTGCTTGACGGAGTCGTGCTCGAAGCGGTGACGGAGCGGGTCGGTCGCCATCTGGTCCTGAAAGCGTACTGGTAGCGATCCGCGACGTGATCTTCTTGCGCTACCACCTGGCCGCGCCTACAGTCGCGCCCGTCAACACCAGAACGGGAGGTCCGCCGACGATGTACGAGCACCTGATCCTCGACCGCCAGGGGCCGGTGAGCACGATCACCCTGAACCGTCCCGAGGTGCACAACGCCCTGGACCGCGCGCTGTCCGCCGAGCTGGGTCGCGCGGTCCGCGCGGTCGCCGAGGACCGCGAGTGCCGGGTCTTCGTCCTGCGCGGCGCGGGCGAGACCTTCTGCGCCGGCGACGACATCAAGGAGTTCAACACCTGGGGGCCCGACGACCCCTACTGGCAGGTGCGCCTCTACCAGGAGACGGTCAAGCTGATCGAGGAACTCACGCCGGTGAGCATCGCCGCCGTCGACGGTGTGTGCACGGGCGGCGGTCTCGAGCTCACGCTCGTGTGCGACCTGGTGGTCGCCACCGATCGCAGCCGCTGGGGAATGCCGGAGATCGACTGGGACATCACCCCCGGCTGGGGCGGCACCTCGCGCCTGGCGCGCGTGGCCGGCCGGCGCAAGGCCCGCGAGTGGAACCTGATCGGGGCGCTGTTCTCGGCCGCGACCGCCGAGCGCCACGACCTGATCAACCGCATCTGCGCGCCGGAGGAGCTCGACGCCGAGGTGGCCGCGCTCGTCGAGGTGCTGCTCGCCAAGCATCCGGTCACCCTGCGGCGAACCAAGTTCATCATGAGCCGCGGAGCGGACCTCCACGTGAGCGGCGCGCTCGCCTTCGAGGTGCCGATCGAGCCGTTCCCGACGGCCCCCACCGGGGAGCTCAGCCAGGGCATCATCGACTTCACCGATCGCGAGCAGCGCACGCGCCGCCGGGCCCTCTCGCGCGACTTCTGGCGGACCGATTCGACGTAGGTGGCGTGCGGCAGGGTTCGCGCACATGACACTGGGGGGTGGGTGATGTCGCAGGGGACTGTCGTGATCGTGCTGGCCGGGCGCCGGATCGAGATCGACCGGCCACAGGTCATCGGGCGTGAGGAGACCGACATCCTGCTCGAGGACGGCGAAGCCTCCCGCCAGCACGCCCGGCTCACCCCGGTCGACGGCGGCCTGGAGATCGTCGACCTCGGCTCCAAGAACGGCACGCGGGTCAACGACGTGCTGATCGACGACCCTGAGCTCGCCGCCGACGGGGCGCCGATCCCAGTCCGCCCGGGGCGAGCAGCGAGCGCATGTGCTCGAGCGCGTGGTCGGCCTCGGGCAGGTCGTGCAGCGCCGCGCTGCAGAAGACCAGTTCGAAGCGGCCGCAGACCTCGTGCAGGTCGCCGACGCGGTACTCGACGTTGACCGCCGGGCGCCGACGGCGGGCGATCTCGATCATCTCCGCGCTCAGGTCGACGGCGAGCACCTGCTCGTAGCGCTCGGCGATCAGCGCCGTGTGTCGTCCGGCGCCGCACGCGAGGTCGACCCGCCGGGCCGCCGCGGGCGGGCAGGGCCTCACCGAGCCACGGCGCCAGCGGATCGCCGAGGAGCTCCTCGCGGCGGTCGTAGAGGGCGGCGAGCCCGTCGAAGGAGCGGTCAGTCACTCTGGCGGCCGAGCAGCGCGACGAAGCGCTCGATGCGCCGCCGCTCGGGCTCGGGCAGCGCGCCCTCGGCCTCCACGAGCAGCGTCATCGGGCCGCGGTCGTGGGCCCACGTACGCGCCTGCTCGGTGAACGCGGCCGCGATCCACACCAGCGGAAATCCGCTGGCGTAGCGGATCACCGCGCGCTCGTCTGCCTCGGCGACGACCGGCACGCTGGCCAGGCTGAGCGTCCGGGCGACCGACAGGACGGCATCCAGCCCACCCTCGTCGGGCAGCAGCGCGAGCTCGCCCTCCTGGAGCAGCGCCTGGGCCCATTCGTCGATCGCCGGCGGGACCGCGACGAGCCGGAACAAGGGCGCGGTCATCGAGCCGGCGCCGCCCGCGACCACTCGGCCTTGTGCGTCCGCTTGGCCGCCTGGTAGTCGAGCAGCGCCTGCGGGGAGTCCACGTCGCCGAGCGTCGGATGCCACGGCACGAGGTCCCGCGCGGCCTCCACGTCGAAGCGCTTGGCCAGTACCGCCCCGAGCGACTTGACCTTCATCTCCCCAAAGCCCGGCAGCGCGGCCAGGCGCTCGCGCAGCGCGGCGCCGTCGGCCGCGCCGGTCCACACCGCCGCCGCGTCGCCCCCGTAGACGTCGCGCACGTACACGGCGAGCTCGTGCACCCGCTCGGCCATCGCGCCCGGGAAGCGGTGGATGGCCGGCTTCTCGCGAAACACCGGGTCCAGATCGGCGTCGGCGAGCGCCGCGGCTTCGAGCGAGCCGAGCCGATCGAGCAGGACCTGCGGGCCGCTGAACGCCTTCTGCACGCTGACCTGCTGGTCCAGGGCGAAGCCGACGAGCAAGGCCATCGGCTCGCACGCGAGCAGCTCGTTGGCGTCGTCACGGTCGGTGAAGTAGAGACGGTCGGGCATGCCCTGATCCTACGCTGCGGGCTTCTGCACGGCACAGACGTGGTAGAGGCGCCGGTGCATCCACTCGACGCTCACCGGCCCGTAGGCGGCCAGATCCTGCCACGGCCGGCAGTAACCGTCACCGGGGCCGAACACGTGCAGCAGCGTGACCAGCGGCGCGAGCAGGCGCCCCAACCGGGTCTCGGTCAGCCCTCCGTCGAGCACCACCAGGCGCCCGCCCGGCCGTAGTCGTTCCCACGCTCGCGCCAGGACCGTCTGCGGATCGGGCATGACCGAGTAGCTCAGGCCGAACAGGACCCGGTCCACCGGCGGCGCGAGGTCGATCTGCGTGGCGTCCTGCTCGATGGAGCTCCACGTTCGCCCACCCGCGACGCTCCACCAGGCGCCTGGCCTGAGCGAGCATGCCCGGCGTGACGTCGACGACGATGACCCGCCCGCTCGGCCCCACGGCCCCGACCAGATAGGGCAGGTTGCGTCCGGTTCCCGCGCCGAGCTCGAGCACGACCTCGCCGGGCTGGGGCTGCAGCGCCGCGACCGCGCGGCGGCGCAGCCGCGGCAGGATCAGATAGAAGACCTCCAGCCAGGCGTACAGCGGCGCCGTGCGCGTGTAGCGGCGCTGGATCTGCTCGAGCGTGAGCTCGGCCATCGCGCCAGAGCCTATCTGCGGTACGGTCGGAACCGGCCACCGACGAAGAGGAGAGAGCGAAGATGGCATTCGACGGCTCGGGTATCGAGCAGCTGCTGAGCGGCGCGGTCAGCGACGGCACCTACGCGGGTGTCTCCGCGCTCGTGGTGGGTCGCGACGGCGTGCTCCACCAGAGCTCCCACGGCGAGGCGCGCGAGGACACGATGTTCCGCAACGCCTCGATGACCAAGGCGCTGGCCACGGTCGGCGCGCTGCAGCTTGTGGAGCAGGGCCGCCTGGACCTCGCCGCGACCGTCGAGTCGATCCTGCCCGCCTTCGGCGAGCTGCAGGTCCTGGACGGCTTCGACGGCGAGCGCCCGCGGCTGCGCCCGCCGGCCTCGAAGGCGACGATCCGCCAGCTGATGAGCCACACCGCGGGCTGCGGCTATTTCTTCCTGAACGCGAACTTCGCGCGCTACGCCGAGCTGACCGGGCTGCCGAGCCCGCTCACCGGCCTGAAGGCGAGCCTGCGCGGCCCCCTGGTCAACGACCCGGGCAAGGTCTGGGAGTACGGGGTGAATACCGACTGGCTCGGGCTCGTCGTGGAGGAGCTCAGCGGCCAGACGCTCGGCGCCTACCTGGCCGAGCACGTCTTCGGCCCCCTCGGCATGACCGACATGACCTTCCGGCCCACCGACGCCCAGCGGGCGCGGCTGCTGCCGATTCGCACGCGCGACGCCGAGGGAGTGCTGGTGGAGATGGGGCTCGACTTCCCGCCCGACCCCGAGTGGGACGCCGCCGGACACGGCTCGTTCGGGACGATCGGCGACTACGGCCGCTTCCTGCAGGCGATGCTCAACGGCGGCGGCGGTGTCCTGAAGCGGGAGACCGTCGACCTCGCGTTCAGCGACCAGCTCAACGGAGCGCCGCTGCCGGAGATCATGGTCTCGGTCGACAAGACGCTCTCCAACGACGTCCCCTCGCTGCCGGTCCCGCAGGGCTGGGGCCTGGGCTTTCACCTGGTGAGCGTCGACCTGCCGGGAATGCGCAGCGCCGGCACCGGCGACTGGGCCGGCATCTGCAACACGTACTACTGGATCGACCGCAGCGCCGGCATCGGCGGCGCGATCATGACCCAGGTGCTGCCGTTCTTCGACGACCGCATCGTGCCGGTGCTGCTCGGCTTCGAGATGGCGGTCTACGAGCAGGTCGGGGCGGCCGTACCGGCCGCATGATCACGCTGCACCTGGGCGACATCACCACCGACGGCGAGGCCGACGCGATCGTCAACGCGGCCAACTCGAGCCTGCTCGGCGGCGGCGGCGTGGACGGCGCGATCCACCGCGCCGCCGGTCCCGAGCTGCTGGCCGAGTGCCGCACGCTCGGCGGCTGTCCGACCGGCGAGGCGAAGATCACCGGTGCCGGCCGGCTCCCCGCCCGTCACGTCATCCACGCCGTCGGGCCGGTGTGGGGCGGCGGCGACCGCGGCGAGCCCGAGGCGCTGGCCGCGTGCTACCGGCGGGCGATCGAGCTCGCCGCCGCGCACGGCTGCGAGCGCGTGGCGTTTCCGGCGATCTCGACCGGTGTCTACTCCTACCCGATCGAGCCGGCCGCGCACGTCGCGATCGGCGCGACCCGCACCGCGCTCGTTACGCAGCACACGATCAGGGAGGCGCGCTTCTGGCTCTTCGATCAACGCGCGTTCGACGTCTTCGAGCGGGTGCTCGCGCTGCTCCAGTGAGACGTTCGCCACCGCGGCGCGTTGATCGGGTGTCATGCTCGCACTCACAAGCCGCGCGGTGCGCACACGAGGCGCTCGACCGCCTGTCCTGATGCGCCGCGCGCTGCTGCCGGCGGCCATCGCGGCAACGCTCGCCGCTCCCGCCGTGGCTCAGGCGCACTGTGGGACCCCCACCGGCGCCCACCTCGTGCTGCGAACGGCCCGGGTGCTGGTCTGGAGCCAAAGGCGGCCGCCGCGCAGATCAACTCCGTGGCCGGCGGTGTCGACGGCGGCCTGCCGTTCGACCTGCCCTTCCTGATGGATGAGGCCGGCAGCAGCTCGCACCCGACGCTGACGATGCTCGACGGCGACGACGAGCTCAGCTACGCGCCGGGGCCGACCGGCTCGATCCCGGCGGTCGAGCTCGAGCGGATCGCCAACCTCGCCGGACGCCGCCTCGGCTCACCCGTGTAGATGACTGATGCCACCGTCCGGGGTGTGGTCGTGGCTTTAGAGCAGCTCGGGGGAGCGTTGAAGGTTGGCCGTGGCGGGCCGCCATCCAGGGGCTCGCGCCTCGGTGGCGCGGCCTGCACGTTCGCGGTTGCGCTGAGTGACCTCTGCGCTCTGGAGGCTCCGCGCTCGCTCGCCGCACCGGGACGGTGCCCCGAGGGCGGGTGCCGGCGGGTGCACGAGGCGGTCCTGCAGCGTGATCTGCGCGGCGGGGCACGCTCGGCCGATCGCCCGGGGCCCGGGGCTGGCGATCTCGCGGGCGATCGTCCAGGCGCACGTCGCGCGCAGGGGTGAGCGAGGGCTTCACCGGTCCGTGGCCGCCTGACGCCCAATCCGCACCGCCACCTTCGCCTACTGGTCCTTGAAGGTCGGCGGGCGCTTCTCGCGAAAGGCGCTGATCGCCTCGACCAGGTCCTCGCCGCGCACGAGCATCGCCTGCCCGCGGTTCTCGAGCTCGAGCGCGGTGCGCAGGGAGGGCGCGTCCACGTTGGCCAGCAGGCTGCGCTTGGTCATGCGCACGCCCATCGGCCCCGCCGAGGCGATCTGCTCGGCGGTCTCCAGGGCGCTGTCGAGCAGCTCGTCGGGCTCGACCACGCGGCTGACCAGGCGCAGCGCGAGTGCCTCCTCGGCCTGGACTCGCCGGCCGGTGTAGAGCATCTCGCTCGCCGCTCCGAGGCCGACGATGCGCGGCAGAAACCAGGACACGCCCAGGTCACCCGCGGACAGGCCGATGCGCACGAACACCGGGTCGAAGCGGGCCCGGGTCGAGGCGATGCGGATGTCGGCCGCGAGCGCGAGGCTCAACCCCCCGCCGGCGGCCGAGCCGTTGACCGCGGCGACGACCGGCTGGGGCAGCCCGTGGATGGCGGCGATCGCGTCGGCCGCGAGCTCCTGGCCGGCGAGCGTCTGGCGCTGACTCTGACCGTGCAGGCCGCTGGCGTCCTGCAGGTCGTACCCCGAGCAGAAGCCCTTGCCCGCCCCGGTGATCACCACCACTCGGGTGCTCGTGCTCGCCTTGATCGCCGCGGCGGCCTGCGCGAGCTCGGCGAACATCTGCATCGTCATCGCGTTCAGCCGCTCGGGCCGATTGAGCGTGAGCAGCGTCACCCCCGGGCGGGGCTCGCTCGCGAGCATCGTCTCCAGCTTCTCGAGGCCGCTCACGGGCCGAACCCTACCGGCGCTCAATCGCCCAGCGACCGACGCTGGGGATGGATCGTCTCGCCGCGCGCGAGCATGGCCACGAACTTCTCGATCCGCCGGGCGCGCGTCTGCGGACGTCGCGCGGTCTGGGTGCGATGCGGGATCGCGTAGCGATTCTGGCCGGAGAGCTTCTCGAAGGCGGCCTGCGCGCGCGGCTCGGCGGCGAGCGCGGCGGCCAGGTCGGCCGGCACCTCGGCCTCGCCGGGGCCGTCGTAGGCCGCCGCCCAGCGACCGTCCGCGCGCGCCTGCTCGACTGCCGCCATCCCCGCCGGCTGCATCCGGCCCTCGGCGATCAGTCGCTCGGCGTGGCCGACGTTGCGTCGCGACCAGACGCTGCGCGGCCGGCGCGGGGTGAAGCGCTGGCGGAAGGTCGCCTCGTCGCGGCGACGGACCTGCCCGTCGATCCAGCCGTGGCAGAGCGCGTGCTCAAGCGCCTGGTCGTAGGTCAGCGAGGTGGGCTTGGTGGTCCCCTTCTTGGCGAGCACGAGCCACACGCCGGGCGAGCGGCGATCGTGCTCGGCGAGCCAGGATCGCCACGCCTCGGCGTCGCCGAGCAGCAGGTCCTCGAGCTCCTCTGGCACGCGCACAGGATGCCAGCGAGAGCCGGAACGGACGTTTGTGCCGCTCTTGTATATTCGCCGGACCTCGCGACGAAGGGATGGGAGAGACCGTGACGCAGCGCCGCATCTTCAGGGGTCCGAAGTGAGCGTCAGCGACCCGACGGGTCCGGTGCACACGCAGTCCGGGCCGAACACGTTCTGGAGCACGACCAACCTGGGCGAGGCCCTTCCGGGCGTCGTGACGCCCCTCGGCTGGTCGATCTGGATGCCGGCCATCGACATCGGCGTGCGCGACTGCTTCGCACGGATGGGCGCGCTGCGCAACAAGGACGTCCACGTCCCGCCGAACATCGACGACCGCGTCGCCTCGATCTTCTACGGCCGCGCGGCGCTCAACGCGACCTTCTTCTGTGAGATGGGCGGCCGCCTGCCGGGCACCGGCCCGGACGCGATCGCCAAGCAGCTGCTGGGCGAGGTGCCGGCGGGGATCGCGCTCGAGAACACGCTCAAGCGCATGCCCGTCGTCGCGTTCAAGATGCCCTACGCGCTCGCGACCGTACGCCGCGACGTGCTGACGCGGATCAAGCCGATCGATCCGTGGTGGCGCAGCTCGGTCGCGAACATCGAGGCCGTCGATCTCGCCGCGGCCAAGGGGTTGCTCGCCGAGACCGGCGCGCGCTTCATCGAGATGATCCGAGTCCAGGCCGGCGGCGTGTTCATCGGCGTGCAGCCGCCGTTTGACCAGCTGATCGCTCTGATCGAGAAGGCGGGCCTGGACGCCGAGTCGGCCAACGCGCTCGGCGCCGGGCAGGGCTCGCACGCCGAGATCGACATCATCTACGACCTGTGGGCGCTCGGGCGCGAGAAGATCACGCTGGAGGCCTTCCTCAGCCGTCACGGCTACCACGGCCCGTTCGCGGGCGAGATCTCCTCGGTCTCCTGGCGCGAGGACCCCAGTCCGGTGGTGCGCCTGGCCGGGCAGTACGGCGCGCGCAAGGAGAGTGACAATCCCGAGCTCGCCCACGGCGAGCGCACCCAGGCGCGGATCGCCGCCGAACAGCAGCTGCTGGCCAAGCTCCCGGCCGTGCAGCGCCCGGGCGCCAGGCTCGTGCTGAAGATGGCGGCCGCGCGTATCCCGCTGCGTGGCGTGGCCAAGGGCACCTACCTGCAGGTGCTCGACGTGGGCCGATCCGCGGCGCGGCGAATCGGCACGCTACTGGTCGAGCAGGGGACGCTCGACGATCGCGACGACCCGTTCTACTTGACCGTCCAGGAGCTCACCGGCACCCTGCCAGCCAACGCCAAGGAGCTCGTCGCCGAGCGGCGCGCCCAGCGCGAGGACTTCCAGCGCCACGGGATCCCGACGAACTTCCGCGGCAACCCCGAGCCCTACGAGCTCGCGGGCGTGGAGACGCCGGCGGACGACGCCGCGATCGAGGGCATCCCCGCCAGCGGCGGCGTCGTGGAGGGCATCGTGCGGATAGTGCACGACCCCGCGTTCAGCGACATCGAGCCCGACGAGGTGCTCGTCTGCGTGACGACCGACCCGAGCTGGGCCTCGGTGCTGTTCCTCTCCAGCGCGCTGGTCGTCGACATCGGCGGGCTGCTCAGCCATGCCGCGGTCGTCGCGCGGGAGATCGGCGTGCCCTGCGTGGTCGGCACCCGCACCGGCACCAAGGCGCTACGCACCGGCGACCGCGTGCGGGTCGACGGCAACACCGGCAAGGTGCTGGTGCTCGAGCGGGCACCGGTGCCCGCGAGCTAACCGTCCGCGCCGATCGAGGTCAGAAGGGCGCCGAGCGCGGCGTCGAGCTGGTCCACGCTCAGCAGCGGCGAGCGCTCGTGCCCATCGAGGGCCTCGGGCAGCTCGCCGGGCAGCGGCGGGAAGGCGGCCACGGGCCGCTCGGCGTGGAAGACCATCCAGCGGTCCTGACCCTCGGCGAAGCGCACGAGCGCGAGCGCGCCATCGGTGCGCCGGGCGAACCGGAGCGCCTCCTCGAGCCCATCCCAGCCGAGCGGACGCGGCGCGGCGGCGGGCGCGCGGTCCGCGCGACGGGACCAGACGTGGACGAGCAGCGCCCCGAGGAGCAGCGCCACCGCGCTGCCGGCGAACGCCAGCTGCCAGCCGGCGATGACCCCGTGCCGGACGACCTCGGTGGCCTGCGCGGCCTCCGTGTGGTTCAGTCCGGCGGTGGTTCCGTGCGTGGCGGCCGCACGCAGTGCCGCCGGTGCGCGCGCGAGCAGGTGCTCGACGCGTGAGCGATAGCCCTGGTCGAACAACGAGCCCAGCACGGCGATGCCCAGCGCCGCGCCGATCTCCCGCGCGGCATCGTTGACCGCCGAGGCGACGCCCTGCTCGGCCGCGGGCAACGCCTCGATGATCGCCTCGGTCGGAGGCGTGCACGAAAGCCCGATCCCCGCGCCGAAGACGATGTAGCCGGCGGCGAGCGGCACCACCTCCTGGGCGGAGCTGACCGCGATGAGGACGACGGCGCCGCCGGCCATCACGACAAGGCCGGCGGCGATGATCCGGCCACGCCCGCGCGCCCGGGCCAGCCGCGGGCTCGTCATCGCCAGGGGGATCACGCTGAACGCGGTCGGCAACAGGCACACACCGGCGAGCAGCGGCGAGTAGCCGAGCACCAGCGAGGAGTACTGAAAGCTGAGGAAGTACCAACCGAACGCGACGCCGTAGACGATGACCAGCGCGACGGTGCCGATCGCGAACGACGGGCGGGCGAACAGGCGCAGGTCGAGCAGCGGTCGCCGGGCGCGCAGCTCCCACCACACGAACCCGGCGAGGCCGACGAGGCCGACGAGCAGCCCGCCGATGACCAGCGGGTCGTGAATCGACCGGGACGGCAGCTCCACGATGCCCAGCACGAGTCCGCCGATGGCCAGGAATGCGAATCCCGCGCCGGGCGGATCGACCGTCGCATGCTCGGGATCGAAGGTCTCCGGCACGCAGCGCGCCGTGGCCAGGAGGGCGAGCACCCCGAGGCCGGCCATGACCAGGAAGGAGGTCCGCCACGAGCCCGCCTGAATCGCCGCGCCGGTCGTGAGCAGGCCGAGTGCGCCGCCGATCATCACGCCGGCGGCCCACAACGCGACCGCCCGTCCGCGCTGCTCGTCGGGCAGGACCGCGCTCAGCGTGGCCAGCGTGCCGGGGAGGACGAGGGCGGCACCGGCGCCGGCCATGGCGCGACTGGCGATGAGCGAGAGCGCGGAGTCCGCCGTCCCGGACCACACCTGGCAGGCGACGAACAGCACCAGCCCGGCGAGCATTCCGCGGCGGCGGCCGAAGCGGTCGAGCAGACCCCCGGCCGGCAGCACGAGCGCGCCGAGGCCCACCGGATAGGCGTCGGCGATCAGGTCGACCTGCGACTGGCTGGCGTGCAGGGTGCGGGCGATCGACGGGATCGCTGCGGTCACACCGGAGGTCGCGGCGAAGACGAGCGCGCCGGCGGCGAGCATCGTCAGCAGGACGAAGGTCGACTGGCGGTCGCGCTCGTTCATTCGCGACGGGACCGTAGCACATAATGGTCCGAACGGATCATTTCTCGATCGGGCCTGCCCGAGAAGAGCGCGCCGCGAGCGGCGCGCTCGTGCACGGGTATGAGGAGAGCGCGCGAGCGCGCGCCGACCGACGATCGCGAGCGGCCCCGTCAGGCCGCCCGCGACCCTCGCGGAGCTACTTGATCCGGGCCTTGCAGGAGTACTTCGCGAGCGTCCTGTTCTCCGCGGTGAGGTCCGACTTCGTCGGCCTCTTGTACTTCTTGTCGAAGGCCTTCACCGACGCGTTGCACTGCTTGGTCGTCCACTTCGTCGTCTTCTTCGAGGACGTCGCGAGCGCGGGAGCCGAGAAGGCGAGCGAGACCGAGAGCGCGACCGCGGCGCCGGCAGCGGCGCATTGCTTCGTGAGGGTCATGGTTCCTCCGACAGTTGAACGCTGAGGCCGGCTCTGGGCGTCCGGAGCCGGCAGCACATCAAATACCCCGCGGGCGACGACGCGTCGGCTAGACGTGCACGCGCCGGGTTAGGGCTCGTTGGCCACTCGTCAGTGAGGTCAGCCTGCTGACTATTCGTGCGCGCGCTTCAGGTGGTCGCCGCGCAGCCATTGGACGGTCGCGTCCAGGCCGGCCTGGTAGTCGACCCTCGGCTCCCAGGCGAGCAGCTCGCGCGCCTTGCGGTTGCTGAAGTCCTGGTTGGTGCCCAGGACGTGGACCGCCTGCCGGGAGACCAGCGGCGGCGTGCGCAGGCGCGTGGTCCGCCGCAGCAGCCGGTAGCCGTGCTCGAGGGAGAATCCGATCCCGTTGGCCACCGGGTAGGGGACGCTCCAGCGGACCTCCGAGACGCCCAACCCCTGGGCCAGACCGTCGGTGAACTGCTTCCAGGTGATCGGCAGGCCGTCGCTGACGTTGAACGCCTGCCCGGGGGCCCGCTCGTGGCGCAGCGCGAGCAGGGCCGCATCCACCAGGTTGTCGACGTAGCAGAGGCCGGCGATCGCCCGCCCGCCGTCGATGAGCACCATGTTGCCGCCGCGGATCGCGCGGGCCAGCCCGCCGACCACGTCGGTCGAACCCGGGCCGTAGACGGTCGCCGGGCGCAGGATGACCGTATCCAGCGGGTGGGCCCGCTCGACGCGGCGGACCTCGGCCTCGGCCCGGAGCTTGCTCTGCGCGTACCAGTTGCGAAAGCCGCTGGCCGCGTGGGACTCGTCGATCGCCGCGCCGCCCGGGTAGCCGTAGACGTCGGTCGTGCTGAAGTGGACGAAGCGCTGCACCGAGGCGCCCGCGGCGGCCTCGAGCAGGTTGCGCGTGCCGGCGACGTTGGTGCCCTCGATCTCCGCCGCGAGCGCCCAGTCGGAGACCAGCGCGCCGCAGTGAAGGACGTAGGTGCAGCCCTCGGCAGCGCGGCCGAGCGTCGAGGGCCGGGTGAGGTCGCCGACCGCGATCTCGACCGGCAGCTGATCGAGCATCGTCGTGTCGCTGGTGGGCCGCACCAGGCAGCGGACCTGATAGCCCTCCTGGACGAGCCGCTGGGTCAGCCGCCCGCCGATGAAGCCGGTGGCGCCGCTGACCAGGCAGACGTCCTCACGCGAGGGATCCACGGCCGTGCCGCGGAAGCCCGTCGAGTCGGCCACCTGATCGTCGGAGCTCGCCCGGCGACGCAGGGTCGCGGTGGCGATGTCGCGTACGACCGCCCAGTTCTTGCTCGCGGCGCCGTGGAGGTCGGCGAGCACGCTGTCCAGCGCCTCGAGGAAGCTCTGCACCTCGGATTCCGAGACGGTCAGCGGCGGGAGCAGCTTGATCACGTCGTTCTTGCCGGAGGCCATCGTGATCACGCCGTGGTCGCGATGCAGCGGGATCACCACGAGCTGCGGGAAGAGCCCCTCGCTGGCCAGATGGATCAGACGCCAGTTCAACTTCGCGACGCGTGAGTTCGGCGCGCCCAGCTCGATGCCGACCATCAGGCCGCGGCCGCGGACCTCCTTGAGCATCTCGTAGCGCTCGCCGAGCTCGGTGATCCCGTCCCGCAGCCGCTGACCCATCACCTCGGCGCGCTCGACCAGGCCGTCTCGCTCCATCACGCGAAGCGTGGCCAGCCCGGCCGCCATCGACAGGCGGTTGCGGCCGTAGGTCGACTGGTGCACGTACGAGCGCTCGAGCGTCCCGACCGCCTTCTGAAAGATCTCGCGGCGCGTGACCGTCGCGGCGATCGGCATGTAGCCGCCGCTGAGCGCCTTGCCGATCAGCACGAAGTCGGGCTCGAGCCCCCAATGCTCCAGCGCGAACCAGCGCCCGGTGCGCCCGAGCCCGGTCTGGATCTCGTCCAGGGCGAACAGCGTGCCGTAGCGCCGGCACAGCTCCTGCGCGCCGCGCAGATAGTCGCCGCCCGGGACCGTCACCTGCCGGCCCTGGATCGGCTCGACGATGAACAGCGCGACGTCGCCATGGCGCAGCTCGGCCTCCAGCCGATCCAGGTCGCCGAAGGGGACGCGCGCACAGCCGGGGAGGAACGGGCCGAAGCCCTCCTTGAAGAACTCGTCGCCCACGAGCGACAGCGGCCCCATCGAGACTCCGTGGAAACCGCGCTCGCAGGAGATCAGCCGCGGCCGGCCCGTCGCGGCGCGCGCGAACTTCATGGCCGTGTCGACGGCCTCGCCTCCCGTGCTCGCGAACCACGTCGCGTCGAGACCCCGCGGAAGCCGGCGCGAGAGCGCCTCGGCGAGCATGCCGGCCAGCACCGAGTAGTGCAGCTGCACGCCGTCGGCGAGGTCGGCCGCGAGCGTGGCACCCAGGACCTCGCGCACGTCGGGGTGGTTGTGGCCCAGGCTGGCGAAGCCCTCGCCGGTGTGGAAGTCCAGGTAGGCGCGGCCGGCCGCGTCGTAGAGGTAGGACCCGCGCGCGGAGGTGTACTCGGTGTCGAAGCCCAGGATGCGTAGGACGTCGACCAGCGAGGGGTCGAGATAGCGCGCGGCGAGCGCGAGGGTCTGGTCAGCGCGGGCGACCGCGTCGCTGACGACGCCGAGCGAGTCGACGCTGGGGGTGGAAGCCGAGTCGGGGTCCATGTGCAGAGGCGGCCGGACATTATGCAGGCCCTCGCCCTCACCCGCGGTCAGGCGGGCCGGTCGGCGGACAGAGCCGGCGACTAGGCTGCCGGGTCGAGACCGACCGAGAGGGAGCCCGATGAAGATCGATGCCGGTGGCTACACGCAGACGCTGCAGGAGGCGGGCGCCGCCGCTCGCCGCGCCGAGGCGGCGGGCTTCGACGGTTGGTGGGCGGTGGAGACGCAGGTCGACGGGTTCCTGGCCGCGACGATCGGGGCCGAGCGCACCGATCGCGTCGACGTCGGCACCGGGATCGTGGTCGCCTTCGCGCGCAATCCGATGAGCGTCGCGCTCGCCGGCAACGACGTGCAGCAGCTCTCCGACGGGCGCTTCGTGATGGGCCTGGGCTCGCAGGTCAAGGGACACATCACCAAGCGCTTCTCGATGCCCTGGTCGCATCCGGCCCCGCGCATGCGCGAATTCGTCCTCGCGGTACGGGCCATCTGGCGCGCCTGGGAGACCGGCGAGAAGCTCGACTTCCACGGCGACTTCTACTCGCACACGCTGATGACGCCGTTCTTCGACCCGGGGCCCAATCCCCATGGCAACCCGCCGATCTTCGTCTCGGCGGTCGGCCCGCTCATGACACAGGCCGCCGGCGAGGTCGCCGACGGGCTCATCTCGCACGGGTTCACGACCGAGCGCTACCTGCGCGAGGTGACCGTTCCGGCGCTCGAGCGCGGCCTGGCCAAGCGCACCGACGGCGTGAAGACGGTCGACATCTCGCTCCCGCTGTTCGCCGTGGCCCGTGAGGCCGACGAGGACATCAGCGAGGCCATGCGCTTCGTGCGACAGCAGATCGGCTTCTACGGGTCGACCCCCACCTACCGCCCGGTACTCGACCTGCACGGCTGGGGCGCGCTGGGCGACGAGCTGGGGGCGATGACCCGGCGCGGCGAATGGGACAAGCTCGCCGACGCGATCGACGACGAGGTGCTCCACACCATCGCGATCGTCGGTACGCCCGAGGAGGCGCTCGCCGAGGCCCACCGGCGCTACGGCGACATCATCGCCCGGCTGAACTTCCCGCTCCCGCCCGAGGGTGGCGAGGAGCGCTGGCGCGAGCTGCTCTCGCGCAGCCGGGCCACCGCGTAGGGCTCAGGCGCTATCGAGCGCCGGCGCGGCGAGCGCGTCCATGAGAACCGCGATCGTGGCGGCGACGGGGATCGCGACCACGGCGCCGATGATCCCCAGCAGCGCGGCGCCGAAGACCGTCGCGAGCACGGTGACCAGGCCGGGGACGGCGACGGTGCGGGCCATCACGCGCGGGATCAACAGATAGTCCTCGACGAAGCGGTAGACCACGTAGAACGCCGCGGTGGCGATCGCGACCGGCAGCGAGACGGTGAGGGCGACCAGCGCGACGATCACCCCGCCGATCGTGGAGCCGACGATCGGGATCAGGTCCAGGAGCGCGACCAGCAGGCCCAGCAGGAGCGCGTAGGGGATGCCGAAGGCCAGCCCCCAGACCCAGGTGCCCGCGCCGGCCACGAGCGAGGTGAACAGATCGCCGAGCACGTAGCCCCCGACCCGCCGGAAGATCTCCTCGGTGATGAGCACCATGCGGGCGCGCCGGCTGCGAGGGGCCAGTCGATAGAGGCCGCGCTTGACCCGCGGCAGATCGGCGAGCAGGTAGATGGTCAGGATCACGACCAGCAGGACCGACGCGAGCAGGTCCAGGGCGACCTTGCCGGCCCCGAGCACGGTGCCGATCGATGAGCCGTTCCCGCGGAGGATCTTCTGCAGCCGGTTGACGATGTGGTACTTGGCGTTCAGCCGGCCGAGGGTCGTGTGCTTCCTCTTCAGCCCGCTGAGGTAGTGAGGGATGTGGTTGGCCAGATGGGTCGCCTGGGTGATCACCACCGGGATCGCGAGGCCGAGGAACAGCCCGAACGTGCCGAGTACGCCGAGCAGCACCAGCACGACGGCCAGGCGCCGGGGGATGCCGCGCCGATGGAGCCAGACGACGGCCGGGTCCAAGCCGACGGCGAGCACGAGCGCGAGGGCGAGCAGGACCAGCACCTGCCCGACCGCGACCACCGCGTAGGTGAGGGCGGCCGCGACCGCGACGCCGAGCGCCCCGAGCAGGCCGACCAGGAAGGGTGCGTGCCGATCGAACGGGCGCCCGGCGCGACCGAGGCGATGCTCGCCGGTCGCGTGCGCCTCGCGCTCGGCCTCGGCGCGCATCTCGTCGAGGGTCTCCTGGGTCGCCTTCGACGAAGCCAATGTGTGTCGGGTGCTACCCCGCTTGTTTGCAGGGAAACAATTACGCGCTCGCGCCACCGCGAACGGCTCGTCGCTCGGGCTCGGGAGTGAGCACGTCGATCCTCGCCTGCCGGCGGACCTGAAAGCCGAGCGCCTCGTAGAGGCGGATCGCGCCGGTGTTGCTCGTGAGCACGTGCAGGAAGGGCTGCTCGCCGCGGCTTCGTATCCCGACGACGAGCCTCGCGATCAGGGTCCAGGCCAGGCCGCTGCCGCGGTACGCCGCCGAGGTGCACACCGCGCTGATCTCGGTCCAGCCGTCCAGGTGAAGCCGCTCGCCGGCCATCGCCACCAGGCGGCCCTCGCGGCGGATCCCCACGTATCGGCCGAGCTCGATCGTCCGCTTCAGGAAGGGTCCGGGGTCGGTCTCGCCGACGAGCGCGAGCATCTCCGGAACGTCCGCGCGGCCGAGCGCGACCGCCTCGGGCGCCGGCGCGCCGGCCACGCGCTCGCCGGTCATCTGGACCACGTCGAAGGCGCGGACGAGGAGCCACGGCGCCGGCGCCACGCCGTCTCCCTGGACGATCGCCGCGAAGGTCCCGACGGGCACCAGCTCGATCGCGTCCTGCCAGTCGCGGGCGGTCGGCGCCGGCGGCAGCGCGAAGAACGGCGCGACGTCGTCCGGGTAGCGGCGCACCCGGCCATGAATCTGGGCGAGCTCGCGGTGCGCCTCGGACAGCGCCCAGTAGACCGGGTTATCGAGGCGCTCGGCGCTCAACCCCGCACCTCGGCGGCGATGGAGTCGCGTGCGTTGCGAAAGCTCGTGCCGTGGCGGATTCACGCGCCGCCGCCGGCACCGTGGCCGCAGCTCCAGCAGTCGAGGGTCCAGGTCTGCTCGCAGGAGGGGCCGTTCGCGGGGCCGGGCAGGTTCCCCCTGCCCGAGAGGAACGCCCTGAGCACGCGGTCGGCGGTGCGGCAGCCGACCGTCCCCCGGACGATGGTCACGCTCAGCCGCGAGCCGTCCACGCGAAACCCGGGCACGAGCGGGCGCGGGCGCTCGCCGCCGGGACCGCCAGCGCGAGTGCGCACGCGGCGAGCGGGCAGGCCCCGGCGAGCAGCGGCGTGGCCGTGAGCTGGCGCATTGCGCGTTTATACAGGGGTCAGGACGGCCGCCGCCCGGGGGTGAGGACCGCCGCCGTGTACCGCATCGTGAAGCGGCCCCCGGCGCGTCGATCACCGCGCCGAGGCCGTGCAGCAACTGCCCGAGCGTGCTGGCGGGGACCGAGGGAATTCCACGTTAATGTGGAACAGGTGTAGGCTGAGACTGACGTGAGCGACGCGGGAGTTATCGGTGCAGGGACGATGGGCGTGGGCATCGCGTACGTGCTCGCCGTCGCCGGCCTGGACGTCGTCGTGGTCGAGCCCGACGCCGGGCGGCGCGAGGCGCTGAGCGCGGTCGTCGCGGCGCAGGCGGCCAAGGCGGTGCAGCGCGGCCGGCTCTCCGACGGCGAGGGGATCGAGGTCCCGCGACGGGTCACGAGCATCCCCGAGCTGCACACGCTCCCCGAGCGGCTGGACGTGCTGATCGAGTCGGTGCCCGAGCGCCTGGAGCTCAAGCACCGGGTGCTCGCCGCGGCCGAGGCGCGAAGCCCGGCGCTGCTGGCGACCAACACGAGCTCCCTGTCGATCGACGCGCTCGCGTCGGTGCTCCAGCGACCGCAGGACTTCCTGGGCATGCACTTCTTCAATCCGGTGTGGTCGCTGCAGCTCGTCGAGATCATCCGCGGCCAGGCCACCTCCCCGGAGGCGCTCGAGCGCGCTCAGGCGCTGACCGCCCGGCTCGGCAAGGAGTCGATCGTCGCCGCCGACGTCCCCGGCTTCGCGACCAGCCGGCTGGACTTCGCCGCCGCCCTGGAGGCGATGCGAATGCTCGAGGACGGGGTCGCCTCGGCCGAGGACATCGACAAGGCGGCGGTCATCGCCTACCGCCACCCGGTCGGGCCACTGCGCCTATCGGACATCGTCGGACTCGACGTCCGATTGGACATCTCCCAACAGCTCGAGCGTGTCTACGGCGAGCGCTTCGCCCCACCCAAGATCCTGCACGACAAGGTGGCCTCCGGGGAGCTCGGACAGAAGTCAGGCCGGGGCTTTTACCCCTGGACGTGACGATCCTCGTCGCCGATCCGCCTCAGCTGCAGAGGACCTCGTTGGTGTGCATCGTGTCCAGGTACTCCTTGACCTGAACGATCTTCCCGTCGCGCAGCACGAACAGGAAGTGGTAGTGGTTGTTGTAGACCTTGCCCGCGTTCGTCTCGGTGTAGGACTCCGTCTCGACGGCGACGCGGTCGCCCTCGGCCGTGAACGCGTGCGGAGTGAGCGAGATCGGCTGCTTGCAGGTGTCCACCACGCCGCCGAGCAGCTGCTCGAACTCCTGCTTGGTGTAGGTGCCCGACAGCGGGATCGTGCCGGCGACCCACCAGGTCGCGTCCCGCGCCATGAACCCCATCGTGCGCGGGATGTCGCCTGAGCCGAAGGCCTCCATGAAGTCGCGGACGATCTGCTTGTTCGTCTCGACGCTCGTGTCGGTGATCGCCATCGGTCCTCTCCTCCTGGTCGCTGTGATCGCGGTGCCGCGGAGTCTACATCTGTGTGGAAACGCAGGCAAAGATCGACCGATCGATTGGTGGAGCACTGCTCGGCCGTGGCGCCCGGCGCACCGGCCCACGAGCGGCTCTCGCTCGCGGCGACGATCGATCCGTACACGCCGCTGGCCGAGCTGCGCGAGCGTGAGCGCGTCATCTGGAGCGAGGTCGAGCGCGGCTGGCTGGTGCTGCGAGTCGACGACGTCGTGGACGCGTTCGCCGATCCGCGCCTGCCGGCCGACCGCGTGCGGCCGCTGATCGCCGCGCTCGACCCCGACAGGCGCCAGACGGTCGGCCCGGTCCTGCAGCTGATGGCCGACTGGATGGTCGTCCGTGACCCACCCGTCCACACGCGTCCGCGCCGGCGGGCCACCGCGGCGTTCAGACCGCAGCGGATCATGGCGATGGAGCGACACATCAGCGGGTTGGTCGATGACCTGCTCGACGAGCTCGGCCCGCCCTCGTAGGAGGTCGATCTGGTCGCGCGCTGCGCCTATCCGCTGCCCGTCCAGGTCATCGCCGAGCTGATCGGCGCACCGCGCGAGGACTACCGGCTCTACCGAACGTGGTCGCACGACCTCGCGCAGGTCGCGTTCGGGGCTCGGGCGCGGACCGCCACCGTCGTGCGTACGAGGGTCTGCGGGCGATGGTGCAGTACTTCCTCGAGCGCGTCGAGCACAGCCGCCGGCATCCGGCGCGGGACCCGCTGTCGGATCTGCTCCGCGGCGACGAACACGGCGAGCGTTCAGCGATGCGGAGATCGCCGGGATGTGTGCCCTGCTGCTGTTCGCCGGGCACGAGAGGAGCAC
>DATAWZ010000083.1:0-36458 GCA_036266975.1 Solirubrobacteraceae bacterium
CCGCTTCGCGGCTGCAAATCTTCGCCTGGCGGCGTCCTCGGGAGCCGAAATAGCGCTGCTATTCCGGCTCCCTGCGTCCTGGCCATGCTCGATTTTCGCTCGCGAATCGACGACCGGATTTACCGGAGGCACCACTAGCCGTGCTGCTGCGAGCGTTCGGGCTCCGCCCGCGTCTGCTCGCGGCCCTGCTCCTGACGAGCGCGGTGACCCTCGGTGTGGCGGCACTGACGCTGCTCTCGCCGCTGGAGACGCGCCTGCGCTCGGACAGCGTGAACACCGTGCTCACCGCGGTGACGCTGCTGAGCCCCAAGTTCCAGTCGATTCCGATCGACGCGACCGGCGCGCCCAACACGGTCAAGCTCGCGCTGGACATCGCCCAGCTCGAGCGCCGCTCGGGCGCGACGGCCTTCGTGGTCAGCGCCTCGATGCAATCGCTGCTCGGGACGACCATCGATCCCGAACTGCGCGGCGACCTGGCCGACGTGCGCGAGGCGCTGGCCACCCGGCGCGTCAACCACGACGTCATCGACGGAAACCTCGAGGTCGCCGCCGCGGTCCACGTCGGCGGACCGCACGGCCCGTGGATCGGCCTGGGCCTGCGGCGCCGGCTCAACTACGTCTCCGAAGCCGACCACGTCGTGGGCAACGCGTTCTTCACCGCGGCCCTCGCCGGCCTGGGCACCGCGCTGCTGCTCGGCCTGGCGCTCACGTCGACGTTGCTGCGGCGCCTGGAGCGGCTGCGCAACTCCACCCGCGACCTCGCCCGCGAGGGCCTGGACGCGACGATCCCCCAGGACGGGTCCCGTGACGAGATCGGCGAGCTCGCGCGGGCGTTCGCCTCGATGCAGTTGAGGCTGCGCCGCCAGGAGGCGGCGCGGCGCTCGTTCGTGGCCACCGCCTCGCACGAGCTGCGCACCCCGCTCGCCTCGCTGGACGGGATGCTCGAGCTGCTCGAGGACGATCTGGCCGCCGACCATCTGGACATCGAGGACGCCCGCGAGCGCACCGCCCGCGCCCGCGAGCAGTCGCGCCGGCTCTCGCGGCTCGCCGCCGACCTGCTCGACCTCAGCCGGTTGGACGCCGACGTCGAGTTGCGCAGCGAGCCGATCGAGCTGGGCGAGATGAGCCGCGCGGTGGCCGCCGAGTTCGAGCTGCGCGCCGCCGCGTCGGACGTCGCCGTGCAGCTGCAGGCCCACGACGGCCCGGCCTGGGTGGCGGCCGACCCTGGGGCGCTCGCGCGCATCGTGCGCATCCTGCTCGACAACGCGCTGCGCGTCGCGCCCGACCACACCGAGGTGTCGATGTCGATCGACAGCGGCAAGCGCTGGGCCGCGCTCGCCGTCCAGGACGACGGCGCCGGCGTCCCCGAGCAGGACCGCGAGCGGATCTTCGAGCGCTTCCAGCGCGGCAGCAACAACGGCTCCGGGCGCGGCGGCTTCGGCCTCGGCCTGGCCATCGGCCGTGAGCTGGCCACCCGGATGGGCGGCTCGCTGGAGCTGGAATCGCGTCGCGGCGCGGACGCCGACGCCTCCTGCGGCGCCCGTTTCGTCCTGCGCCTGCCCATCGCCGAGCTCAGCGAGGACGAGCGCTGAGCGGCCCGCGCGGGCCGGGCGGATCCGGGCAAGCTGGGCCTCGCGTCCCCCTGGTGAGAGAAGATGCGCGGGTGACCGACATTCATGCCGACGTCGCGGCCGAGGTCGCCCAGCTCGCGCGAGCGAGCGGGCGCCTCGCGCTCGACACCGAGTTCATGGGCGAAGGGCGCTACCGCACGCTGCTGTGCCTGGTCCAGCTCGCCGTCCCCGACGGGGCCGAGACACGTATCGAGGTCTTCGACCCGCTCCACGCCGACACCGACGCCTCCGCGCTGGGCTCGGTGCTCGCCGACCCCGCGATCGAGGTCGTCGTCCACGCCGGCCGCCAGGACATCGCGTTCCTGAAGCGCTGGCTCGCCTGCGAGGTGCACAACGTCTTCGACACGCAGGTCGCCGCCGGGTTCGCCGGGCTGCCCGCGCAGGCCTCCTACGACTCGCTGCTCGGCGAGGTCGTCGGCGTGCGCCTGGCCAAGACGGCGAGCTACACCCGCTGGGACCGGCGGCCGCTATCGGCCGAGCAGATCGGCTACGCCCGCGAGGACGTCGTGCACCTGCTCGAGCTGGCCGAGCGCCTGCAGGACCGCCTTCGCCGGTCGGGCCGGCTGCAATGGGCGCTGGAGGAGTGTCGCCCGCTCGAGCAGGCCAGCGACGTGCGCGACCCCGAGGCGATCTTCCAGCGCCTGCCGCGCGTCCGGGGGCTGCGACCCGAAGCCCAGGCGACCGCCCGTGAGCTGGTGATCTGGCGCGAGCAGACCGCCGATCAGTTCGACCGTCCGGTGGCGAGCATCCTGGGCGACGCGCCGCTGCTCGAGCTGGCCAAGCGCCGCCCCGAGCGCCGGCGCGAGCTCGAGCAGATCCGCGGGCTGCACCCCAGCGCGGTTCGTCGCTACGGCGACGAGCTGCTCGCCGCCGTGCGCCGGGGACGCGAGCGCCGCGAGCCGGTCCTCGAGGAGGAACGCCGCGGCCCGCCACCGGACGGCGACGACGCCGCGATCGTCGCCCTGGGCGAGGCGCTCGTCCGCGCCCGGGCCCGCGCGGCCGGGCTCGCCTACGAGCTGGTCGCCGCCCGGGCCGACCTGCAGGCGATCGTCACCTCCTGGCGCACCGGCACGCCCGCCGTGGACGTGCGCACCCTGGAGGGGTGGCGTCGCGAGCTCGTCGGGGAGGAGCTGCTCGCGCTGCTCGACGGCGAGCGCCGCCTGGCCGTCCACGAGCGTCGCGTGCACGCCTTCCCGAGCGAGGACGGGGCCGCTCCGACCGCCTGATCGGCGGCGAACCGCGCTGCGTCCGGGGGCGGATGCACTACCCTGCCCACCTTCGTGCACCTGCGTTCCCGACTGCCCCGCCTGGCCATCGCCGCCGTGCTGACGCTCAGCGGCGCGCTCATGGGCGCGTCGGCGGCGAGCGCCTCGCCGAGCCAGGTGTCGATGTTCCAGGACGACAACCTGCTCGTGTTCAACACCCCGCAGGGGACGGCCACGGCGCTCGACAAGCTGCAGTCGCTCGGCGTGAAGGCCATCCGCGTCTCGCTGTTCTGGGGCACGATCGCGCCGGACCCGCAGTCGCGCACGCCGCCGGCGAACTTCAACGCCGCCGACCCCGCCGACTACCCGGCCGGCGCGTGGGACCGCTACGACCAGGTGATCGAGGACGCGCAGGCGCGCGGGATCAGCGTCGAGGTGGACATCACCTCGCCGGCGCCCGAGTGGGCCACCCAGCCCAATCCCCCTGAGGGGACGGTCACCGACGACTGGTATCCCTCCGACAGCGCCTTCCAGCAGTTCGTGCAGGCGGTGGCCACGCGCTACAGCGGCACCTACGTGCCCCCCACGCCGGTCGCTCCCCCATCACCCCCGCCGCCCTGCAACCTGCTGCAGGCGCTGCTGAACGCCTGCCCGCGCTCCCTGTTGCTCAATCCGCAGGCGACCGTCGCGCAGAGCACGGCCACCACCGCGCCGCTGCCGCACGTGACCTTCTGGTCGATCTGGAACGAGCCCAACCAACCCGGCTGGCTCGACCCCCAGTGGGTCTCAGCCCCGGGCGGCGGGTACGTCGAGGCCTCGCCCGAGCTCTACCGCGGGCTGCTCGACGCCGCCTGGAGCGCGCTGCAGTCGACCGGGCACGGCAGCGACACGATCCTCGTCGGCGAGACGGCCCCCAACGGCGACACCGCGAAGGGCCCGACGCGGGCGATCAAGCTGATCGACTTCGTGCAGAACCTGTACTGCGTCGGCCGCAACTACCGGCCGCTGAGCGGGTCGGCCGCCGCCGCGCGCGGCTGCCCGACCGACGCCGCCGAGACGGCGCAGTTCGCCGCGGCGAATCCGGCCCTCTTCAGAGCCAGCGGCTTCGCCCATCATCCCTATCAGCTCACCTCCGCCCCCAACGTGGTTCCCAAGGATCCGGGCTATGCCACGATCGCCGACCTCGGCCGCCTGACCACCGCACTGCGCCGCGCCCGCGACGCGTACGGCGCCGGCGGCGCGATGGCGCTGTGGCTGACCGAGTTCGGCTACAACACCAACCCGCCGGACCCGGCCGGGGTGAGCCTGGCCAAGCAGGCGCTGTACCTCAACGAGGCCGAGTACATCGCGTTCGAGAACTCATCGGTGCGCTCGACCGACCAGTTCCTGCTGCAGGACTCCGCGACGGCGCCCTCGCGCGACGGCAACGACATCGACGGCACCTTCCAAACCGGCCTCGAGTTCTCAAACGGCAAGCCCAAGCCGTCGCTCGCGGCCTACGAGGTTCCGATCTTCCTGCCCACCTCGACCGTGCGCCGCGGCCGGTCGGTGCTCGTCTGGGGCATGGTCCGCCCGCCGCGCCGCGCCGGCACGCCGGTCGAGCTGCAGTACCGCGCCAGCCACGGCAGGCGCTGGACCGTCCTGAAGCACCTGGTCACCGACATCGGGCCCGGCTACGTCCAGACGCGGGTGCACGTGTCCTCCTCGGGGCTGCTGCGCCTGGCCTGGCGGCCCTCCGCGCACGCCGCGCTCCTCTACAGCCGCAGCGCCTCGGTCACCGTCCGCCGTCGCTGAGCGACTCAGTGGCGCCTCCTGCGGAGGCACCACTCAGGGCCTATCCCGGTAGGGGGTGTGCGACCGGGGCGTTCCCGGGCCAAGCGGGCGAAGGACGCAGCTGGGCGGGTGGGCCAGACCGGGCAGAGCCACCTCACGGGGCGATACCCCATTCGGGCACGCGCACGTCGAGATCCCGCCCGCCCCGCATGCGGGCGTGCTGACCCGATCGGCAGGGTCGGCGGGAGGCGCCCGGGCCGTGCGGCGCGTGCTGGGCCGGCTGGCTTGGTTTTTCCTGCCGCCGCCACCTCGAACCGGGCGTTCGGTTCTCCCGAGCACGGCTCTCCGACATCGTGCACCGGGTGGCATGCGCGGGCCGGGTTCCGATCGTTCCGACGGGCTTGCGGGGGATGCGGTCGTAGCTTGTGAGGTTCGCCGAGGAACCTGGCGATGCGATCGAACGCGTAGTGGTCGATCTTCTCGAAGTGCCCGGACGAGTTACCGCGGCGGAAGGAGCCTCCCCAGCCGGTCAAGAACCGGTTCAGGTCGGCCACGACCTCCTCGACCGGCAGCAACAGTCGCCGCCGGTCGGTGATCTCGCGGATCCCTCATCCTTGCTGCCTGCATGGCGCGCGCCGACGGCCGGCGGGCCAGGAAATGCCACCCCGGCTTGCTGAAGCTCTCCAGCATCCGGTGGTGCAAGCCCAGGAAGTCGAAGTTGCCCTCGCCCTCGTTGTCCCGATGCACCAGGCGCGGCTCGGCGTCCGCCAGCTCAAAGCCGCAGATCCGCGAGCGACGCTCGCAGCTGCGGCACGGCCGCCTGCGCCTGCGCCTCGGTTCTGCACACGATCACGAGGTCATCGCAATACCTGACCAGCACACCGAGCCCGCCATGATCGTCCTCCCACGCCCGATCGAGCGCGTCGAAGCAGCCGCGGATGTCGGCGTCGATCACCCACCGTCTGGTGCGCATCACCTCACGCTTGATCTGATCAAGCGCCTGGTGCGCTGAGCGCTTGGGACGAAACCCAAACGAGCAGCCGCGGAAGTCGGCCTCGAAGATCGGCTCCAAGATAATCTTCGCCGCCGTCTGGCACATCCTGGCGGGGGGGTCTCGACCGCTGCACTCCAGGCTCCTGGCGGGGTCCATGGCCTTCGCCATCTCTCCCGTGGCTCGGCTCCCCCTCATCCCCTCGCCGGGCATGAGTTCACGGGGCGCCAGGATTCGCGTGATGCTACGGACCGGTCGCTCGCTCGCCCCCGAGCGGGACTTTGTCGCTGGGCTCCGACACCGGGTGTTTCCCCCCGACGCCGCCGGCCTGCTCCCCGGCGCCCTGGCGCTCACCGGGACCGGACTTCCACCGGCAGGCGAACGCGAGCTTACGTTCAGATCAGGTCACGACCTGGCACCACCTGCAAACTCTGGACACACGGATAGGCCCTCAGACCGGCGCAGGAACAGGCCGGCCGCGACGAACGGGTAGGCCCAGACCAGGTAGGAGAACGACCAGTCGTCGCCGCAGAACTGCACGGCGAGCAGCACCGCCGCGGCGAGCGCCGCGACTCGCGCGGGGTCGCGGGCGAACTCGCGGTCGCCCCGCAGCGCGAGCGTCCCGGCGCCGAGCAGGCACAGCGTCGCGGCCTCGGCCAGCGGCTGCATCCAGCGCAGGCCGAACAGGTACCAGGGCACGTGCAGCGAGCCGCGCTGGTACTGAAAGCGCAGCGCGGAGAGCATGCGCACGACGCCGCCCGGACCGCCGTAGGCGACGAGGGCCGCGCACAGCAGCACGCTCAGCAGCGCCGCCGGGAGCAGCGCCCGCAGCACCCGTGAGCGGCGCACGCGCGCGAGCCACAGCGGCAGCAGCACGACCGGGACGACCTTCACCCAGGCGGCGATCGCGAGCAGCAGGACGGCCAGGCGCCGGCCGGCGACCACCAGCACCCACGCGACCACCGCGGCGAGCACGACGTCGTTGGTGCCGGCCGAGGCGCTCAGCAGCACCGGCGGGAAGGCGAGCCAGGCCAGGACCGCACGCTGGCGCCCGAGCGGCCCCGTGTCCAGGCGCCCGGCCAGGCGCCAGATCGCCACGGCGGCGGCGGCTGCGGCCAGCGCGGTGACGTACAGGGCGCCGTCGAGGTCGCTCCACGCGTTGGTCACCGGGTGCAGCAGCGCGCCGGGGATGTAGGCCACGTAGCTGAGCAGCGGGTAGGTGTCGCCGTGGAAGGCGAGCGTGACGTGGCCGTAGGGGAGCACCCCGTGGATCAGCTCGGTCGCTCCCTGAAGGCACGCGACCCCGACGTCCAGATAGGCGCTCGAGCTCAGGGTGACCATCAGGAAGGCAAGCGCGATCGCGCCGAGGGCCAGGCCGACCAGGCGCCCCTGCCGGTCGGGCTCGACCCCGCGCAGCATCACGGCCAGCAGCGGCGTCGCGGGCGCGGGCGCTCGCGGACGCAGCGCGACGGCCGCGCAGCGAACGATGAGGTAGAGCAGCAGCCCCGAGCCGGCGATCACGCTCGCGGCGGCCAGCCGCGCGTTGACCAGCACGATCGTCGCCGTGACGCTCGAGAGCACGAGCGCGTCCAGGTTGCGCCAGCGGCGCAGCGGCCAGACCATCGTGGCCAGCAGGAAGAGCAGGGTGAGCCCGGCGAGCACCGCCGGGCGGTTGGCGAGCGCCGCGCCGACCTGCTCCTGGCCCTTGGCGAACGTCTCGGTCGAGACCACCTGGCCGCGCTCGCCGACCGCGGCGACGAGCACGACCCGCGGCCCGTGGAACAGCCCGACCTCCTGGTCGCTGGCGTCCAGCGGCTCCACCCGCGCGCCCGTCGTCGGATGGGCCCGCAGGTAGGCGGCCACCTGCCGGTCGGCGCGCACCGCGGCGATCGCGCGGGCTCGAGAGATGTGGTACTTCGGCGCCGAGACGGCCGAGAACCCCGACAGCACGGCGGCGAGCACCAGGAAGGCGCCGGCCACGGCGAACAGGCGCCGCGTGCGCCCGGCGGGCAGCCGGAGCCCGTACACGCGGCCGGGCAGCGACACGCCAGGCCCGGGGATCCGCGCGGAACTCATAGACCTACCGTCGGCAGATCCGCGCGACGGCTGAAGGGTAGCCTGGCCTCAGTGACCCCCGAGCTCGACGAATACGAACGCCGGCGCGACTTCGCGGCCACCACCGAGCCCGCCCCGGGCGCCCCGGACCCGGTCCCCGAGGGCGCCGCGCGCTTCGTGGTCCAGGAGCACAGCGCCCGCTCGCTGCACTGGGACCTGCGGCTCGAGCGCGAGGGCGCGCTCGCCTCCTGGGCGCTGCCGCGTGGGGTGCCCGACGACCCCAAGCGCAATCGGCTGGCCGTGCGCACCGAGGACCACCCGCTCGAGTACCTGGACTTCCACGGGGAGATCCCCGCCGGGCAGTACGGCGCCGGGACGATGCGGATCTGGGACCACGGCACCTACGTGGCCGAGAAGTGGCGCTCCGACGAGGTGATCGCGACCTTCTCGGGCGAGCGCATGCGCGGCCGCTACGCGCTGTTTCACACCGGCGGCAAGGAACGCGACTGGATGATCCACCGCATGGACCCGGCCCTCGAGCCGGACCGCGCGCCGCTGCCGACGACGCTGACGCCGATGCTCGCCCGCGCCGGGCCGCTCCCGCGGGGCGAGCAGTGGGCCTACGAGATCAAGTGGGACGGCGTGCGCGCGCTCGCCTGGTGCGAGCCCGGCCAGGTCCTGCTGCGCTCGCGTACCGGGCGGGACATCACCTCCGCCTATCCCGAGCTGCGCCGCCTGGCCCGCGCGCTGGGCAGCCGCCCGGCGCTGCTCGACGGGGAGATCGTCGCCTTCGACGCGGACGGGCGCCCGAGCTTTCAGCGCCTGCAGGAGCGCATGAACGTCGACTCCGACGCGACCGCGCGGCGGCGCGCCGCGCACAACCCGGTCAGCTACGTGATCTTCGACGTGCTGCACCTCGACGGCGAGAGCCTGCTCGAGCGCCCCTACGACGAGCGCCGCGAGCGCCTGCAGGCGCTCGAGCTCGCCGGCGAGCACTGGCAGACTCCCGCCGCCCACCACGGCGACGGCCCCGCGCTGGTGCAGGCCAGCCGCGAGATGGGCCTGGAGGGGCTGGTGGCCAAGCGCCGGCAGAGCCCGTACGAGCCCGGGCGGCGTACCGGCGCCTGGGTGAAGGTCAAGAACGCGCTCGAGATCGAGCTGGCGGTCGGCGGCTGGACGCGCGGCGCCGGCCACCGCCGCCCCCCACGGCGGGGGGCAGGCGAGCGGATCGGCGCGCTGCTGCTCGGCGAGCGCGGCCCGGACGGCACGCTGCGCTACGCCGGACGGGTCGGCAGCGGTCTGGACGAGGGCACGCGCAGGACGCTCGGGCAGCGGCTGCTCGCGCTCGAGCGGCCCGAGAGCCCGTTCGCCCCCGGCAAGCCCGAGCCCCCGGCCGACGCGAGCTGGGTCGAGCCGCGCCTGCTCGCGCGCGTGGAGTACCGCGAGCGCACGAGCGGTGGGCTGCTGCGCCAGCCGGTGTTCAAGTCGGTGCGCGAGGCCGAGGGCCCCGACCAGGTCACGGTCGCCGGCCGCGCCGTGCGCCTGACCAACCGCGAGAAGGTCCTCTACCCCGCCGTCGGGTTCACCAAGGGCGACGTGATCGATTACTACGCCGGAGTCGCCGACGTGCTCCTGGCCCACCTGGGCGAGCGCGCCTTAACCCTGCGCCGCTTCCCGGATGGCGTCGAGCGCCCCGCTTTTTTCGAAAAAAATTGCCCCCGGCACCGTCCCGAATGGATGGCCACGGTGCGCGACCCATCGAGCTCGACTGAGAACTGCGTGCTGAGCGACGCCGCGGGGGTCGTGTGGACGGCGAACCTCGCCGCGCTCGAGCTGCACGCGTCGCTGTCGCTCGCCGCCGCGCTCGACGAGCCGACGCTCGTCGTGTTCGATCTGGACCCCGGGCCGCCTGCGGACGTGCTCGCCTGCGCGGAGGTCGCGCTCGTGCTGCGCGGCCTGTTCGACGCCTACGGGCTGCGTAGCGCGGTCAAGACCTCCGGCGGCAAGGGGCTGCAGGTGTACCTGCCGATCGCGCGCGGCGCCACCTACGCGCAGACCAAGGGGTTCGCGCGAAGCGTGGCCGAGATGCTCGCCGGGCAGGCCCCCGAGCTCGTGGTCTCGCGGATGAGCCGCGACCTGCGCGCCGGGCGCGTGCTCGTCGACTGGAGCCAGAACGACCGCCACAAGACGACGATCGGCGCCTACTCGCTGCGCGGGCAGCCCGAGCCGACGGTCTCCACCCCGGTGCGCTGGGAGGAGGTCGCCGACGCGCACGCCCGCGGCGAGGCAGCGAGGCTGCGCTTCACCGCGGGCGCCGTCCTCGAGCGGGTGCGCCGGCACGGCGACCTGTTCGCCGATGCCCTATGGCGGGAGCAGGAGCTCCCGGCCGGCTGACGCGTGGCGGTGCGCGGCGCGTCAGGTGCCGGTGTCCGGGACCGACGTCGCCGGGTGCGAGGCGTCGGTGAACTCGCGGTAGACGCCGGTGGCCACGAACGCGGCCTGCTCGGCGATGTCGACGGCGTTGTCCCCCAGCCGCTCGATGCTGCGCGCGATCAGCATCAGGTGCATCGAGGTCGCCCGCCGCGCCGGCGAGCCGATCGCCCGCCCAGCCTGCGCGAACACGCGGCGGTTCAGCGCGTTGATCTCCCGATCGGCGCGCGCGACCTCCTCGGCCGCCTCGGGGTCGCGGGCGGTGAGCGCGTCGGCGGCCTGATGGATCTCCCGGGCGGCCAGGCGCGCCATCGACTCGAGCATTGCGGCGATCTCCCGCTCCGGGGGCTCGTCGGGATCGATCTCCATCAACTGCTCGGTGATCAGGTCGAACTGGTTGGCGATCAGCGCCTCGTGCGCGGTCACCTGCAGCAGCGCGGCCACGAGCCGCAGGTCCCCGGCCACCGGCGCCTGGCGCGCGAGCACGAGCACGAGCCGCTCGACGGCGATGCGGGCGCTCTCGCGGATCCGGCGCGCGTTGCGCTCCAGAAAGCCCGGCGTCGGCTGGGAGGGATCGGCGAGCACCTCGGCCAGCCCGTTGGCCGTGAGCTCCGCCAGATCGAGGTCGCCGATGATGCGCTCCTCGATCCCCGACAGCTCGGTGTAGAGGGCCTGGCGCACAGCCGCCAGCATCTCGCGTCCACGCCCCCGACGCAAGCGGCAAGGTAAGCATCCTCGCAGGGAGCGACCACGGCGGCCGATACGGTAGGTGTCGTCTGGGGCGCCGTGCGGTCCACAACTCCTTCACAACGAACGCGCGCCCGGGGGACGGGCGGCCGCGCCGCCGGCATCGCCGCCACGGTCCTGGCCGCCCTCGCGCTGGCGCTGCTGCCGACCGGCACCGGGCACGCCTCCACAGCGAGCGCATGCCCGTCGCACTGGGTGGTGTCCTGGGGGGCGAGCCCGAGCGACGCCAGCCAGACCCAGACGCTCGACGACCAGACGCTGCGGATGATCGTCGCGCCCCACTTCGGCGGAAGCGAGGTGCGCGTGCGGCTCTCCAACGAGTTCGGCAGCGCGCCGGTGACGCTCGGCAGCGTGTACGTGGGGCTCTCCTCCGGCGGGGCGGGCGTCCAGGACGGGACCAACCAGCAGGTCACCTTCGCCGGCCAGAGCAGCGTGACGATCTCCGCCGGCGCACAGGTCGCCAGCGACCCGGTCACGCTCGCGGTGACCCCGTTCCAGGACCTCGCGGTGAGCGTCTACGTCCCCGGGGCGATCCCCAACCCCACCGAGCACGAGGTGACCCGTCAGACGAGCTTCATGTCGGCGCCCGAGAGCGGCGACGTGGGCGCCGACACCGACGGCGGCATCTTCCCGAGCGCGACCGGCGGACAGATCTCCACCGGCTGGTACTTCCTGGACGGCATCGACGTGCTCGCGCCCGCCACCGCCCGGGCCGTGGTGGCCTTCGGCGACTCCCTCACCGACGGCTTCCAGGGCAACCTGCTCACGCTCACCGAGAACGACTCGACGGTCAACCAGAACGCGCGCTACCCCGACGACCTCGCCCGGCGCCTGCTCGCCGCCGGGCTGCCGCTGTCGGTGCTCGACGCGGGCATCAGCGGCAACGAGCTGCTCACCAGCGGCACGGCCAACCAGCCCTTCGGCGGACCGAGCGGGCTCACGCGCCTGGCGCAGGACGCGCTGGACATCCCCGGCGCGAGCGACCTGATCGTGTTCGAGGGGATCAACGACCTCGCGGCGAGCGGGGCGAGCGCCGGCCAGGTGATCGCCGGCCTGACCCAGGTCGTCCAACAGGCCCACGCCGCCGGGCTGCGCGTGCAGCTGGCCACGCTCACCCCCACCGGCGCGAGCCTGAACAGCAGCTACTCCAGCGCGGCGACGACGGCCGCCCGCGAACAGGTCAACCAGTGGATCCTGGGCCAGCACATCGCCGACGGCGTGATCGACTTCGCCTCGGCGGTGGCCGATCCGAGCGACCCGGCCGAGCTGAGCCCGCAGTACGACGGCGGCGACGGCATCCACCTGAACGCCGCCGGTTACCGCGCGCTCGCCAACGCGGTGTCCCTGAGCGCGCTCGCCGCACCGACGTGCCAACCCGCCGCCGCGCCTGCCGCCCGCTGCCCGCGAGCGACTCAGATCACGCTGCCGCGCCGCTACGCGCGCACGCTGCGCAGCTGGGTCGTCCTCGACGGGCGCCGCGTGCTCGCCCGCGCGGGCTCGCGCCGGCACTCGGTGGCGGTCGACCTGCACGGGCGGGCGGCCACGCTGCAGATCGTCGCGCACCTGCGCGGCCGCCGGACGGTGCGCGTCACGCGCCACGTGCCCGCCTGCGGCGGATAGCGTTCGCCGGGCAAGCCCTTCCAGGAGAGGAGCAGGTCCCATGTCCGAATCGCGGATCCCCCCAATGAGCGTCCCGCCGGGGGAGCAGCACTTCGTCACGGGCGCGGGAGGCGTCCGGATCGCCGCCTACGAGTGGGGCAACGGCTCCGGGCCGCCCGTGCTGTTCATCCACGGCTTCACGCAGAGCCACCTGTGCTGGCATCGGCAGTTCACCGATGAGGCCCTGCTCGCCGGCCGGCGCGTGGTGGCCATGGACCTGCGCGGACACGGCGACTCCGGCCGCGAGCTGCCCGAGCCGGCGGCGCCCGATCTGCCGCCCGGCTACGCCCCCAGCGACTTCGCCGACGATGTCCAGGCGGTCATCGACGGCCTGGGGCTGCTGACGCCGGTGCTGGTCGGCTGGTCCTACGGCGGCCTGGTGATCAGCGACTACGTGCGCACCCACGGCACGAGCGCGATCGGCGGCGCGGTGTTCGCCGGCGCCGCCTGCCGGCTGGACCCGCCCGCCCACGAGGACACGTTCATCGGCCCGGGGTTCTTCGAGACCGCGCAGGACCTGCTCTCGGGCGAGTTGAGCGCCAACATCCGCGGGACCCACAACTTCCTGAACGCCTGCTTTGAGGTGACGCCCTCACCGGAGGATTTCGCCTTCCAGCTCGCCTACAACGCGATGGTGCCGGCGGCCAACCGCCTGGCCATGTTCGGCCGGCCGGCCGAGCGGTTCGACGAGCAGGTCCTGCCGGGCCTTGACCGGCCCGCGCTGGTCATCCACGGCGAGGACGACATCGTCGTCTTCCCGGGTTCGGGGGAGGCGATCGCCAGCGCGATCCCGGGCGCCGAGCTGATCCTCTACGAGCAGTGCGGGCACGCTCCGTTCCTGGAGCACCCCGAGCGCTTCAACCAGGACCTGCTCGCCTTCCTGGAGCGCTGATCGGCGCTGCGCCCCGGTCGGTATCGGCCGGGGCGCAGCCTCCGATTACGACTTCGTCGGCAGCTCGTCGACGGTCTTGCCGATCCACAGGTTGGCCACGGCGAGCGTCTCGAGCTTGCCGTTGACCTCGCGGAAGATCACGAGACGGTAGGTCGCGTGCTTCAGGCCCTTGGTCTTCAGGTTGAGCGTCTTGGTGAACCGCTTGGAGGCCACCACGCGGGTGCCGTGCTCGAGCCGGGCGACTGCTGCCCGGCCGGCGAACGCCGTCTGCACGCCTCCGACCGTGACGCCGCAGGTGAGGAACGAGGGCGAGCCCACGAGGCGGCACTCCAGCACGGCGTTCTTGCCGGCCGGTCCACGCGAACCGGTCGCACCGCGCGGTCCGGCAGGACCGGCCGGGCCGGTGGAGCCGTTCAGGCCGTTGGTGCCGTTGGTGCCGTTGGTGCCGTTGTTTCCGGCCGCGCCATTGAGGCCGTTGAGGCCGTTCGGACCCTGCGGCCCGGTCGCGCCGGTCGCGCCGGTCGCCCCGGTCGCCCCGGTCGGCCCGTTCAGCCCGGACGCGCCGGTCTGGCCCGTCGCGCCGGTGGCACCGGTCGCACCGGTATTCCCGGTCGCGCCCTGCGGACCGGTCGGGCCCGTCGGGAGCTGCCCGGCGGTGCCCGCGAGGTTGATCGTGCTCGTGACGGACCCCCCGCCGAAGCCGAACGTCGCGCTCAGCGTCGCCTGGTCGTTGGTCCCGTTGACCTCTGACGGCGCGAACCGCACGTCGATTGTGCAACTGCCGCCGGAGGCGATGAGGGTATCGGTCGCGCAGGTGCCTCCGTCAACCACGATGAAGTCGGACGCGCTCGCACCGCTCAACGTTGCGGTAGAGAGCTCTGGAACCGAGCCGGGACCGGTGTTATCGAACGTGATCGCCGTCGGCGGCCCGATCGTGTACTGCGGCTGCGTGGGGAAAGAGATCGTTGGGCCGCCTTCGGCAACGACCGCGCCGAGCGCCGACGCGGCCGCGATCCCTCCGACCACCACGGGGGCCGTCGCGATGGCGAGCCGCCGGGCCCTCTTTCTACGTGTGTTACGCCGGTCGTCGACCGGGCGAGTCGGCAATGACTCGTTCATTTGAGCTGCCTCCGTTGTGAGCGTCCTCTAGGACTGGCGCCCGTCTAGACCCCCCCGGGGGCCGCTCCGTCGTGCCAGTGGCGCAGATCCTACCGCCCCGAGCCCCGGACAGCACGGCCGGGGCGGGGCGCACCCCTTCTTGCAGCGCTCACGCACGCTCGAGCACGACCACCGGAATCTCGCGCTCGGTCTTCTTCTGGTAGTCGTCGTAGCCCGGCCAGGCCGCGGCCATGGTCGCCCACATCTCGGGCTTCTCCTCGGGACCCGCAGTGCGTGCGTGGGCCTTGAAGCGGTCCGCGCCGACCTGGACCTCGACGTCGGGATTTGCCTGCAAGTTCAGGTACCAAGAGGGCGGAGTCGGCGCTCCGCCCTTCGAGGCGACGATCAGGTAGTCCTCGCCGTGGGGGCGGAAGATAAGAGCATTGTCTCGCTGCTCACCAGATTTGCGGCCGGTCGTCGTCAAGATCAGGGCGGTGGTGCCCTCCCACTCGTGGCCCTCGGCGCCGCCGGTCTCGCGGTAGCGCTTGACGTGCTCATCCCCAAACAGCATGCGTGATCCTTTCCCGTGTGGTCTGTGGGGCCAGCGTAGCTACCGGCGCGGGACGAGCGTGAGCAGCGCCGCGCTGCTCGCCGGGACGGTCACGGTCGTCCCCGCCACGGGCCCTGCGGTGAGCATCACGCCCGTGGTCGCCTCGGGCGAGGGGGCGCTCAGCCGCACCAGGCTGACCGGGCTCGACCGGGCCGTCTCGAGCGGGATCCGAACCCTCAGCGGCTCGGCGCCCGGCGCCTCGTCGTCGACGATCAGGACCCGCACGCGCCCGCCGGCGGTGAGCGCCGCGGTCACGCCCACATCCAGCCCACCCGGGCGCACGCGAACCGGCAGCGGCCGCTCCCCCACGAGCGGCCGCGCCAGCCGCAGCGCGTACCACTGCGGCTCGGCCGTGAGCTGGCCGGCGGCGAGCGCGGCGGGAGAGGCGGCGGCGAGCGGCGCGTAGCCGGTCGGCTCGGCCGGCAGGTCGTGGAGGTTCACGCCGTCCAGCTGCGCGCTCATCGCCTGCCCGATGAACCCGGCGGCCCACAGCGCGGCGGCGAAGGTGTCGCTGACCCCCGGTTCGCCCCGGCAGGCCACGTCGTTGGTCTCGTCGATCCGCAGCGGCGTGTGGGCCCCGCGGGCGATCGCCGCCATCCGCGCGAGCAGCGCCGCCTGCGCGCGCAGCCGCGAGGCGCTCAGCAGGTCGACCGCCGTCGGCGCCGGAGGCCCGCATGCGCTGAGCGGGTAGTAGTGGGCGCTCAGCAGCGCGGGGTGCACGGCGCTCGCGAACGCGGGGACCCAGTCCAGGTTGGGCGGGTAGCTGGAGACACCGGGGCCGGCGAGCGGCGCGCGGGGCCAGATCCGGTCGATCGCCGCCCGGTAGGCGCGCACCTCGCGCACGTAGTCGTCGAACCGATAGCCGACCGGGCGCAGCCCGTCGGCGACGAAGCGGTCGGGCTCGTTGCCGATCGACACGCCGATCAGCGCCTGGCCGAGGTCGGCGTGCGCCGTGGCGACCTCCTGGGCCGCCGCGGCCGGGTCGTAGTGGCCGAGGTCGGCCGTGAGCAGCACCCGCCAGCCGGTGCGCCGCACGAGCACCGCGAGCGCGGCGAGATCGGCCTGGGTGACCGTGCCCGCGGCGCTCCGGTCGGCGGTCGCGCCGCCGAGGCGCAGCACGCCGGGCCCGAGCTCGCGCAGCAGCGGGGCGAAGTTGCCGCGGCTCGCGAACGTGGCGAGCTGATCCAGGTCGCCGACCTCGAACGACAGGCCCAGGAATTGGGGAGAAGTCGCGGCGCCCGGATGGGCGAGGGTGAGGGAGACCGTCAGGGCGCGGCCGGTGGGCCCGGCGGTTCGGGGGCTCGCGCCGGGCAGCGCCGCGGCGGCGCTGGCGGCCCAGGCGAGCAGCAGCGCACCGGTCAGCCGGCCGGACCAGCGCCTGTCTGCTCGTGTCCCGAGGCGGCCCGTGCGGCGAGCCTAGTGACACCTCCGGCAAATCCGCTCCCGCTTCGCGGCTGCAAATCTTCGCCTGGCGGCGTCCTCGGGAGCCGAAACAGCGCTGCTATTCCGGCTCCCTGCGTCCTGGCCATGCTCGATTTTCGCTCGCGAATCGACGACCGGATCTACCGCAGGCACCACTAGAGGACTAGCGGATCTGGTTGTAGACGTCGAACAGGGGCAGGTACATCGAGATGACGATGAACCCGACGATGCTGCCGACGAGGATGATCATCGCCGGCTCGAGGATCGAGGTGAGCTGCTTGACCGCGGCGGCGACCTCGTCCTCGTAGAACTCGGCGATCTTGCTGAGCATGGTGTCCAGCGCGCCGGTCTCTTCGCCGACGCCGATCATGTGGCTGACCATGGCCGGGAAGACCGGCGCCTTGGAGAGCGGCTCGGAGATCGTGCCGCCGCGCTTGACCGACGCGATGACCGAGTCCATGGCGTCGCCGATCACGACGTTGCCGGCGGTGTTGCCGACGATGTCGAGCGCCTGAAGGAGCGGGACGCCGGCGCTGACCAGCGAGGCGAGCGTGCGCGACCAGCGCGCGATGCCGACCTTCTGGACGATCTCGCCGATGTGCAGCGGGACGCGCAGACGGAAGCGGTCCCATTGGGCGCGCCCCCAGGTGGAGCGCTTCCACTTGATGAAGGCGACGACGCCGACGACGGCGACGATGATCAGCAGGTACCAGGAGCTGGTGACCAGGTGGGACATGAACACCGACACCTTGGTGATCCCCGGCAGGCTGCCGCCGAACTCCTTGAAGACGTTCACGAACACCGGCACCAGGAAGGCAACGAGCGCGATCATCACCGCGAAGGCGAAGGTGATGACCAGGATCGGGTAGACCATCGCGGCGCGGATCTGCCGGCGCAGGCTCGCGTCCTTCTCGAGCTGGTCGGCGGTGCGCAGCAGCGCGCTCTCGAGCGTGCCACCGATCTCGCCGGCGCGGGTCATCGCGATGAACAGCGGATCGAAGATCTTCGGGTGGCGCTCGAGCGCGTCCGAGAGCGGCAGGCCCGCCTCGACGTCCTTACGCACGGCGACGAGCGTGCTCTTGAGCAGCTTGTTCTCGGTCTGCTCCTCGAGCACGTACAGTGCGCGCAGGATGGTCATGCCCGAGTTGACCATCGTGGCCAGCTGGCGCGAGGTGACGGCGAGCTCGCTCGCCTTGACCCGCGGAAAGATGTCCAGGTTCAGCTCGCGCGAGGCGTGCTTGGCCGAGATGTCCAGGACGATCAGGCCGCGCGCCTTGAGCTGGTCGGAGACCGCCTGCTTGGAGTCCGCGTCGACCTCGCCGCGGGCCTTGACCCCGGCGATGTCCATCGCCTTGAAGACGAAGGTACTCATGCGCAGGCTCCGTTGGTTGGGGTACCCGAGTACGCGCGAAGCGCCCGGGCCCTCCTAGGCAGCAGCCCACTCATGCGGCCACGGCGCCAATCTCGGGAATGCCGAAGTCGGCGGCGCCGAGCAGGCGGCGCAGCTCACCGGGCGTCGTGGTGCGCGTCTCGGCCAGCTTCTGGGTGATCGCGCCGCTGCGCACGAGCGTGGCCAGCGCGGTGTCCATCGTCTGCATCCCGGCGGCGGCGCCGGTCTGCAGCGCGGTCGGAATCTGATGGGTCTTGCCCTCGCGGATCAGGTTGCGGACCGCCGGCGTGGGGATCAGAACCTCGCACGCGACGACGCGGCGGGCGCCGTCGGCGCTGGGCAGCAGCTGCTGGGTGATGATCCCCTGCAGCGCGACCGAGAGCTGGACGCGGACCTGGCCCTGCTGCTCGGCCGGGAACACGTCGATGATGCGATCGATCGTCTGGGCGGTGTCCTGGGTGTGCAGGGTGGCGAAGACCAGGTGGCCGGTCTCCGCGGCGGTCAGCGCGGTGGAGATCGTCTCCAGGTCGCGCATCTCGCCGACGAGGATCACGTCGGGGTCCTGGCGCAGGGCCGCCTTCAGGGCGGCCGCGAAGCTCGTCGCGTCGGCACCGAGCTCGCGCTGGTTGACCAGGCAGCTCTTGTGCATGTGCAGGAACTCGATCGGGTCCTCGATCGTCATGATGTGGTCTTCGCGGGTCTCGTTGATCTCATCGACCATCGCCGCGAGCGAGGTGGACTTGCCCGAGCCGGTGGGGCCGGTGACGAGCACGAAGCCGCGGGGCTTGCGGCACAGCTCGTGGGTGATCGGCGGCAGACCGAGGTCGTCGACGCCCTTCAGCTCGGCGGGGATCAACCGGAACGCGGCGCCGACGGCGGCGCGCTGGTAGTAGGCGTTGACCCGGAAGCGGGCCCGGCCAGGCACCGAGTAGGCGAAGTCGATCTGCCAGTCGGTCTCCAGGCGCTGGCGCTGGTCGCTGCTGAGGATCGAGTAGACGATCTCGCGCGTGTCGGTCGAGCTCAGGACCGGGTACTCCTCCAGGCGCTGCAGGCGGCCGCGGATACGCACGGTCGGCCGCGCCCCGGCGCTCAGGTGCAGGTCCGACGCCCGGCGGGCGATCGTCTCCAGCAGCAGCTCAGCGAAATCCAGTGTCCCGTCGCCCATTCCGAGGTGGCTATCGGCCCGGGCGGGCCGGGCCTTTACCCCCGAGGACCTCCGACTGGACGAAAGGTCCAGGGGCCGTTCAGGCCCGCAGGCGGGCGGCGCGCTCGACCTCGCCCAGCGTGGTCATGCCCGCGCGCACCTTGGTCAGGCCGTCTTCGCGGACGGTCGACATGCCCTGCTCGATCGCGCAGGCGGTGATCTCCTCCGAGGAGGCGTGTCCGCGCACCAGCGCGCGGACCTCCTCGGTGAGCCCGAGCACCTCGTAGAGCGCGACGCGGCCGTGAAAGCCGGTGCCGTCGCAGCGCACGCAGCCGACGGCCTCGCACGGGCGCTCGGGCATGCCCGTGGCGCGCTTGCACGACGCGCACAGGGTGCGCACCAAGCGCTGAGCGACGATGAAATCCACCGCGGCGGCGATCGTCGGCTCTTCGACGCCGAGGTCGGCCAGGCGTCGGAGCGTGCTCGGCGCGCCGCGCGTGTGCACGGTGCCGAGCACCAGGTGCCCGGAGAGCGCGGCCTGCATGGTCGTGGTCGCCGCCTCCTTGTCGCGGATCTCCCCCACGACGATGACGTCGGGGTCGGCGCGCAACAGCGAGCGAAACCCGCCGGCGAAGGTCACGCCGGTCCGCGGGCTCACCTGCACCTGTTTGACGCCCGGGATCCGTGTCTCGACCGGGTCCTCGATCGTGACGATCGAGCGCGCGCCGGTGTTGATCTGCTCGAGCGCGGCGTACAGGGTCGTCGTCTTGCCCGAACCCGTCGGACCGGCGATGAGGACCGCGCCGTGGAGCTGGTCGATCGCCTGGCGGAAGCATTCGCGCTGGGGGCCGAGCATGCCCAGCGACTCCAGGCTGCGCCCGCCGGTGGAGATCGGCAGCACGCGGATGATCACCGCCTCGCCCTCGACGACCGGCAGGCTGAGGATGCGCAGGTCCACCGTGCGCCCGCCGACCCCCTGCACGCAGCGGCCCTCCTGGGCCAGCCGGCGCTCGGAGATGTCCAGGTCGCCGAGGATCTTTATGCGGGAGACGACGCTCGCCGCCAGGCGCGCGGGGATCCGCGCGGCGGGGCGCAGCATGCCGTCGATCCGCAGCTGGACGCGCAGCTCCTCGCCATGCGGGTCGAAGTGGATGTCCGAGGCGCGGTGGTCGATCGCCTGGACGACCACCGAGTCCACCAGGGCGATCGCCCCCTCCTCCCCACCGAGCGTGGCCGCGAGGTCGATCTGGATCGGCACCGGCGCCGCCGCCGAGCTCGAGGCCATCGGTCTCATGCTCCCCAAGCGGGCGAGCAGCCCATGGATGTCGTCGGCGGTCGCCGCCGCCGGGCGCACGCGCTCGCCGGTGAGCATGGCCACGTCGTCGAGGATCAGCACGTTGGTCGGGTCGGCCATCGCCAGCAGCAGCGAGCCGTCGTCCAGGCGCGCGACCGGCACGGCCTGATAGCGCCGCGCGGTATCGGCGCTGACCAGCCCGACGACCGCCGCGTCGGGCTCGAACACCGCCAGGTCGACGTAGTCGACGCCGATCCGCATCGACAGCGCGCGGGCGAGTTGCTCCTCGGTGACCGCGCGCTGGTCGACCAGCACCCGCCCGGTCGTGCGCCCGTCGGCGCGGGCGGTGTGGACCGCGGCCTCGATCGTGGCGCGGTCGGCGAACCCGAGCTGGGCGACGATCTCCCCGATCGGCAGCGCGGAGCGCTCCTTGTGCACGTGCCAGCCCGGGGCCCGCACCGCGCCATCCTCGGCGGTGAGGGGGGTGTCGCTCACGATGACCCGATGACCCGCCCGACCTCGGCGATCGAGGTCCGTCCGTGCCTGACCTTGTCCAGTCCGTCATCGCGCAGGCGGCGCATCCCCTGGCGCACCGCGACCTCGCGGATCTCATCGGCGGGCCGGCGCTCGATCGTCATCGAGCGGATCTCCGGCGTGAGCGACATCACCTCGTACAGGCCGATCCGGCCGCGGTAGCCGGTGCCCGCGCAGCGGGTGCAGCCCACGGGCTCGTAGGCCTCGATGTCGAGCGTGGCCGCGTAGCCGTTCTCGCGCAGGACCTCGGCCGGGACGATCGTGCGCCGCTTGCAGTGCGCGCACAGCATGCGGGCCAGGCGCTGGGCCACGATGCAGTCGATCGCCGAGGCGACCAGGAAGGGCTCGATGCCCATCTCGGTGAGCCGGGTGATCGCCGTCGGCGCGTCGTTGGTGTGCAGCGTGGAGAGCACGAGGTGGCCGGTGAGCGCGGCCTCGATGGCGATCTGGGCGGTGTCGCGGTCGCGGATCTCGCCGACCATGATCACGTCGGGGTCGGCCCGGACCATCGAGCGCAGCCCGGTCGCGAAGGTCAGCCCGACCTTGGGCAGGACCTGCAGCTGGGTGATCCCGTCGAGCTGGTACTCGACCGGGTCCTCGATCGTGATGATGTTCTTCTCGCGGGTGTTGAGGACCTGCAGCGCGGCGTACAGCGTGGTCGACTTGCCCGAGCCGGTGGGGCCGGTGACGAGGATCGCGCCGTAGGCCTGGCCAAACGCCTTCGCGAAGCGCTCGTGCTCGGTCGGCGACATGCCGAGCTTGTCGAGCTCCATCACCACCGACTGCTTGTCCAGGATGCGCATGACCAGGCCCTCGCCGAGCACGCTGGGCAGGGTGACCACACGCAGGTCGACGTGGCGTCCGTCGACCTGGAGCCCGACGCGCCCGTCCTGGGGCAGCCGTCGCTCGGCGATGTTCAGGTCGGCCATGATCTTCACGCGCGAGACGACGCCGGCGGCCAGCCGGCGCGGCACGGTCGTGGCGTCGTGCAGCACGCCGTCGACCCGGAAGCGCACGCGCAGGTCCCGCCCGTCCGGGTACAGGTGCAGGTCCGACGCGCGCTGCTCGACGGCCTGGGCGACGATCTGGTTGACGAGCTTGATGACCGGCGCGTCGTCGGCGGACTCGTGCAGGTCGACGACCTCGGCGGGCTCGCTGTCGGCGACCTCCTCGGCGACGACGTCGTCGAGCCGCTGCAGCCGCCCGATCAGCGCGACGATGTCGTCGGGGGCGGCGACCGCGGGCCGCACGTCGTAGCCGGTCATGATCGCGATGTCGTCGACGGCGAGGACGTTGGAGGGGTCGGCCATCGCCACCAGCAGCCCGCGCGGCCCGGTGAAGGAGACCGGCACGGCCTGGTAGCGGCGCGCGGTGGACGTGCTCACGAGGTTGGCCGCGCTCATGTCGACCTTGTAGATCGCCAGGTCGAGGTGGTCCAGGCCGTAGCGCTCGGCCAGCGCGCGCGAGAGCGCGTCGCGGGTGAGCACCCCGGTGGAGAGCAGCACCTCCTCGGGCGTCGTCTCGTGCAGGCGAGCGGACTCGATCGCCTCGTGGACGCGCTCGCCGGAGACGAGGCCCATCTCGACGATCACGTCGGTCAGAAAGCGCGATCCGCCCGTGCGCGAGGGCGCGGTGATGCCGTCCCAGTCCGGTCGGGCGGGAGGCGCGGTCGCGGCGATGGCGCGCAGCGCCGGGGGCTGTTGCTCGTTGCTCGGTGTCATGGCGTACCTCGGGCGGCGGCGCTCATCGCCGCCAGCGGGGCCGGGCGACCGGTCCAGCGCTCGAAGGAGAGGGCGCCCTGGTGCACAAGCACTTCCAGCCCGTCGACGAGCGTTGCCCCCGCTGCGCGTGCCGCCCGCGCCAGCGCGGTGTCCCCGTCGCGATAGACCAGGTCGACCACATACCGATAGTGCCTGATGTCGTCCGCTGACAGGCCCAGGCATTCGAGTTCTCGAGCCTCGCTGGACGCATGTCCGAGTCCGACGGCGGTGCAGTTGACGAGCACGTCGGCGGCGACCGGCCCGGGGACCGCCTCGGCGCCGAGCTCGTCGGCCAGCTCGCGGGCGCGCTCGGCGGTGCGGTTGGTCACCATGACGCGGCGCGCGCCGCCGCGCGCGAGCGCCCACACGACCGCGCGGGCGCTGCCGCCGGCGCCCAGGACGAGCGCGTCCAGGCCGGCGAGGGGCGCGCCGAGCGCGGCGAGTAGCCCGGGGGCATCGGTGTTCTCGGCGGCGATCCGCCCGTCGGCGCTGAACGAGAGCGTGTTGGCCGCCCCGATCTCGAGCGCGGCGTCGGAGGCCTCGTCGGCGAGCGCGAGCGCGGCGTGCTTGTGCGGGATCGTGACGTTGATGCCGGCGAAGCCGGCGGCGGGGAGCGCACGCACGGTCTCGGTGAACAGCTCGGGGGGCAGCGGCAGCTTCTGGTAGGCCCAGCCCTCCAGGCCGCTGGCCGCGAACGCGGCGCTGAACATCGCCGGGGAGCGGCTGTGCGCCACCGGCCACCCGGCCACCCCTAGGCGTGTCGGCACACCGACACCATGCCGCGCCGGCGCGCGGCCTAGCCGGCGCACTTCTCCGGCGAGTTGCCGCCGCGAGCCGCGCGGGCGCTCTGGTAGGCGGCGACGTCCTGCTCGAACCGGGAGAAGGAGGAGGTGAACGCCATCGCCCCGTTGCCGCACGGCTCGACCACGTAGTAGAGGTCGTTGGTGTGGGCCGGGTTCAGGGCGGCGTCGATCGAGGCCATGCCGGGGTTGCCGATCGGCGTGGGCGGCAGGCCCCGGTGCAGGCGCGTGTTGTAGGGGGTGTTGAGTTGCAGCTGGGCCTCGGTGAGCGGCTGGGTCCAGTCGTCGAGCGCGTAGCGCAGCGTCGAGTCGATCCCCAGCGGCATGTCCCGGTGCAGGCGGTTGTAGATGACCGACGAGACGAGCGGACGGTCCTGGGCGGTCGACGCCTCGCGCTCGATCATCGAGGCGATGATCAGCACCTGGTAGGGCGTCATGCCGACGTGGCGGGCCTCGGCGATGAAGCTCGACCCGAGCCGCAGGCGGAAGGAACCCAGCTGATCGTCGACGAGCTGCGCGGCGCTCGCGCCGGAGTGCATCTCGTAGCTGGCCGGGAACAGGAAGCCCTCGAGGTCGGGGGTGCTCACCGGCGCGCCGTAGGTGGCCGGGTTCAGCAGCGGCGAGTGCAGCGAGGCGGCCAGGTAGCTTCCCCTCAGCCCGTCGGCGTGGGCGATGTGGCCGATTTGGACGCGCGACTCGCCTTCGGGGACGACGACGTTGACGATCCGCACCGCCGGCGGCGGGCCGGTCAGGACCCCGATCGCCGACGAGTAGCTCATCCCCTCCTGCATCACGAAGGTCCCCGAGTGCAGCTTGCCGCGCTTGCCGTCCAGGAACGTGCGCACCCGGAAGAAGAAGCTCGAGGAGATGACGTGATCGTGGGCGAGGATCGAGCCGATGCCACCAGCCGACGAGCCCGCCGGGATGACCACGACGACCCGGCCGTGGGCCGAGCCGTGCAGCGGCTGGTAGAGGGCGTTCAGGAACCAGCCGAGCGCGATCGCCAGCACGAGCGCGACCGCGAGCAGGCTGCGGGCGAGCCAGCCGGGACGGCGACGGTCGCCGTCGCGCCGCGGCCTCCGCGGCGGTCGGCGCGGCGGGTCCTCGCCGCTCACCTCGGGCAGCCGCCGTCGCGGCGCGCGCGCCGGCGCCGGTTCCTCCAGGTTGCGGACCGCGTGGGCGAGCGTCGAGGGCTCCAGTCGCTGCACGTCCTGCTCGACGTCGAACGGCGCGGACGATACGCGCTCCGCGCGACGACGGTCGCGCTCCTCGCGCGCCCGCGCGCGCTCCCGCGCAGTCCGCCCCTGGAGCGGGTCGTCAGGGTCGAGCTCTGCCATGCGCTGATTCTGAGACTAGTCGCTTCTCAGGCGGAAGGGCACGACCCGGCGCCGGCCACGTGCGCTCTTTGCGGGCGCGCTCGAGCCCACGGTTGCTACGAAATCCCCGGTATACCGGCACCAGGTATCGACGATCGCCCCCGGCGCGGGGCCGATCAGCCGCCCGAGCGCCCGCCGGCGAGCCAGCCCGAGAGCAGATGCGCCGCCGCCCGCGCGTCGGGCGCCGCGCGTCCCGGGTCGCGCTCGGCGAGCACGGTGGTGAAGCGCTCGTCGACGAGCTCGACCGCCACTCGCTCGCCCAGCCGCCGGCGCAGGCGCTCCGCGAACTCGCGCGTCTCGGCCGTCTGAGCGCTGTCGCCGCCCGACAGCGACAGGGGCAGGCCGACGAGGATCGTTCCGACGTCGTGCTCGTCCACGAGCGCGAGCACGCGCGCGAAGCCGCGCCGAGTCGCGGGCCGCTCGACCACGGTCAGCGGCGTGGCGATCGTCCCGGTCGGGTCGCTGAGCGCGCAGCCGCAGCGCGCGCTGCCGTAGTCGAGGGCGAGGACGCGGCCGGTCACGCAGCAGCGAGCGCGGCCACGATCGCCTCGCGCCCGGCGTCCAGGGCCTCGTCGAGCTTCTCCGGGTCGCGCCCGCCGGCCTGGGCCAGGGTGTCGCGCCCACCCCCGCCGCCGCCCGCGACGGCCGCCGCCGCCTTGACCACCGCGCCGGCCTTCACGCCGCGCTGCACCAGCCGCGGGGCGACGGCGACGACGAGGTGCACGCGCCCCTCGCCGGCCGCGCCGAGCACGATCGCCGCGTCGGGCAGCGCGCCCTTGACGCGGTCGGCGATCGCCATCAGCGCCTTGGCGTCGGCCGCGGGCACGGCGGCCGCGAGCACGCGGGCGCCGTCGCCGACGTCCTGCACGCCGGCGAGCAGCTGCTCGAGATCGAACCCGTCGTCCTTGGCGGCGCCCTCGGCGAGCGCGCGCTGCAGCTCGCGCCGCTCGCGCTCGTGGGCCTCGATGACCGCCGGCACGTCCTCCGGCCCGGTGCGCAGCCGCGCCGCGGCGGCGAGCAGCAGCTCGTCGTGGTGGCGCATGCGGTGCACGGCGGCGGGGCCGGTGAGCGCCTCGATCCGCCGCACGTTGGCCGCGCTGGAGGTCTCCTGCACGATCCGCAGCAGCCCGATCTCGGCCGTCGTGCGCACGTGGGTGCCGCCGCACAGCTCGCGCGAGTAGTGCCCGTCGCCGATCTGCACCATGCGCACGATGTCGCCGTACTTCTCGCCGAACAGCGCCATCGCCCCCAGCCGCCGGGCCTCCTCGAGGGTCGTCTCCACCGCGCTGACGCGGTCGCCGGCGAGGATCCACTCGTTGACGCGGTCCTCGACGTCGCGCAGCTCCTCGGGACTGAGCGCCGAGGAGTGGCTGAAGTCGAAGCGCAGCTTGTCCGGCCCGACGTAGGAGCCCGCCTGGCGCACGTGCGGCCCGAGCCGCTCGCGCAGCGCGGCGTGCAGCAGGTGGGTCGCGGTGTGGTTGCACTCGGTGGCACGCCGCGCGGCGTGATCGACGTGCGCGACCACGCGCTCGCCGGGGTCGAGCGTCCCGCGCTCGAGCGCGACCGCCAGCGCCTGGTCATCGCCCAGGCGGAACACCTCGGCGACCTGCGCGCGGCAGTCGCCGGAGGCGCACTCGATCCAGCCCGCGTCGGAGACCTGGCCGCCGCCGGCCGCGTAGAAGGGCGACTCGGCGAGCTTGACGAGCACGCGCTGGCCATCATGTTGGACCGAGGCGACCGTGGTGGCCTGCTCCTGCACCTCGTAGCCGGTGAACGTGGTCGGCGACCCGGCGGCGTCGGCGAACGCGCGGACGCGGGCGCGCGGATCGCCGGCGTCCCCGGGGCCGAAGGTCAACGACGCCCGCGACTTGCGCCGCTGGCCCTCCATCAGCGCCGAGAACCCCTCCCCGTCGACGCCGAGCCCGGACTCGGCGGCCAGCTCGCGTGTGAGCTCGACCGGAAAGCCGTACGTGTCGTGCAGGCGGAAGGCGTCTTCGGCGGACACGACCTCGGCGCCGGACTCGAGCGCCCGGGCGACGACCTCCTCGAGCAGGCGGGTGCCCTGCTCGAGCGTGCGCCCGAAGCTCTCCTCCTCGGCGGCCAGCCAGGTTCTGATCGCCTCGCGCTGCTCGATCAGCTCGGGGTAGGCCCCGCCCATCAGCTCCTGCACGCGCTCGGCGTAGCGCAGGAGAAAGCCGGGCTCGAGCTCGAGCGCGCGGCCCTGCTGGATCGCGCGGCGCATGATGCGGCGCAGCACGTAGCCGCGCTCCTCGTTGGAGGGCACGACGCCGTCGGCGAGCAGGAAGCTCGTCCCGCGCAGGTGGTCGGCGAGGATCCGCAGCGACCGGTCGGTCGCGTGCGAGTCCCCGTAGCGCCGCCCGCAGAGCTCCTCGCCCAGCTCGATCAGCGGCTTGAACTGGTCGGTCTCGAAGACCGAGTCGGTGCGCTGCTTGATGCAGGCCAGCCGGTTGAGCCCCAGGCCGGTGTCGATGTTGCGTGCCGGCAGCGGCGTCAGCGTGGGCTCGGTCGCGCTCCCGCCGAGGTCGTACTGCATGAAGACGAGGTTCCAGTACTCCAGGAAGCGCTCGTTCTCGCCGCCGGGCAGATCGTCGGGCGAGCCGAGGGCGACGCCGCGGTCCAGGTAGAGCTCCGAGCACGGGCCGCAGGGCCCGCTCGGGCCGGCCTGCCAGAAGTTCTCCGAGCGCGGGCACTCGACGATCCGCTCGCGCGGCACCCCGACCGCCCGCCAGGCCTCGATCGCCTCCTCGTCGGGGCCGAGCCCGAGCGCCTCATCGCCCTCGAAGACCGTGATCCAGATGTCCTGCGCCGTGAAGCCGAACACCTCCAGCGAGAGCGTCCAGGCGAACTCGATCGCGCCCGCCTTGAAGTAGTCGCCGAAGCTGAAGTTGCCGAGCATCTCGAAGAAGGTCAGGTGCCGCGAGGTCGAGCCGACCTGGTCGATGTCCGGCGTGCGGAAGACCTTCTGGCAGCTGGTCAGCCGCGGCGCCGGCGGGGTCTCCTGCCCGAGGAAGTAGGGCTTGAGCGGGTGCATGCCGGCGACGGTGAACAGCGCCGAGGGGTCATTGGCCGACGGCACGAGCGACGCCGAGGGCACGATGCGGTGCTCGCGGGTGGCGAAGAACTCCAGGAAGGTGCGGCGGATCTCGTCGGAAGTCACGGCCCGATCTTAGAGTTGTCGTGCGGCGCTACAGTTGCGCAATGCGGTGGAGGGCGACACCGCGAAGCTTCTCGGGGCTCGCCGCGGTCGCGCTGGTGGCCGGCCTGCCGGCCGGTCCGGTTTCGCGCTGGCACTTCGGGGCGGCCGGAACCAGCTCGGCGAGCGGGATTCTGCGCGTGGCCGACGGTCGCCGCGCACAGCTGTTCGCGGTTCGAACCGACGCGCCGGTCATCGCGGTGAGCTCGCCCCAGGGGACGTGCACCCCCGGCAGCTCGCGGGGGCCGAACTCGTTCCTGTGTGTGACCATGCACCCCACCGCCTCGCTCAGCTTCAGCGCGACCACGAGCTCCGCGCTCGCGTGCGGCGCGCGCTTTCGCTTCGCCGCGGCGGCCCGGGGCAAGCCGTTCGCCGTGCAGCCCGGCGCGCGCTCGGCCAACGTCTGCGTCCCGCAGAGCACCCTGACCCGCCCGCCGGGCACCTACGACCTGGTCGTGCTGGTCACGCCGCTGGGGCCGCTGCGCTACGACACCGGCGACGCCGCCCACTACGTCGGGCGCATGGACTGGCGGATCGACGTGGTCAACGCCGGCGCGGTGTCCTCGCCGGTCGACCGGCTGCGGATCGCCGCCCCCGAGCGGGGGCGCGACCCGCGCTGCGGCGCACCCAGGCACCATGCGATCAGCTGCAAGGTCGGCGCGCTGCGCGCCGGAGCCGCGTTCAGCACCACGGTACAGGTCACGGTCGACGCAGCGGACGTGCGCGGCGGACAGCTGCCGGGGCCCAAGGCGCTGCTGGCCTGCCACCCGCCGAAGCAGACCCGCTGCGAGGACGACGTCGCCCTCGGCTCGGCGCCGGTCGCCTTCGCGCCCCAGATCCGCTTCGCCCGCGGCACGCTGAGCGTGCCCGGCCGGCACGCGTTTCTGCTCACCGGCAGCGCGCGGCCCGCCAGGAGGGGCAGGCGCAACCGGGTGCAGCTCGTGCACGTGGCCCTCGTGCGGCTGTCGTCCCATTGCACCTGGCTGACCCCCGCGGGCCGCTTCGCCCGCGGCGCCTGCTCGAACCCGCAGTGGCTGATCGCGACCGGCACGCGGCCGTTCCGCTACCGAGTACGCGGCCTGAAGCCCGGGCGCTACGCGGCCTACGCGCAGGCGATCAGCGTCGCCGGCTCGCGCGATCTGAGCTTCAGCAGCGCCCGCGGCAACGCGATCACCGTGCTCGTGCGCTGATCGTCCCCTCCCCCACGATCAGCTCGCCGGCCATCAGGCATGCGCTCTGGCCGGGCGCGGGGGCGCCCGCGCGGGCGAGCAGGGTGACCTCGAGCTGCGCGTGCCGACCGGCGGGGGCATGGATTTGGCAGGGAATCGGCAGTGAGTGGTAGCGCAGCCGCACGTGGTCCACGCAGGAGCCGTGGCGATGCAGGACGGCGTCCCTGACGCTGATCGCGCGCGTGGCGAGCTCCTCGCGCGAGCCGACGGTGACCGTTCGCGCGAGCGGGTCGGTGGCGAGCACATAGCGCGTCGGCCCGCCGCCCAGGCCCAGGCCGCGGCGCTGCCCGACCGTGAACAGGTGCGCGCCCTCGTGGCGGGCGAGCACGGTACCGCGGCGGTCGATGACCTCGCCGGGCGCGGCGGCCAGGCCCCCGTGGCGCTCCAGAAAGCGCCGGCGCCCGGTGCCGGCCAGGAAGCAGAGGTCCTGTGAATCGGGCGCGTCGGCGACGGTCAGGCCCGCCGTTCGGGCGCGCTCGCGCACCTCGCCCTTGCGCAGCTCGCCGAGGGGGAAGCGCACGCGTCGCAGCTGCGCGGGCGGCAGCGCGGCGAGCATGTAGCTCTGGTCCTTGTCGGGGTCGGCGGCGACGCGCAGCAGCCCTGACTCGATCCGGGCGTAGTGGCCGGTGGCGAGCGCCTCGGCGCCGAGGCGCTGGGCGATGTCGAGCATCCCGTGCAGGCGCACGCGCCCGTTGCAGGCCACGCACGGGTTGGGCGTGAGCCCGGCGGCGTGGCCGGCCAGCCACGGCTCGACCACGCCGGCGCGGAACTCGGCGCGCAGGTCGATCGAGAAGTGCGGCATCCCCCGCTCGTGGGCGAGCCCGCGCGCGCGACGCACGGCGACCGCCGAGCAGCAGCTGCCCTCGGCGTCGTTCTCGGGGTCGGCCCACAACTCGAGCGTCACGCCGACCGCCTGCGGCCCGCTGAGCAGCGCCGCGACGCTGCTGTCCACCCCGCCGCTCATCGCGACCAGCACCCGGCCGGCAGCAGGCGTCAGGCGCGCGGCGCGCGCGGCCTGGCCGAGCGCGCGGTGCAGCGCGTCGGCGGCCAGCTCGGCGCCGTGGCGGCCGAGCGGCGTCAGCCCCCCGCAGCCCGCCTCGATGTCCGCGGCGCCGAGGCGCGCGGCGTCGAGCAGCGTGCGCCCGTCGGCGAGCTCGGCGATGGCGGCCGCGCCGGCGCGAGCCGCGCCGCAGCCCTGCGCCTCGCCCTCCACTCGGACCCAATCGCCGGCCAGCGAGACCGAGACGGTCACGAGGTCGCCGCAGGCGGCGCCGCCGGCGGCGGCGGTGAAGCAGTCCTCGCTCATCACCCGCCCACGATAGGGCGGTGACGGTCCGCCGCGCTACGCGGAGAGGGCGTCGCCCACGGCCTGGGCGATGTCCGTGGTGTCCTGGTAGCCGGTCAGCGTGACGGCCTGGCCCTGGCGGTCGATCACCACGACGGCGGGCGACTGCTCGATCGGCACGCCGCGGGTGATCTGCCCGTAGGCGGCGACCTGCGAGACCGGCGCCGAGGCGACGACGACGCGGCCGTCGTGGGTGCCCAGGTGCGCGAGCGCGGAGTGGACCGCGCGGTCATCGCTCGAGGCGGGGTTCCAGAACAGCAGCACGACGACCTTGCCGGCGTGCATGTCGTCGATCAGCGGCGCCGCGGGGTTTCCGGCGGCGGCAGCGACGCTCGTGAGGGGGTGCGAGACGACCGCGGTGCGGTGCACGGTGGCCGCCTTCGTGGCCGCGGCGTGCGCCGCGGGGGTGGCGCCCGCCGGCAGCGTTCCGCCCTCGCGGGCGGCGGCGCCGTTGGCGGTGGCCACGGCGCCCTTGGCGGCGGTGACCGCGTTGTTCAGGGCGCCCAACGAGGGGCCGCCCTGGGTCACCGGGTTCGACGCCGACTTGGGCGACGAGGAGTTGCTGTGTCCGTTCAGGACGGTGAAGTACAGGAGCCCGACGATCAACGTGGCGGCGAGTACTCCGAGAAGTGGGCGTGATAACTGCGTCACGCGTCCTTGATCGGCGCGCGGCGCGCAGAAGTTGAGCGCGTCCAGTGCGCTCTGGACGCCTTTGGACGCCTCAGGCCGTCCGCAGGCCGAGCTCGCGCAGCTGCGCGGCGTCGACGGCCGCCGGCGCGCCGGTGAGCGGGTCCGCGCCCGAGGCGGTCTTGGGGAAGGCGATCACGTCGCGGATCGACTCGCGCGCGCCGACGAGCGCGACGACGCGGTCCACGCCCATCGCGATCCCGGCGTGCGGCGGAGCGCCGTAGCGCAGCGCGTCGAGCAGGAACCCGAAGCGCGCCTGGGCCTGCTCGGCGTCGATGCCGATCGCCTCGAGCACCCGGCGCTGGACGTCGACCTCGTTGATTCGCACCGACCCGCCGCCGATCTCGCTGCCGTCGAGCACCAAGTCGTAGGCGCGCGAGCGCAGGGCGCCGGGGTCGGAGAAGTCGAGCGGGCCGCCGTCGGCCATCGCCGGGGCCGTGAACGGGTGGTGCAGGGCGTCCCAGCGCTCCTCGGTCTCGTTCCAGCCGAACATCGGGAAGTCGACCACCCACAGCAGGTCGTGGCGGCCCTCGGGGATCAGGCCGAACCGCTCGCCCAGGTGCAGGCGCAGCGCGCCCAGCGCGGCGGCGGCCACCGCCGGCTTGTCGGCGACGAACAGCAGCAGGTCGCCCGCCTGGGCGTCGAGCGCGGCCGAGACCGCGCAGGCCGTCTCGGCCGGGAAGAACTTGGCCAGGTTGCTGCCCCAGCCCGATTCGGTGACGGGCATCGGCGCCACCGCGGCGGCGCCGTGCCGGCGCACGACCTCGTTCAGCCCGTCGAGCCCGCTGCGGGACATCTCGCGCGGCCCGGCGTTCAGCGCGCGCACGACCCCGCCGCCGCCGAGGACGTTCTCGAAGACCCGGAACTCCGAGCCGCGCACGAGCTCGCCGACGTCGACGATCTCGAGGCCGAAGCGCGTGTCGGGCCGGTCCGAGCCGTAGCGGAGCATCGCCTCGTCGTAGGAGAGCCGGGGCCACGGCGGCAGCGCGTGCGGCAGGTCGCCGCACTGAAAGCAGGCCTCCATGACCGCCTCCATCACCTCGATGACGTCGTCCTCGGTCACGAAGGCCATCTCCACGTCCAGCTGGGTGAACTCCGGCTGGCGGTCGGCTCGGGTGTCCTCGTCGCGGAAGCAGCGCGCGATCTGGAAGTAGCGCTCGTAGCCGGCGATCATCAGCAGCTGCTTGAACAGCTGGGGCGACTGGGGCAGCGCGTAGCAGGAGCCGGGCTGCACGCGGGCCGGGACCAGGAAGTCGCGCGCGCCCTCGGGGGTGGAGCGCGTGAGCGTCGGGGTCTCGATCTCCATGAAGTCGCGCGCGACCAGCTCGCGGCGCATCGCCGCGACGATGTCGTGGCGCAGGCGCATCGCCTCCTGCATGTTCGCGCGACGCAGATCGAGCGCGCGGTGGCGCAGGCGGATCAGCTCGTCGACCGGGTTCTCCTCGTCGATCTCGAACGGCGGGGTGTCGGCCTCGGCGAGCGTGTGCAGCTCGCTGACCTCGAGCTCGACCTCGCCGGTCGGGAGCGCCGAGTTGACGTTCTCGGGGTCGCGGCGCAGCAGCCGGCCGCCTGCGCTGATCACGTGCTCGGGGCGCAGGCGGTGCGCGGCCTGGTGGGCCTCGGGCTGGTCGGGGTGGAAGACGAGCTGCAACAGCCCGGAGCGGTCGCGCAGGTCGATGAACACCAGGCCGCCGTGGTCGCGACGGCGGTGCACCCAGCCGGCGACGCGCAGCTCGTTGCCGGCGTCGGCGGCACGCGGCGCGCCGGCCCACGTGTCGCGGTACGCGTTGGCGCGGGGCGGTTGCTTCATCGGCCGAACCCTATTGGGCGCGAGCACGCTAGAGCTCGTGCCGCGCGCGCAGGACGGCGTGGACGATGGCGTCGGCGGGGTGGGCGGGATCGACGTCGAGCGCCTGCTGGATGCCGGCGGCCATGTCGCGCAGCACGACGGAGTCGGGCTCGAGCAGCGCGGTGAAGCGCGCGCCGACGCGATCGGCCGCCTTGAGCTGGCCCTTGCGCGAGCGCCCGGCGAGCTCGAGCCGGGCCGACAGCCCGGCCTGGCGCGCGGCGGTCGCAACCGCGAAGGCCGCGCGGCGCGCGTCCTGGTGGGCGACGAACAGGTCGACCGGCGCGCCGGCGGGCTCACCGCCGGGCGCGGCCAGCAGCATCCGCTCGACGCCCGCGGCCCAGCCCATCGCGGGCGTGATCGGCCCGCCGAGCTGCTCGACGAGCCCGTCGTAACGCCCGCCGCCGCCGACTCCGCTCTGGGCGCCGAGTGCGTCGCTGGTGAACTCGAACACCGTGCGCGTGTAGTAGTCCAGCCCGCGCACGAGCGCGGGGTCGACCTCGTAGCCCACGCCGGCCTCGTCGAGCAGCTCGCGCACCTCGGCGAAGTGCTCGCCGTCCTCGGCGCTCAGCTCGTCAAGCAGGCGCGGCGCGCTCTGCATGACCTGGCGGGTGCCGGGGTGGTCGGAGTCGAAGGCGCGCAGCGGGTTCAGGTCGATGCGCTCGCGGACCTCGGTGCCCAGCTCCCCTTCGTGGGCGCGCAGGTGCGCCTGCAGCCGCTCGCGGTAGGCCGCGCGCGTCGCCGGCTGGCCGAGGCTGCCCAGGCGCAGTCGCAGCTCGCGCGCGCCGAGCTCGTCGAGCAGCGCGGCCAGGAGCGCGATCGACTCGGCGTCGACCGCGGGGTCATCGGAGCCGAGCGCCTCGGCGCCGACCTGCCAGAACTGGCGGTAGCGACCCGCCTGGGGCGCCTCGGCGCGGTAGAAGCTCGACAGGTACCAGAGCTTGACCGGCGCCGGGCGCTTGTGCATGCCGTGCTCGATGTAGGCGCGGCACACGGGCGCGGTCCCCTCGGGCCGCAGCGTCAGCGAACGCCCGCCGCCGTCGTCGAAGGAGTACATCTCCTTCTGCACGATGTCGGTGCTCTCCCCCACCCCGCGGGCGAACAGCTCGGTCGCCTCGAGCGTCGGGGTCTCGATCCGCTCGTAGCCGGCGGCCTCGAGGATCCGCCGGGCGTGCTCCTCGAGCTGCAGGCGCACGGCGGCCTGCTCGGGCAGCACGTCGAACGTGCCGCGCGGAGCCTGCAGTCGCCCGCTCAACGGGGAGCGCGCAGATCGGCCAGGAAGGGATTGGTCGCGCGCTCGGCGCGCAGCGTGGTGATCCCCATGTGGCCGGGGTAGATCGTGGTCTCCTCGGGCAGCATGTCGAGCAGCAGCCCGATCGAGCGCTCGAGCGTCGGCCAGTCACCGCCGGGCAGGTCGGTGCGGCCCACCGAGCCCTGGAAGAGCACGTCGCCGCTGAACGCTCCCTGCTCGTCGGGGATCGAGTAGGTGACGTGGCCGGGGCTGTGCCCGGGCGTGAAGATCACGTCGATCTCCATCCCGGCGAGCTCGAGACGCTCGCCGCCGGAGAGCGTCTCGTCGGCGTCGTAGCTCTCGTACGGCCCGAACCCCGGGAACGGGATGTGGGCCATGATGTCGGCGAGCACCGGCACCTCGAGGGTCGGGCAGTAGACCGGCGCTCCGGTGGCGCGCGCGACCGGCGTGACCGCGCCGATGTGGTCGAAGTGGCAGTGCGTGAGCAGGATCGCCTCGATGTTCACGCCGAGCGCCTCGGCCGCCTTGAGCAGCCGGTCGGCCTCCTCGCCGGGGTCGATGATGATCGCGCGGTCGCTGCCCTGATCACGACGGGCGATGTAACAGTTCTCCTGGACGGCGCCCACGGTGAAGCAGCGGACATCCATCAGCGCTTCTTGCGCTCCTGGGCCTTGCGACGTTGGCGGCGCCTCCACGCCCACTCGTCGGTGTAGTAGCCGATCGGGATGTACAGCAGCGTGGCCGGGACGAGCAGGACCGCGGCCGAGACCACGTTGCGGAACAGCACGATCGCGAAGATGAACAGGATCAGGCCCATCACCGGCGCGCGCATGAACGCCTTGCGCCAGCTCGGCGGCTCATCGGCACGGGCGCTGCGCTTGGTCTTGGCCTCCTCCTTCTGGCGGACCTTGGGGTCCGACTCGGCGAGCGTCGGCTTGCGCCCGGTGCGCCCGCGCGCCTCGACCATCCCGGCCGCGTTGCCGCGATGCTTGGTCTGTCGCTTGCGCTTGGTCTGCGCCATGGGCCTAGTAGCGTAACCGCTCCTCGATCACCTGCCGGCCCAGATCGGCTCCGGTGATCTCAATGTCCGGCGGAAAGCCGGCGAGGGCCGCGCGGGGGGCAAGCCCGACGAGCTCGACCGCGAGGATCGGCGCGTGCCGCGTCACGGCGGCGACCACGGCGGCGAGCGGCACCCGCTGGGGATCCTCGACGTTGGTCGAGACCTGTGCGCGGCGTCCCCGACTGTCCAGCTCGACTCCGATCGCGCGCACGCCGGGCAGCCCCTCCGGGCCACCCTCGCGGATCTGCGCGGCGACGCGCCTGGCGAGCGCCAGGTCGGCGGGCGGGGCGAGCTCGAGGTTGAACGCGACCAGCGGCGGGCGCGCGGCGAGCAGCGTCACGCCGGCGCTCCGGTGCGGGGTCCGCGGGCCGAAGTCGGGGATCAGCTCGCCGCTCGCGAGCCGGGCCGTCAGCGCGGCCAACCCGCCCCGGCGCAGCTCGGCGCGCGTTCGCCCCTGCGCCAGCGCGCCGTAGAGCAGCACGGGGATGCCCTCGCGACCGAGCAGCTCGCCGGTCAGCAGCGCCTCGGCGCAAGCGGCGCCGCGGCGGGCGGCGTCGAGGTGCACGAGCGGAACGACGTCGAGCGCACCGACGTGCGGATGCGCGCCGCGCGGGGTGCGCAGGTCGACGCGCTCGAGCGTCGCGCGCGCGCCCGCGAGAAGCGCCTGTGCGAGCGCGCCTGGCGGCCCGGCGAGCGTGAAGACGCTGCGATGGTGGTCGGGATCGCGGTGTACATCGAGCAGCCGGCAGGCCGAGCCCGGCGGCGAGAAGGCGGCGCCGATCGACTGCACCGCGTCGAAATCGCGGCCCTCGGAGACGTTGGGGACAGCGAGGAGCGGAAGGTCCATGTCGGGCTAGACTCCGGTCCCCCCGCCGGAGTAGCTCAGTCGGTTAGAGCAGCGGAATCATAATCCGCGTGTCGGGGGTTCGAGTCCCTCCTCCGGCATCCCTAGGTCTTCACGTTTGCCCTGTCGGTATGTTCACGTTTGGGGCGGACGGAGGACCGGCGGGGTGG
>DATAWZ010000084.1:0-28630 GCA_036266975.1 Solirubrobacteraceae bacterium
GGTGTACTCGGCGGCGAGCGCGTCGACGAACGCGAGCACGGCCGCCTTGGCCGTGATGTAGCCGGCAGCGCCCGCGAACGGTCGCAGTGCCGCCCGCGTGGAGACGCACACGATCGCCCCCTCACCACGCTCGAGCAGCGAGGGCAGCGCCGCCGCGGACACCAGGTAGGTGGGGCGCAGGTTGAGCCGCAGCTGCTGCTCGAAGGTCTCGATCGGCGTCTCGTGAATGCGGCCGTGCATGGCAAAGCCGCCGACCAAGTTGATCACGGCCCCGAGCGGAGCGTTGGGCTCGGCGCCGGCGAGCTCGGCCACGCCGGCGACCTCGCCCGCGTCGAACAGGTCGGCGCGCACCAACAGGAGGCGATCGCCCGCCGAGGCGAGCTCGGGCAGCGACTGCAGACGGTCACGCTCCTGCTCGGCCACCCACGGGACGACGACGCGCCAGCCGCGCCCGATGAACTCGGTGGTGACCGCGGCGCCCAGGCCGCCCGTCCCACCGGTGATGATCGCCGTCGCGGCCACGAGAGCAGGTTAGGGGACCCGCGGCCGATGGCCCGAAAGCGCGCTTTTCCCCTGCAACTGGCCATGTCGTCCGACCCCGGCACTACGTTGTTTGCATGCACGTGCGCGCGCTCGCCGAGGGCCAGGAGATCGACCAGGTCCTGCTCGTCAAGGCGGTCGAGCGCCGCGCCGGACGGGACGGCCACGAGTACCTGCGCCTCACGTTGGGCGACCGCACGGGGACGGTCACGGGGATGGTCTGGGATGAGATGGCGATCGCGGCCGAGGTCCTCCACGCCGGCGCCGCGGTGCACGTCTGCGGCCGGCTCATGGTGCATCCCCGCCACGGCCGCCAGATCGTGGTGAGCGCCGTCCGCTCGCCGGCGAACGGCTCGTTCTCGCCCGTCGAGCTCGTCGACGGTCCCGTGCGGGCGCCCGAGCAGATGGAGAGCGACCTGCGCGAGTTGGTGGCCACGGTCCAACAGCCCCACCTGCGGCGCTTGCTCGAGGAGGTCTTCGGCGAGGGCTTGCCGACCTGGGACGCCTACCGCCGGGCGCCGGCGGCGAAGTACTACCACCAGGCCTACGCCCACGGGCTGCTCGAGCACTGCCTGTCGGTGGCCCAGTCGGTGAGCGCGATCTCGGCGATGTTTCCCGGGATCGACCGCGACGTCGCGGTCACCGGCGCGCTGCTGCACGACATCGGCAAGCTCGAGGCCTACCGCGACGCGCCCGAGGCGATCGACTTGACCGACGCCGGCCGCCTGCACGGCGAGATCGCGCTCGGCTACTACCGCATCCGCCGGCTGACCGAGCAGATCGAGGGCTTCCCGCCCTCGCTGGCGATGGCCCTGACCCACATCATCCTCTCCCACCACGGCACGCTCGAGTACGGCAGCCCGGTGGTCCCCTGCACGCGCGAGGCCACGCTCGTGCACATGATCGACAATCTCGGCGGTCGGCTCGGCAGCTTCGACCGGATCGAGAAGGCGCTGGGCGAGGGCCAGCAGTGGTCCGCCTACGATCGCGCCATCGGCGCCGAGGCCTGGTTCGCGCCGCGCGAGTCGGCTCTCGAGCAGCGTCGCGCCGCCTGAGACCGCAAATAGCGCGGACCGCTCGGCCCGGTCGGAAGGCCGGGGTCGGGAGCGGGCTCTAGAGTTGCTCGGCGTGGCGAAGGACACCGAGAAGCTCATCCGTCAGCTGTCGCTGATCTCCTATCTGATGGCCGAGCGTCGGCCGGTGACCGCGCTGGAGATCCGCCGCGACGTGGAGGGGTACAGCGGCATGAACGAGGACGCGTTCGCGCGCCGGTTCTATGCCGATCGTGCCGAGCTCGTCTCGCTTGGGATCGCGCTGACCGTCGATAAGCCGCCGGACGGCGTGGCCGAGCAGGAGAACTACTCGCTGCGCGCGGAGAACTTCCACCTGCCGGCGATCGAGTTCGACGACGCCGAGCTCGCGGGGCTGCAGACCGCCCTCGGGCTCTTGGACGGCGAGTTCGCCTATGCCGAGCCGCTGCGGTTGGCGTTGCAGCAGATCACCTGGGGCCGGCCGAGCCCGCTGGCCAGCGCCGAGCAGCACGCGATCGCGCTCGGCATCACCGGCTCCTCCGGTGGCCACGAGCAGTCCCAGCGCCATCTGAAGATCGAGCAGGCGATCTTCCGCGAGAAGACCATCACCTTCGACTACCAGACGATCGAACGCGACGAGCTCAGCCCGCGCCGCGTGGACCCGTACGTGCTGCTCTATCGCGGCAGCCAGTACTACCTGCTCGGCTACTCGCACGAGCGCGGCGACATCCGGGTCTTCCGCCTGAGCCGCATCCGCGGCCGGGTTGCGTTCGCGACCAAGGCCGAGCACGACTTTCGCCGCCCCTCGGACTTCGACCCGCGCGCCTACGCCGACCAGGCCGAGTGGCAGTTCGGCGAGGAGCAGGGCCGGGCGCAGATCCTCGTCTCCGAGCGGATCGCCTGGCAGGTCGAGCGCAACTTCGCCAAGTACGGCCGGCTGGAGACGACCGCCGACGGCGAGCGACGCTTCATCACCGCGTACGCCCACGGGCGCACGCTGATCTCCTGGCTCCTGGCGCTGGGCGAGCACGCGCGCCTGCTCGGCCCGCCCGAGCTCGTCGCCGAGTTGCAGCGGCGGCTTGAGCTGCTGGAGTCGCGCCACACCCAGCCGCCGGAGATCGCCCCGCCGGCACCCCCGCCTCCCCGTACGACCGAGCGCAGTCGCGCGCGACGCAGCTCGGAGGATCGCGGCGACGTGGCGATCCGGCCCGAGCGCTTCGCCCGGCTGGTCACGCTCGCGAGCATCCTGATCAAGGCCGGCCGCGAGGGCCGGCGGCTGCCGGTCGCCGTGCTGCTCGGCGACCTGCAGATCTCCGAGGGCGAGCTGCGCGAGGACCTCAGCGTGCTGAACGTCGTGAACTTCGGGGGCGGCTCCTACGTGCTGTACGCGGAGATCGACGAGGGCACCAGCGAGATCGAGGTCGACCCCGAGCCCTACAGCGACAACTTCGCCCGCCCGGCGCGGCTGCTGCCGATCGAGGCCAAGTCGCTGGTCGCCGCGATCGATCTGCTCGGCGAGCACCTGCCCCAGGGCTCGCTGGCCAGCGCGCGCGCCAAGATCGTCGCCGCGCTCGGCGAGGACCCCTCGGTCGGCGGGCTGCACGTCGCCGAGGCGGCCGGCGATGACTCGGAGATCGCCCGCCTGGTCTCGGACGCGATCAACCGGCGGCGGGTGCTCGAGCTCGAGTACTACAAGGAGAACGAGGACGAGTTCACCCGGCGACGGATCGAGCCCTACGCCCTGATCAACGGCCAGGAGGGCTGGTACATCGCCTCCTTCGACCTCGCGCGCAACGACGTGCGGCACTTCCGCCTGGACCGGGTCAAGCGCGCGTCGGTCACCGAGGACGTCTACGAGCCGCGCGAGGAGGTCAACCCGGCCGCCGACATCGACGGCTGGCCGCGCACCGGCGAGGTGAGCGCCTCGCGCAACGCGCGGGTGTGGATCGCGCCCGAGCGCGCGCGCTGGGCCCGCGAGCAGCGGCGCGTGACCGAGGAGCTCGCCGACGGCGCGGTGATCGTCCAGCTCGGCTTCGGCACGATCCAATGGCTCGTGCGAGAGGTGCTCAAGGAGGCCGGCGACGCGGTCGTCCTCGAGCCGCAGGACGCGCGTGAGGCTGTGCTCGCGGCCGCACAGCGGCTGCGCCGCGAGCCCGCCGCGGTGTAGAGCGCACGACGGCTGTCCTGGTCGGACAGCGCCGCCCACCACCACTCCCACGGAGGTGCCACTAGAGTCCTTCTCGGTGCCGAGCCGCCGCGAGCAGATCGCGATGAGCGAGCAGGAGGTCGCTGCGCTCCTTGCGTCCGAGCGCACGATCACCTGCGCCACGATCGGCCCGCGCGGGCTGCCCCACCTGATGCCGCTCTGGTACGTGGTACGCGGCACCGAGGTGTGGGCGTGGACGTTCGGTCGCTCGCAGAAGGTGCGCAACCTCGAGCGCGACCCGCGCGCCACCCTGCAGGTCGAGACCGGCGGGGAGTATCAGGAGCTGCGCGGCGTGATGCTCGAGTGCGACGTGGTCGTGCATCGCGCGCGAGCGGTGATCGCCGAGGTCGGGCTCGAGGTGCTCATCCGCTACTCCGGGGCGGCGCGCGAGGAGGTCGAGGCGGGCGCCCGCGCCGCCGTCGAGCAGCAGGTGGCCAAGCGCGTCGCGCTGCAGTTCATCCCCCAGCGGGTGGCGAGCTTCGACCACCGCAAGCTCGGCGGGGTCTACTGATCGACCGGCGCGACCTCGTGCGGCCCGTCGAGGTAGCGCGCGAGGGTCGCCGGCTGGTAGCCCGCAGAGGCGCTCTGAAAACGGGTCACGGCGCTCTGCGCCACCGCCTGGTTCATGCGGGGGACGTCGGCGGGCGCGCCGAAGGGCATCGCTCGCGGCCGCGAGCGGCCGAGCTTGAAGATGCCCTCGCGTGAATCGTGCAGCTCGCCCAGCGGGTCCGGATCGATGTACGGGCTGTCGTACTCGGTGTCCGGCCCGAGAACGAAGCGATCGGGCTCGAAGCGCAGGCCGCACTCCTGCGCGCGCAGGAGCATCCAGCGCAGCGTGATGTCGGCCAGTCGCGGGTCGGCGTAACCGCCGCCGACGTCGCGGTGCACGCCGGTGAACCACACCTGCTCCAGGCGCTGCTCGGGCGGGGCCGTCGGGCGCGTCCACAGCGTCGGCGTGAACGGCGCGCGCTGCTCGTCGATCGCGACCGCGTGGAAGGCGTTGCTCACCCAGGAGCTCAGCGCCGTGTCGTGAAAGGCCCACCAGCCGCGCCACAGGGGGTGGCGCACGGGGACGCCGAGCGCGCCGACCGTGTCCCACACGCCGACGAAGTGGATCTTGGCCTGCGGGTAGGAGTACTGCTCGCGGAAGGCCTCGGCGCGCTGCCCCTCCGGGTGGGTCTCCCGGCTGCGGTCCCGGTAGAAGGCGAACGCCTCTCCCAGCCGGTTGAGATTGCGCGGCTCCAGGATGCCGCAGTTGCGCACCATGCCGACCGTGCTGCGCGCGATGAACGCCCCGCGGCTGAAGCCGAGCACGCACAGCGCGTCTCCCGGCTCGTAGTGCCGGGAGATGAAGCGATAGCAGGCGCGCACGTCGGCGGCGGCGCCGAGGCCGAACCCGCCGCCGAGCACCCGGTCGGCGAGCCCGCCGGTCCCCACGCCCTCGTGGTAGTAGGCGACCTGGTCGGCGCCGTCCCCGTCCACGCGGGCCAGGCCCCTCCACAGCCGGTAGACGTTCGTGCACGTGGTCGCGGCGGCGTGACGCTCCAGCGGGGTGTCCCAGGTGCCGTCGCAGCAGACGATCAGTCGTTTCATGCTCAGAAGATCCGGTAGCTCTGGCGCGAGATGAAGAACCCGTGCCCGGTGGACAGCGAGGTGCAGGTCATTCCGGTCAGCCGGCTCGCGCACTGAAAGCCGCCGGTGCGCGTGTCCTCGCCGTAGGGCAGCGCGGGCGACCCGGGGATCCGGGCCGTGTCGCCGGCGCATACGAACTGCGCCGCGGTCGCGTTTGCGACCACCAGGCCCTGTCCGTAGTCGACCTCGGGCGGACAGACGGACGGCCGGGCCGGCGGCGACCAGTCGCGCTGGGCGATGTCGCAGCGCGCCGCGGTCCCGGCCACGATGATGCAGCCGATGTTCCGCGACGGGCTCAGGAAGGTGCCCAGCGAGACGATCGCGGTCGGCGCCGCGGGAGCCGCGGGCGGGGAGGTGCTCGTCGAGCCGGTGCTCGCCGCGGCCGCGTCGGTGTGGGTGACGAGCACGACGCGGTGGTGCGAGCTGTGGCCGCCGGAGGTCGCGACCGCCACGGCGGCGCCGGCGGCGATCAGGACGACGACGGCCGCGCCGGCGAGGATTCCGGTGCGCCGGCCTCGCCGAGCCCCCGGCGCCGGCGGCGGCGCCTCGTGCCGGGCGGTGGCGGCCTGCACCGGCGCGACCGGCGACGGTGGCTCGGCGGGCCGGGTCGGCTGGGCCCGCGTCGGTGGCGCCGGCCGTCTCGGCGCGGACGGGCCGGGCGGGGTCCGCGGACGCGGAGGGTCCACCGGCGCGGTCCGCGCCCTGGACACGCGAGTCACGTCGGTGTCGGGCGCCGGGGGCGGCGGGGGCGCCGCGGCGCCGACGGCGACGCTGCGACCGGCGCCCTCGAACAGCTGACGGCGCGCGCCGAGGGCGGCGGCACGACCGAGGTCGCCGGCCGAGGCGAAGCGGTCCTCGGGCGCCTTGGCCATCGCGCGGGCGACGGCGTCGTCGAGCTCGGTAGGCGTGGTCGGCACCTGGTCGCGCACGCGCGGCGGGGGCTCGGAGACGTGCGCGTAGATCTTCGCCACCTCCTGCTCTCGCGGAAAGGGGACGCTTCCGGTGAGCAGCTCGTAGAGCATGCAGCCCAGCGCATAGACGTCGGTGCGGGCGTCGACGCGCTCGCCGCGCGCCTGCTCGGGGGCGATGTAGTCCAGCGTGCCGACCATCCGCCCGGTCCCGGTGACCGCGTTGCTCTCGGCGAAGCGCTTGGCCAGGCCGAAATCGGTCAGGTAGGCGTGCTCGCGCCCGGTCTCGCCCGAGAGCAGCACGTTGCCGGGCTTCACGTCGCGGTGCACGAGCCCGCAGGCGTGGGCGGCGTCGAGCGCGGCGGCAACCTGGGCGGTGAGGTGGACGGTGTGCTCGGGCTCCAGGCGCCCGGCCCGCCGGCGCACCGCGCCGAGGTCGGCCCCTTGGACGTAGCGCATGACCAGGAACAGCCGGCCGTCGACCTCACCGACCTCGTAGACGGGCAGCACGTTGGGGTGCTCGATCCGCGCGGCGATCATCGCCTCGCGTTCGAAGCGAATGCGGAACGCCTCGTCCGCGGCGAATTCGGGCGCGATCACCTTGATCGCCACCAGGCGGTCCAGGCGCTCCTGGCGGGCCCGATAGACGAGCCCCATCCCGCCGCGGCCGGCGAGCGCCTCGATCGTGTAGCCGCCGATTTGCGCCCCCGGACCCAACTCGTGCGCGTTGGTCACGTGGGAACGATACGTCAGCGCAGCGGGGTCGGCATCGAGCGAGCCGCTACGCTGCCGGCCGTGAACGAGCTCAAGGGCCTGATCCTCTCGGGGGGGAAGGGCACCCGGCTGCGGCCCATCACCCACACGAGCGCCAAGCAGCTCGTGCCGGTGGCCAACAAGCCCGTGCTCTTCTACGGCATCGAGGCGATGGCCGCCGCCGGCATCGCCGACATCGCGATCATCGTCGCCCCGGAGACCGGCGCGGAGGTCCAGGCGGCGGTCGGCGACGGGTCGCGCTTCGGCGTGCGCATCACCTACGTGCCCCAGGCCCAGCCGCTCGGGCTCGCGCACGCGGTGCTCACCGCCGAGCCGGTGCTCGGCGAGAGCCCGTTCGTCATGTACCTGGGCGACAACCTGCTCCAGGGCGGGATCGCCGATCTCGTCGACGCCTTCCGCGAGAGCCGGCCCGACGCGCTGATCCTGCTCACCCCCGTCCCCGACCCCGAGAACTACGGGGTGGCCGAGCTCGAGGGCGGCCGCGTGGTGCGCCTGCGTGAGAAGCCGCCGGACCCGGCGACCGACCTGGCGCTCGTCGGGGTGTACATGTTCACCTGCGGGATCCACGCGGCGGCGCGCGCGATCAGCCCGAGCGCTCGCGGCGAGCTGGAGATCACCGACGCGATCCAGCACCTGGTCGACCAGGGACGGCGGGTGGAGCCGCACATCGTGCGCGGCTGGTGGAAGGACACCGGGCGCCTGGAGGACATGCTCGAGGCCAACCGGCTGGTCCTGGACAACGTCGAGCGCCGCGTCGAGGGCGAGCTGATCGACTCGCAGGTCGACGGCCGCGTGGTCGTCGAGCCCGGCGCCCGGCTCGAGCGCACGATCGTTCGCGGGCCGGCGGTGATCGGCGCCGGCGCCGTCCTACGCGACGCCTACGTCGGGCCCTACACGGCGGTCGGCGAGAACTGCGTGATCGACGGCTCCGAGGTCGAGCACTCGATCCTGCTCGCCGGCTCGACGGTCTCGGCGCTCGACGGGCGCATGGAGTCCTCTCTGCTGGGGCGCAACGTGAGGATCACCCGCAGCGAACGCCAGCCGCGCGCGTTTCGGTTCATGGTGGGCGACAACTCGGAGATCTCGATCCTGTGATGCGCGTCCTGGTGACCGGTGCCGGCGGAATGCTCGGGGGCGCGGTGAGCGCCTGCGCGCGCGCTCGCGGGCACGAGCTGACCGCGCTCTCGCACGCCGAGCTCGACATCGCGGCCCCCGGCGAGGCGCTGCGGGGGCTCGCGCCCGAGGTCGTCATCAACTGCGCGGCGTGGACCGATGTCGACGGCGCCGAGGCCGACCCCGACGGGGCCCACGCGCTCAACGGCGAGGCCGCCGGCGCCGTGGCCCGCGCCTGCACGCGCGCGGGCGCCCGCTTGGTGCACGTCTCGACCGACTACGTCTTCGACGGTGACGCGCCGACGGGCCCGGACGGCGCGCCGCGGCCGTGGGTGGAGTCCGACCCGGTCCGGCCGCGCTCGGCCTACGGGAGCTCCAAGCTCGCCGGTGAGCGGGCGATCGCCGCCGCCGGCCCCGAGCACGCGATCGTGCGCACGGCGTGGCTGTTCGGCCCGGGCGGCAAGAACTTCCTCGACACCATGCTCACGCTCGGCGCCGAGCGCGAGGAGGTCAGCGTGGTCACCGACCAGGTCGGCTGCCCGACGTTCACCGGCCACCTCGCCCCGGCCCTGCTCGAGGTCGCCGAGCGCGGGCTGTCCGGACTGCTGCACGCCGCCGGCGGGGGCGCCTGCTCGTGGAACGAGCTCACCCGCGAGGCGTTCGCCCAGGCGGGCCTGGAGTGCCGCGTACGCGAGACGACCAGCGCCGAGTTCGTGCGCCCCGCGCCCCGCCCGGCGTGGAGCGTGCTCGCCAGCGAGCGGGGTGCCCCGCGCCTGCCCGACTGGCGCGAGGGCGTCCGCGCCCACCTGGCGCTGAGGGTGACCTCGAAATGAGGCTGCTCGTCTGCGGCGGCGCCGGCTTCATCGGCTCGAACTTCGTGCGCGTGCGGCTGTGCGAGTCCGAGGATGAGATCCGGGTCCTGGACAGGCTCACCTACGCGGGACGGCGCGAGAACCTGCGCGACCTCGAGCAGGACCCTCGCTTCAGCTTCGTCCACGGCGCGATCGAGGATCCCGCCGCGGTCGCCGGCGCGCTCGACGGATTCCGCGCCGACGCGATCGTCAACTTCGCGGCCGAGACCCACGTCGACCGCTCGATCGCCGAGCCCGACGCGTTCGTGACCACCCACTCCCAGGGCACCTACGTGCTGCTCGAGGCCGCGCGTGAGCGCGAGCTGCGCTACCTGCAGGTCTCCACCGACGAGGTCTACGGGTCGATCGAGGAGGGCTCGTTCACCGAGTCCTCGCCGCTGGATCCCTCCTCGCCCTACAGCGCCACCAAGGCCGGCGCCGATCTGCTCGTGGCCAGCTACCAGCACACGTTCGGCCTGCACGCGCTCATCTGCCGAGGCTCGAACAACTACGGCCCCTACCAGTACCCGGAGAAGCTCATCCCGCTGATGACGCTCAACGCGCTGCACGGCGACCGGCTGCCGGTGTACGGCGACGGGATGCAGGTGCGCAACTGGCTCTACGTCGAGGACTTCGACCGCGCGATCGGGGTCGTGCTGGAGCGGGGCGCGCCCGGCGAGGTCTACAACGTCGGCGGGCCCGACGAGTGCGAGAACCTCACCGTCGTGCGCCGCGTGATCGCCCTGTGCGAGCGCGACGAGTCGCTGATCGAGTACGTCACCGATCGCCCGGGTCACGACCGGCGCTATTCGCTGAGCTCAGAGAAGGTGCGCGCGCTCGGTTGGCAGCCGCGCATGCGCTTCGAGCGGGGACTCGAGCGCACGGTCGGCTGGTATCGGGAGAACGCCTGGTGGTGGGAGCCGATCCGCTCCGGCGATTACCGCGAGTACTACCGGCGCCAGTACGGCCGCACGCTCACCTGACGTTGCACTCGGTCAGCAGGCTGTTGACCTTCCAGCTGTTGCCCTCGAGCACCAGCTGAAGCGAGTCGCTGTGGTTGCGCCCGTTGCACGTGTCGGTCACCGTCACCGTGGCGGTCGACCCGTTGATCGTCGCCGTCTGCGGGCTGAGCGTGTAGTTCTCGACCTCGTTGAGCGCGTTGTTGACGGCGGTCGTGCAGCTCTGGCCCGGCACGCTCTTGGCCAGCTCGGCCTCGAGCCCGCTGGAGAGGTCGTTGTTGCAGATCTTGCTGGCGTCGTTCGCGCTCGCGTCGTTGGCGAGGTTGACCACGGTCTGCACCACCTTGTGCTGCGTGCCGCTGAACTGGTTGCTCACCGACTCGTCGCCGCAGGCGGCGAGCACGGCGGCGCCGAGCACGGCGGCGACGAGAGGCAGGGGGCGCACACGCATCGGCAGAGAGGATATCCGGCTGATCTCGGTGCCGGCACGGATCCGCGCAGACGTGTGGGACCAGTCGGGCGCAGTACGCTCGTCTCGTGTTCCCGCTCGCCGTCAGCCGTCCCCTGATCGGCGTGGTCGTCGTGCTGCTCTCGATCGGCTTGTTCGGGCTGCGGCTGCGGCTCTTCGGGCGACCCGGCGAGGACTCCTACCAGGCCCCGCCGATGCCGCGCGGCGACCCCGCGCAGCGGGCGGCGGACATGCGGGCCCTGGTGCGCGACCTGAACGCGCTGCGGGCGCGTGAGGGCAAGGAGCCGGTGCCCGAGAACGACATGGTGCAGGAGCTCCGGCGCCGCCCCGAGCTCGAGGCGCAGATCCGCGCTCGCCTGCGCACCGGCGCCTGACCGCGACCTCGATCGCGCGGGCGCCGGGAACCTTTTCGCCCCGCGCCGACAATAGCGGGGCAGTGCCCGCTCACGACCTCCACGGCGACAGCGCGGCGATCGCCGCCTCGCTCGATCGCGGCGAGCGCTTCGCGGTCGTCTTCGACCGCCACCACCGGGCGGTGCACCGCTACCTGGCGCGCCGCGCCGGCGCAGAGCGCGCCGACGACCTCGCCTCGGCGACCTTCGTCGTCGCCTTCGAGCGCCGGCGGACGTTCAGGAACGAGAGCACCAGCGCCCTTCCGTGGCTGCTCGGCATCGCCACCAACCTGCTGCTCGAGCGCCGTCGCCGCGACGCGGTCGAGCTCGGACTGCTCGACCGGCTGCGGGCCGCCCCCGGCGCCGGCGCCCTCGACGAGGAGCCGCCGCCCGAGGCGGCGCGGCTGGGCGAGGCCCTCGCGGGCCTGGACGTCCCCCAGCGCGAGGTGCTGCTGCTGTACGCCTGGGCCGACCTGTCCTACGAGCAGATCGCCGAGGCGCTTTCAGTGCCGCTCGGCACGGTGCGCTCGCGGCTCGCCCGCGCACGTGCCCACGTCAGATCCCACCTGGAGGCGGTGCCGAACGCGCCGCGCGAGCATCGATGAGGGGAGAGGACATGATCGACGAGGATCTCGAGCTGCTGCGCCGCTGCGCCGGCGAGCCGGCCCCACCGAGCGAGGCCTCCGTGCGGGCTGCGCGCCGCGCCCTGACGCACGCGATCGGCGAAGAGGGCGGCGCCGCCCGTCCGGCGCGCGTCCGCGTCCGCACCGCACCGCGGCGCGCGCGCCGGGGCTGGCGCGTGGCCGTCGCCACCGCCGTGGCCGCGACCGTGCTCGTGCTCGGCGTCACGCTGCACTCGGGCTCGACCGCCACCGGGCCGGCGACCGCCGCCGCGGCCGTCCTCGACCGGCTCGCGCTCGCCGCCGCCGCTCAGCCGACCGACGTCCCCGGGCCGGGCGAGTACCTCTACACCGCCTCGGTCGCCTTGACCGGCAGCGACACGGTGCTCGCCGGCGGCGCCTATTGCGTCGCGGTGTACGCCCAGCACCGCGAGAGCTGGATCGCCGCCGACGGCGCCGGCCTCGTGCGCGAGACCGACGGCCGCCCGCGGTACAGCTCGGCCCGCGACGCCGCGATCTGTCGCGGGGCGCCCGACGGCGGCGGCACGGCGCCGGGAACCAGCCAGATGTGGGCCGCGCCCGGCTGCCTGGGGATCGACCCGGTGCCCTTCGCCGGCCTGCCCATCAACCCCGCCAAGCTGCGCGCGCGGCTGCTCACCGGCAAGGTCGAGGGCGGCCCGCCCGGGCCGGGCGAGGCCTTCGTCCAGGTCGGCGACCTGCTGCGCGAGACCGACGCCGCGCCCGCGCTGCGGGCCGCGCTGTACCGGGCGGCGGCCGGGCTGCGCGGGGTGTTCTCGCTGGGCACGGTGACCGACGAGCGCGGCCGGCGCGGAATCGGCCTGGCCTTGGACTCCCACGGGACGCGCCACGAGCTGATCTTCGCGCCGCACACCGGGGCGCTCATGGCCGAGCGGGACATCGCGCTCGGACGCGGCGGGCATGTGGTCGACTGGACGACCTACTCGGCCGGTCGCGTGCAGCGCACCCTGCCGCAGCGCTCGCCGCTGCCGCTGGACCCGGCGTGCGCGCACTCGATCGCCAAGGGCCTGAACGTGCCCGGGCACCCGCGGGACACGGTGCTCGTCGGCGCGCCGGGCGAGGACGGCGGCATGCTCCCCCAGCCGGCGGCCGGCACCCAGTAGGGTCGGGGCCCTCGTGGCCCCGCTCGCCGAGCTCGAGAAGGAGATCACCGCCTGCCGCCGTTGCCCGCGCCTGGTGGCCTGGCGCGAGCGGGTGGCGCGCGAGCGGCGGGCGGCGTTCGCCGACCAGGAGTACTGGGGTCGCCCGGTCCCCGGCTTCGGCGACCCGCGGGCCCGGGTGCTCGTGCTCGGCCTCGCGCCGGCGGCGCACGGGGGCAACCGGACCGGTCGCGTGTTCACCGGCGACCGCTCGGGCGACTGGCTGTACGCGGCGCTGTACCGCGCCGGCTACGCCAACCAGCCGGCCTCCGTCGCCCGCGACGACGGCCTGCGCCTGCGTGACTGCTGGGTCGGCGCCGCGGTGCGCTGCGCTCCGCCGGCCAACAAGCCCACGCCCGCCGAGCGCGACGCCTGTCTGCCCTACGCGGCCCGCGAGCTTGAGCTGCTGGGCCACGTCACGGTGATCGTCTGCCTGGGGGCGTTCGCCTGGGACGCGGCGCTGCGAATCGGCGTGCTCGGCGGCGAGCCGATGCCCCGGCCGCGTCCGCGCTTCGGCCACGGCGCCGAGCACCGGGGCGCCCGCCACACGCTGCTCGGTTGCTACCACGTCAGCCAGCAGAACACGTTCACCGGCGTGCTCACCGAGCCGATGCTCGACGAGATCTTCGCGCGAGCCCGCGCGATGAGCAACCCTCAGCCGACGCGCACCGGCAGCGCGGTGAGCGCGCGGGAGATCAGGAACGGCGCATAGTCGAGCTGCTCGCGCGCGAGCGCGAGGTCGGGCAGGCGCTCGAGCACCCGCGGGATCACGATCGCCGCCTCCAGCCGGGCCAGCGACGCGCCCAGGCAGTAGTGCCGGCCCAGACCGAACCCGAGATGCGCGTTGGGCTCGCGCCCGATGTCGAGCGCGTCCGGGGCCGCGAACTGCTCCGGGTCGCGGTTGGCGGCGGCGAGCACGAGATACGCCCGCTCTCCACGGCGGAGCGTGTGGCCGTGCAGGTCGAGCTCGTCGGCGACGACGCGCGGGCTCATGCGCGCGGGGCCGTCGTAGCGCAGGAGCTCCTCGACCGCCGACGGCGCGAGCGCCGGCTGCCCGCGCAGCCGCTCGAGCTGGTCGGGGTGGCGCAGGAGCCCGAGCAGCCCGCTTGCGATCAGGTTGGCGGTCGTCTCCGAGCCGGCGAACAGCAGCAGCGTGCACATCGCGACGACCTCGTGGTCGCCGAGCGCGTCCTCGCCGACGTCCGCCCCGACCACGAGGCTGACCAGGTCCTCGCCCGGCTCGGCGCGCTTGCGGGCCACGAGCGCCTCCAGGGAGGCGACGAGCTCGGCCATGCCCGCCGCCGCGCGCGCGTGGCGTCCCTCGTCGCCGTGGCCGGCGAACACGAGCGAGACCAGGTCCTGCGACCACGCCCGGAAGCGGTCGCGGTCGCTCGTCGGCGCGCCGAGCATGTCGGCGATCACCGTCGCCGGCAGCGGCCCGGCGAAGTGGGCGACCAGGTCGACCTCCCCGCCGCCGGGGAGCGCGTCGAGCAGCTCGTCGGTGATCTGCACCACGCGCTGGCGCATGCGCGCGACCGTGCGCGGCGTGAACGCCCGCTGGACCAGGTCGCGCAGCCGCCGGTGCTCGCGTCCGTCCTTGAACACCATCCAGTCGGCGAGTACCTGCAGCGTCGCCAGCAGCCGCTCATCGCCGCCCTGCTCCTGCAGCCGGCGCAGCGCCGGGCCGACCCGGTCCGAGGAGATCCGCCGGTCGGTGTGGGCCGCCGAGCACGCCTCGTACCCGGTGATCATCCAGCCGCCGTAGCGCTCGCTGAACGACACCGGGTCGCGCTCGCGCATGCCGGCGAGCAGCGGATAGGGGTCGCGCAGCGCCTCGGCGGTCAGCAGGTCGGGGTCGTTCACGCGCCTTATCCCGCGCGGCGCGCCCGGTTGCCGGGCGCGCCTCGCTCTTTTATCCACCATATCCACACGCCGGACCCACGCGCGCGCGGCGGGCCCGCCGGCTCAGCGCTCGTACCACGGCACGAGCATCGCGCGCCCCACCGTGCAGCCGAGCAGGTTGAAGGACAGGAAGGCCGGCGTCGCGTCGGCGTCCACCTCCAGCGCCGGCACGTTCAGGGCGTGGACGACCGTGTAGTAGCGGTGCCGGCCGTGGCCCTCGGGCGGGGCGGCGCCCAGGAACTGGCGCAGGCCGGCGTCGTTGCGCAGCGTCACCGCGCCCGCGGGCAGGCCGGAGCCCTCGGCGTCGCCGGCGCCCGAGGCCAGCTCGGTGACCGACGCCGGAAGGTTGAACACCGCCCAGTGCCAGAAGCCGCTGACCGTCGGGGCGTCGGGGTCGTACAGGGTCACGACGTAGCTCCCGGTGCCCTCGGGCGCGCCGCTCCAGGCCAGGTGCGGCGAGGTGTCGCTGCCGCCGGCGCCGAAGATGCCGCTCAGCTGCGCGGTGGCCAGCTTCTGGTCGTGGGCGATGTCGTCGCTGCGCAGCGTGAAGTCGGCGACGCTGGGCAGGCCGGCGTACGGGTCATGGGGCATCGCGATACCTCTCGTTTCTCGTGGGGGTCGTGCCAATCCTGAAGGTTCCCGTTGTGCGGCGCCTGCCCGCCCATCGGCCCTCCGCCCGCCGGCGGACGGAAGGTTGCTCCCCTGTCGGGTCCAGGCGTGGCCGGGGGAGCACGCTGGGCCCGCCGTGTGCAACCGGACGCTACGCTCGCAGGCAGTGTCACTCGACGCGTTTCACCCCCGCACCCGCAACTGGTTCACCAACGCGTTCACCAGCCCCACGCCCGCCCAGGAGCAGGCCTGGCCGGCGATCGCCGGCGGCGACCATGTGCTCATCTCCGCGCCCACCGGCTCGGGCAAGACGCTCGCCGCCTTCCTGTGGGGTATCGACCGGCTGGCGAACTCCGCGCCGCCCGCCGGCGGCGGCACGCGGCTGCTGTACGTCTCGCCCCTGAAGGCGCTCTCCTACGACATCGAGCGCAACCTGCGCGCGCCGTTGCGAGGCATCGCCGACGGGGTGGCGCAGCCGGCCGGCGGCCGGCGAGCCGGGCCCCCCGATTCCCCATTTCATCCGCTCACGGTGGGGATCCGCACCGGCGATACGCCGCAGGCGCAGCGTGCGGCGATGTTGAGAGACCCGCCGGACATCCTCATCACCACCCCCGAGTCGCTCTACCTGCTGCTCACATCGCGCGCGCAGAAGGGGCTCACCAGCGTGCAGGCGGTGATCGTCGATGAGATCCACGCGGTCGCGTCGACCAAGCGCGGCGCCCACCTCGCGCTGACCCTCGAGCGCCTGAGCGCGCTCAACCCGACCGCCGACCCGCAGCGCATCGGCCTGTCGGCGACCCAGAACCCGCTCGAGGAGGTCGGCCGCTTCCTCGTCGGCCCGCAGCGCACGGTGACGCTCGTCGACACCGGGCTGCGCAAGCCGCTGGACCTGAAGATCCACGTCCCGGTCGAGTCGATGGTCGAGCCCGACCAGCAGACCGGCGCCCACGATCCCCTGGAGCCGGTGGTCGGCGGTGAGGCCACCCGCCGCTCGATCTGGCCGGCGATCTACCCCGAGCTGCTCGCGCTCGTCGAGCAGCACCGCTCGACGATCGTCTTCGTCAACAACCGCCGCGCGGCCGAGCGTCTGGCGCTGCGGCTCAACGAGCTGCACGCCTCCGAGCACCCCGACGATCCCCCGCGCGAGATCGCCCGCGCCCACCACGGCTCCCTGGCCCGCGAGGAGCGTACGGTCGTCGAGGAGCTGCTCAAGGCGGGCGAGCTCCCCTGCCTGGTCGCCACCTCGAGCCTCGAGCTCGGCATCGACATGGGCGCCGTCGACCTCGTCCTGCAGGTCGAGTCGCCCAAGTCCGTCGCGCGCGGCCTGCAGCGCATCGGCCGCGCCGGCCACGGCGTGCAGGACGTGAGCAAGGGCCGCATCTTCCACAAGTTCCGCGCCGACCTGCTCGAGTGCGCGGTGGTCTGTCGCCTCATGCGTGAGGGCCGCATCGAGCCGACGGTCGTCCCCCGCAACGCGCTCGACGTCCTCGCCCAGCAGATCGTCGCGATCGCCGCCGCCACCGAGCAGGACGTCGCCGTCGACGACCTGTTCGAGCTCGTCACCCGGACGCACTCCTACGCCGAGCTGCCGCGCACGCTGCTGGAGAACGTCCTCGACATGCTCGACGGGCGCTACCCCTCCAAGGAGTTCGGCGAGCTGCGCGCGCGGATCGTCTGGGACCGCCTCGGCGGCACGATCCGCCCGCGCAAGGGCGCCCGCGCGCTGGCCGTCACCAACGCGGGCACGATCCCCGACCGCGGCCTGTACGCGGTGGTGCTCGGCGACGGCCGCCGCGTCGGCGAGCTCGACGAGGAGATGGTCTACGAGGCGCGCCCGGGCCAGACCTTCCTGCTCGGCGCGACCAGCTGGCGGATCGAGGAGATCCAGCGCGACCGGGTGGTCGTCTCGCCCGCGCCCGGCGTCCCGGGCGCCGTCCCGTTCTGGAAGGGCGACGGCATCGGCCGGCCCAAGGAGCTCGGCCGCGCGATCGGCGAGTTCGCCCGCTGGGCGGTGGACGCCGACGAGCACGAGTTGACCGAGCGCTACGACCTGGACGAGCGCGCGGCGCGCAACCTGCTGGACTTCCTGCGCGAGCAGCAGGCGGCCACGCGCGTCCTGCCGAGCGACCGCACGATCGTCGTCGAGCGCTTCCGCGACGAGATCGGCGACTGGCGGCTGTGCGTGCTCTCGCCCTACGGCGGGCGCATCCACGCCGCCTGGGCGCTGGCCCTGTCGGCGCGCATCCGCGACCAGGCCGGCCTCGAGTCCGACGCGATCTGGAGCGACGACGGGATCATCGTGCACCTCCCCGACAGCGATCAGCCGCCGGGCGCCGATCTCGTCCTCGTCGAGCCCGACGAGCTCGAGGACATCGTCGTCGCCGAGCTCGCCGGCTCGGCCCTGTTCGGCGCCCGCTTCCGCGAGAACGCGAGCCGCGCGCTGCTGATCCCGCGCGCCTATCCGGGGCGGCGCACGCCGCTCTGGCAGCAGCGCCTGAAGGCGCAGAGCCTGCTCGAGGTCGCCCGCCGCTACGCGGACTTCCCGATCGTGCTGGAGACCTACCGCGAGTGCCTGCGCGACGTGCTCGACCTGCCCGGCCTGGCCGAGCTGCTGCGCGGCCTGCACCGGCGCGAGCTCTCGCTCGTCGAGGTCGAGACGCCGACGGCCTCGCCGTTCGCCTCCTCGCTGCTGTTCGACTACGTCGCCACCTACATGTACGAGGGCGACACGCCCAACGCCGAGCGCCGCGCGGCCGCCCTCTCGCTCGACCGCGACCTGCTGCGCGAGCTGCTCGGCCAGGAGGAGCTGCGCGACCTGATCGACGCGGGCGCGCTGGCCGCGCTCGAGGCCGACCTGCAGGGGCGCTCGGAGCGCACCCAGGCCGCGAACCGCGACGGCCTGCACGACGTGCTGCGGCGCGTGGGCGATCTGCGCGTGGCCGAGGCGGCCGAGCGCGTGCTCGCCGGGCTCGACTTTGAAGCGATGCTGCTCGAGCTGCAGCGTGAGCGCCGCGCGATTCGCCTGCGCCTGGCCGGCGAGGAGCGCTGGGTCGCCGCCGACGAGGCCGGCCTGTACCGTGACGCGCTCGGCGCCGTTCCCCCCGGCGGGCTGCCGGCGAGCTTTTTGGAGGACGTCCCGGACGCCTTCCGCACGCTCGCCGCGCGCTACGCCGCCGGCCACGGGCCCTTCACCACGGCCGAGCTGCGCGCGCGCTACGGCGTGGACCCGACCGCCGCGCTGGGCGAGCTCGAACGCGCCGGCTCCCTCGTCCGCGGCGAGCTTCGCCCCGGCGGCAGCGAGCGGGAGTGGTGCGACGTGGAGGTGCTGCGCCGGCTGCGGCGCGCCTCGCTCGCCGTCCTGCGCCGCGAGGTCGAGCCCGCCGACCAGCGCCTGCTCGCCGCGTTCGCGCCGAGCTGGCAGGGTGTCGACCGCCACCCCCGGGCGGGAGCGGGCGTCGACCGCCTGCGCGAGGTGCTCGTCCCCCTCCAGGGCCTCGCGCTGCCCGCGCCGATCTGGGAGCGCGCGGTGCTGCCGCGCCGGTGCGGCGCCTACTCGCCCGCCTGGTTGGACCAGTTGTGCTCGGCGGGGGAGGTCGTGTGGGTCGGGGCGGGAGCGATCGGCCGCAACTCGGGCCGCGTCGCGCTCTACTTCCGCGAGGACGCCCCGGCCCTCGGCCCGCCGGGGCTGCGCGACCCGACCGTTCCGGATGAGGCCGAGCATCGGGTGATCCTCGAGCGGCTCGAGCGCTCCCCGTGCTTCTTCACCGACCTGCTCGCCGGCGTCGACCTCGCCCCCGAGGCGCTCCAGGAGGCGCTGTGGGACCTGGCCTGGGCGGGCGTGGCGACCAACGACGCGTGGGCGCCGCTGCGCGCGCCGCGACTGACGCTCGCGTCGACGCGGGGCCCGTCGAGGTCCGGACGCCGCTTCGGCCCCTCGCGCCGCGCCGGCCAGGCCCAGGTGCAGGGCCGCTGGTCGCTGTCGGCGCCGCTGTTCGCGCCCGCCGCCGATCCCCGGGAGCGCCGCCGCGCGCTGGCCGAGCTGCTGCTCGAGCGCCACGGCATCGTCACCCGCGAGCACGTCCTGGCCGAGGGGATCGCCGGCGGCTTCGCGACGCTGTACGACTCCTTCGGGGACCTCGAGACCCTCGGCGTGTGCCAGCGCGGCTACTTCGTCGAGGGCCTCGGCGGCGCCCAGTTCGCGCTCTCGGCGGCCGTCGAGCGGTTGCGCGCGCTGCGCGCCGACGAGCGCGCCCCCGCACTCGTGCTCGCGACGGCCGACCCGGCCCAACCGTACGGGGCCGTCCTGCCGTGGCCTCTCCAGGGGGGTGAAAGAGTGGAGCGCCGACGCCTTCCCCGCGTTGCGAATAGTCATGTGGCGCTCGTCGACTTCCGGGCCGTGCTCTACGTGGAGCGCGGCGGGCGGGGCCTGGTGCGCGTCGGTGAGCCCTCCGAGGAGGTCCTGCGCCAGGCGCTGGCCGCGCTCGCCGAGGCCGTCCGTGACGGGCGCGCGGAGCGGCTGGCGCTCGAGCGCCTCGACGGCGAGCCCGTCGTCGGGTCGCGCTGGGAGCCGCTGCTGATCGAGATGGGGTTCGCCGCCGGGCCGCGGCGGCTCACCCTGAGCGCGTGATGCGCTGGGACCCGACCCAGTACGGCCGTTTCGCCGGGCCGCGCAGCCGGCCCTTCTTCGATCTCGTCGGCCGCGTCCAGGCGCCGGCGCCGGCCAGGGTCGTCGACGTGGGCTGCGGTTCGGGCGAGCTGACCGTCACGCTCGCCGAGCGCTGGCCCGTGGCCGAGATCCGCGGCTTTGACTCCTCGCCGGAGATGATCGAGCGAGCGCCGCGCGGGGGCGGCGTGGAATTTGCGCACGGGAGCGCGGAGGAGTTCGACGCCGCCGGCGTCGACGTGCTGATCAGCAACGCGGTCCTGCAGTGGGTGCCCGACCACCTGCCGCTGCTGGGCGCGTGGGCGCAGCAGATCAATCCCGGCGGCTGGCTCGCCTTCCAGGTGCCCGACAACTTCGACGCGCCCTCGCACGTGCTGCTGCGCGAGGTGGCCGAGCAGTGGCCGGCGCTGCACGGGCGACTGCGGCGCGACCCGGTGTACGCGCCCGGCGAGTACTTGGAGCACCTCGCCGCGCACGGGCTGGCGGTCGACGCCTGGCAGACCGAGTACCAGCACGTCCTGCCCGGTGAGGACGCCGTGCTCGAGTGGATGCGCGGGACCGCGATGCGCCCGGTGCTGACGTTCCTGGACGAGGAGCGCGCGGCGGCGTTCAGCGCCCAGCTCGCCGCGCGTCTGCGTGAGGCCTACCCGCGGCGGCCCTACGGGACGGTGCTCCCGTTCAAGCGCACCTTCGTCGTCGCTACGGCTGCTTCTTCCCGGGGTTGAACAAGCCGCGCGGGTCGAGCGCCTGCTTGACCGCCTCGTGCGCGGCGATCGCCGCCGGTGCCCACTGCCGGCGCAGCCAGCCCGACTTGGCCAGGCCGATCCCGTGCTCGCCGCTGATCGTGCCCCCGAGGGCGAGCGCCAGCTCGAACAGCTCGTGGGCGGCCTCCTTAGCCCGCTCCTGCTGGGCGGCGTCGCCGGGGTCGAGCAGGAAGGTGCTGTGCAGGTTGCCGTCGCCGGCGTGGCCCCAGCTGCACGCCTCCAGGTCATGGCGCGCGCCGATCCGCAGGGTCGCCTCGATCGCCTCGCCCAGGCGCTCGATCGGCACGCAGATGTCCTCGCTGAGCTTGCCGCCGCGCTGGGCGGTGACCGCGAGCGACGCGCCCCCGCGCCAGCGCCACAGCGCCTGGAGCTCGGCGGCCGAGCGGAACTCGTGCACGCTGAGCGCCCGCGGGGCGAGCGCGGCGGCGATCTCGCCGGCCGCGGCGGCGACCTCGGCCTCGCTGCCGTCGACCTCGGCGATCACGACCAGCCCGGGGTCGCCGGCCAGCTCGCCCGGGAAGGCACCGGCGGCGGCGCGCACCGCGCCGCCGTCGAGGTATTCGAGCACCGCGGGCACGACCCCGCTGCCCAGCACCGCGCTCAGCGCCTCGGTGCCGGCCGCGGTGTCGGGGTAGGCGGCGAGGAGCGCCGCCGCGCTCTCGGGCGCGGGAACGAGCCGCAGCCAGGCGGCGGTGATCACGCCGAGCGTCCCCTCCGAGCCGATGAGCAGGCCGCGCAGGTCATAGCCGGCGGCGTCCTTGCGCAGCGGGCCGCCGAGCTGGACGAGCTCGCCGGGCGCGAGCACGGCCTCCACCCCGGTGACCCAGGAGCGGGTCACGCCGTACTTGAACGTATGCGGCCCGCCGGCGTTGGTGGCGAGGTTGCCGCCGATCTGCGACTGCTCGGGGGCGCCGGGATCGGGCGGGTAGAAGCAGCCGTTCTCGCGGGCCAGGCGCTGCACGGTGGCGGTGGTGACCCCGGCCTCGACGTGCATCCGCCAGCGCTCGGGCTCGAGCGCGCGCACGCGGTTCAGGCGCTCCAGCGAGAGCACCACCTCGTCGGGGGCGGCGACCGCGCCGCCGGAGAAGCCGCTGCCGCCGCCGCGCGGGACGATCGCGATCCCCCGCTCGTAGCAGTGGGCGACGACCGCGGCCACCTGCTCGGCGTCGACGGGGCGGACCACGCAGGCCCCGGAACCGCTGATCCCGCGCGAGGCCGAGGCGTCCTCGCGGTAGGCGCGCGGCACCGGCGCGAGCACGTGCTCGGCGCCAACGATCGCGCGCAGCGGGGCGAGGTCCATCGCTGCAGTCTGGCAACCTGCGAGGCTCGTCCGCATGCCTGAGGGCGACACGATCCACTACGCCGCCAACCAGATCCGCGCGGTCCTCGAGGGCCGGGTGCCGGAGGAGTTGCGCACGCCCCAACACCGCCACTCTCTGGAGCGCTGGCCCGAGCGGCTGGCCGGCCGCGCGGTGCGCTCGGTCGACGCGCACGGCAAGCACCTGTTCCTGCGCTTCGAGGGCGAGCTGGTGCTGCACTCGCACCTGCGCATGACCGGCCTCTGGCGGGTCTACGACCGCGGCGAGCCCTGGGGTCGCTCCCCGCGGCGGGCCTGGCTCGTGCTCGCCGCCGACGGCCGCGAGGTGGTCGAGTTCGACGGCCCGGTGCTCGAGCTGCTCACCGAGCTGCGCGTCCGCGGCGATCAGCAGCTCGCCGCCCTGGGGCCCGACGTGCTCGCGCCGAACTTCGACGGGGACCGGGTGCTGCGGCGGCTGCGCGAGGACGACCCCACGCGCCCGATCGGCGACTCGCTGCTCGACCAGCGCATCGTCGCCGGTCTGGGCAACCTGTGGAAGGCCGAATCGTGCTTCGCCGCCGGCATCGACCCGTGGCGCCCGGCGGGCGGGGTGCCCGACGCCGACGTCCTGGCCATCCTCGCGTTCGCGCGCGAGCGCATGTCCCAGTCCGCGCAGGACGGCTACGAGGCGCGGCCGCGGGCGGTGTTCGGCCGCGCCGGCGAGCCCTGCCCGCGCTGCGGGACGACGATCGTCACCTCGGGCCAGTGGGAGAACAACCGCACGACGTTCTGGTGTCGAGGGTGTCAGCACTGAGAGGGTGGCCCAGCCGGCCGGATGCCGGCACCCCATCCGGCGCACAAGCGAGCTCGGGCCCCTCGCTTTCCCGGTCACCCATGCCCAGGCGCGTGGGCCACAAGGGCGCGGATCACATCGCGCCCGGGAACACGGCGGCGAGCTTCGACGCCGCGCTGGCCATCGGCGTGGACATGATCGAGTTCGACGTCCTCTCGGCCGAGCGCGACGGCAGCGGCGAGCTGTACCTCGCCCACGACTACGAGATGCTGCACGCGGGCGAGGCGCTCACCCTGCGGCAGGGCCTGTCCCACCTCGCCTCGGCCCCGTTCGCCCAGGTCGGCTTCGACGTCGACCTGAAGCTGCCCGGCTACGAGCGGCGCGTGCTCGCCGCCCTGCGCGACCACGGCCTGCTCGAGCGCTCGCTGCTCTCGACGATGTTCCGTGAGAGCCTGCGCGCGCTGCGCGCGGCCGAGCCCGCCGCCCGCATCGGCTGGTCGGTGCCGCGCGTCAAGCGCGACTACACGACCAACCTGCTCACGGGAGTGCCGGCGCTCGCGGTGGCGAGCGGCTACCGGCGGATCCTGCCCCGGCTCGTCGCCCAGGCGCTGCGGGCGCGCGAGTGCGACGCGATCATGGCCCACTGGCGGCTCGTGACCCCCGCGCTGCTGGCCGCGGTGCGCGGCGCCGGCGGAGAGCTGTACGTCTGGACGGTCGACGACGGTCGCCGCGTGGCGCAGCTGCAGGCGCTCGGCGTCGACGGGATCATCAGCAACGACCCGCGGCTGCTCCAGCCCGCCGGCGCCTCCTAGTGGTGCCTCCGGTAAATCCGGTCGTCGATTCGCGAGCGAAAATCGAGCATGGCCAGGACGCAGGGAGCCGGAATAGCAGCGCTATTTCGGCTCCCGAGGACGCCGCCAGGCGAAGATTTGCAGCCGCGAAGCGGAGCGGATCTACCGGAGGTGCCACTAGCCGCTGGAGCTCGTCGTCGATCCGATCGTGCAGCTCGCCGCGCTGTAGTTGCGCGGGTCCGAGCCCACGGGCGAGGCATGCCCGGCGAGGGTGTGCACGTGTGCCATGACGTCGACCTTGCCGCCCTGGCGCCACTCGAACCCGACCGCGCCGCGCAGCACGTAGGTCTGGCCCGCGGCGGGCTTGAACACGAAGCTGCGCCCGCCCTCCAGGGCCTTGTCGGTCGCCGGCCCGATCTTCACGTACCCCGAGTCGGCCTGCGTGGAGTTCAGCCACTGGCCGGTCGTCGTGTCCTCGTACTGCACGCGGAACTGCATGTACATCTCCTGCCCCTTCTTGCCGTCGCCCGGCATCGAGGCGCGGATCCCGATCGTGTCGGGCTGGTTCTTGGGGCTGCACACGTCGACGGTCGCCCACAGCGCCTTGGACTTGGTCACCGGGGGCGCCTTCTTGGCCGGCTCCTTGCTCGATGGGGTCTTGGCCGTGCCCGTGGCGCCGGTGGCCGTCGCCGCGCTGAGCGCCGCCAGCAGCACGGTCGCCGCGCCGAGCGCGGCGCCTCGTCGGAAGGGCATGGGGCCAGCCTAGCGGCGTGGGATACTCAGCCCGGCCGTGTCGGAGCCTCGCCCTCAGGCTGCAGATCGATGAAAGCGCCGGACGGCGAGTCGGTCGCCGCCCTGTTGGCACAGGTGCCGGTCTTCTCCACGCTCGCCCCGGCCGAGCTCGAGCCGATCGCGCAGCTGGCCGTTCCGCGCGAGTACGCCGCCGGCCAGGTCGTCTTCCGCGAGGGCGACTCGAGCGACACGTGTTACATCGTGCGCAGCGGACGCGCGCGGGCGGTGCGCGAGCACCGCGACGGGCGCTCGATCACCCTGGCCACGTTCGGGCCGGGGGACTTCTTCGGCGAGCTGGCGCTGTTCGAGGACGAGCACCGGTCAGCCACCATCGAGGCGGTGCAGGACACCCAGGCGGTTGCGTTGCTCGGCGGCGACATGCGCCGGCTGCTCAGCACCCACCCCGGCCTGGCCATGAAGATGCTCGCCGCGCTGGGACGCCGGCTGCGCGAGACCAACGAGCGGCTGACCGCGCAGTCCTTTCAGACCGTCCAGAGCCGCGTGGCCGGCGTGCTGCGCGAGCTCGTGCGCCAGGAGGACGCCGAGGCGAGCGACGTGCGCATCACCGCCACCCAGGCCGACCTGGCCAAGCTCGCCGGCTCCTCGCGTGAGTCGGCCAGCCGCTTCCTCGCCGTGCTCGAGCGGGCCGGGGTGATCACCCAGGGGCGGGGCCGCCTCATCGTCCACGAGCCCGCGGCCCTGGATCGCTATGTCTTCTGAGCCGACGCGCTCCAAGGAGCTCTCGGCCGGCGGCGTGGTCGTGCGCGACGACCGCGAGGTCGTGGTCATCGTCCCCACCCGCCGCGCCTACGACGGCAGCAAGGTGCTCGCGCTGCCCAAGGGCCACGTCGACCCCGGGGAGTCGGCCGAGCAGGCGGCCACGCGCGAGGTGCGCGAGGAGACCGGGATCGAGGCCGATTTGCTCGAGCGGCTCGGGCAGGTGCGCTACTGGTACCGCCGGCAGGGCCGGCGAGTGCCCAAGGCGGTCGAGTTCTTCCTCTTCCGCTACCGGTCGGGCTCGACCGACGACCACGACGAGGAGGTCGAGGACGCGCATTGGCTGCCGATCGACGCCGCCGCGCGGGAGCTGACCTACGCCGGCGAGCGCGAGATGGTCGAGCGCGCTCTTTCCAGATTGCGGTCGGCCCGATAGCCTGCCTTCGCGTGCAGGTCCTCAACTTCTACTCAACGATCTTCGCCGACGAGCTCAAGCGGGGCCGCAAGACGGCCACGATCCGCCTCGGCGACAAGTCGCACAAGTACCGCAAGAACCAGGCGGTGCTCGTGACCATCGGCTACCAGCACTCGCCGCGCGAGAAGATCTTCGACGCCGTGATCGACACCGTCGAGGTGCTGCGCCTCAAGGACGTCTCGCCGCGCGACATCAAGCACGACAACCCCGAGTTTCGCCGCCACGAGGAGCTGATCCACTTCCTCGAGCAGATCTACGGGCGGCCGGTGACGACGGAGGACGTGGTCACCGTCGTGCGCTTCTCGCCGATCCTCGATAAGCCCGCCGGGATGTCCGAGGCCATGCGCGGCTTCGGTGGCGCCCAGAATTAGCGCCCGCGGCGTCTACGGTGTGACGATTTTGGCACTCTCGGGGTGAGAGTGCCAATCTCCCCTTGACCGTCGCTCGCGACCGGCTATATTGAGCCAGACTCGTTGGCACTCGCGCCATGAGAGTGCCAACAAACGCCCCGGGCGGCCAGCGCCGTCCCATTGTTTAACCACCCTGGAGGTCCAACGTCATGAAGCTCAAGCCCCTGGGCGATCGACTGATCGTGCGGGCGATCGAGGAGGAGGAGACCACGGCGAGTGGACTCGTTCTGCCCGACACCGCCAAGGAGAAGCCGCAGAAGGGGAAGGTCCTGGCCGTCGGCGACGGCAAGATCGACGACGACGGCAAGCGCATCCCGCTCGACGTCGCCGAAGGTGACGAGGTGCTGTACAGCAAGTACGGCGGCACCGAGATCAAGGTCGACGGTGAGGAGCTGCTCGTGCTGCGCGAGTCCGATGTCCTCGCCAAGGTCCAGTAGCGACCGCCACCCACTTAGGAGAACAGAACGCAAATGGCTCACAAGGAACTCAAGTACGAGGCGGAGGCGCGCAAGGCTCTCGAGGCCGGCGTCGACGCCGTCGCCAACGCGGTCAAGGTGACCCTTGGCCCCAAGGGACGCTACGTCGTCCTGGACAAGAAGTTCGGCGCCCCCACGATCACGAACGACGGCGTGACGATCGCCCGTGAGATCGAGGTCGAGGACGTCTTCGAGAATCAGGGCGCCCAGCTGGTGCGCGAGGTGGCCACCGCCACCAACGACGTCGCCGGCGACGGGACGACGACGGCGACCGTGCTCGCGCAGATCATCGTTCGCCAGGGCCTGAAGAACGTGGCCGCCGGCGCCAACCCGCTCGGGCTCAAGCGCGGCATCGAGCGCGCGGTCGAGCAGGTCGTGGCCAACATCAAGTCGCAGTCCAAGGAAGTCTCGGGCAAGGACCAGATCGCCCGCGTGGCCACCATCTCGGCCGGCGACGACGACATCGGCGACGTGATCGCCGACGCGATCGAGAAGGTCGGCAAGGACGGCGTGGTCAACGTCGAAGAGGGCCAGACCTTTGGTATGGACCTCGAGTTCACCGAGGGCATGCAGTTCGACAAGGGCTACATCTCGCCCTACATGGTCACCGACCAGGACCGCATGGAGGCCGTCCTGGAGGATCCCTACATCCTCATCGCCAACCAGAAGATCGGCTCGGTGCGCGACGTGCTGCCGGTCCTGGAGGCCGTGATCCAGTCGGGTAAGCCGCTGCTGATCATCGCCGAGGACGTCGAGGGCGAGTCCCTGGCGACCCTGGTGGTCAACAAGCTGCGCGGGACGTTCACCGGCGTGGCCGTCAAGGCCCCCGGGTTCGGCGACCGTCGCAAGCGCATGCTCGAGGACATCGCGATCCTCACCAACGGTGAGGTCATCACCGAGGAGATGGGCCTCAAGCTCGAGAACACGCAGGTCTCGCAGCTCGGCCGGGCCCGCCGCGTCGTCGTGGCGAAGGACACCACCACGATCGTCGACGGCGCCGGTGACGGGGCCGCGATCAAGGGCCGCATCAACCAGATCAAGTCCGAGATCGACAGCACCGACTCGGACTTCGACCGCGAGAAGCTCCAGGAGCGGCTGGCCAAGCTCTCCGGCGGCGTGGCGGTGGTCAAGGTCGGCGCAGCCACCGAGACCGAGATGAAGGAGAAGAAGCATCGCGTCGAGGACGCGCTGCAGGCGACCCGGGCTGCCCTCGAGGAGGGCATCGTCCCCGGTGGCGGCGTGGCGCTGCTGCAGGCGGCGAGCGCGGTCAAGGTCGACGAGATCGAGATCGACGATGAGAAGACCGGGGCGCGCATCGTTCTGCGTGCGCTGGAGGAGCCGCTCCGTCAGATCGCCGAGAACGCCGGTCTGGAGGGTTCGGTCGTCGTCAACGACGTCCGCAAGGCCAAGAAGGGCCACGGCCTGAACGCCGCGACCAACGAGGTCGTCGACCTCGTCGCCGCCGGCGTCATCGACCCGGCCATGGTCACCCGCTCGGCGCTGCAGAACGCCGCGTCGATCGCCAAGAACATCCTCACCACCGAGGCGATCGTCGCCGAGGTCCCGGACAAGGATGGCGGCGGCGGCGGTGGCGGCGGCATGCCCGATATGTCGGGGATGATGTAGGCCGCGCACTTCTGCGCAACCACTGTTTCGGCGAGGGGCCCGGCAACGCCGGGCCCCTCAGTCGTGCAGGGCCTGCAGGGCCGACCGAGGGGCGCTCAGGCGCCGTGCACGATGGCGACCTTGACCTTGCCCTTGGTGCAGGTCTGTGAGAGCACCCTGAAGCCGCCTCCGGCGATGTTCTGCTTGACGGAGTTGCAGGTGTAGCCCTGCACCTTCGACTTGGTGTAGGTGTTCAGCTTCGCGTAGCTGTCGGCCACCGAGGTGGCCTTCGAGCAGCTCACCTTGCCGGACTTGATCACGGCGTGCTCGTAGGCCGGCCCGCCGCCGCCGCCGGTGTCGGGCTCGATGAACTTGCCGCACGCGTCGGTCTTGGCGATGGCCGCCGCCGGCAGTGCCGCGAGGCCGCCGACTACGCAGGTGAGGGCGAACGCCGTCGCCGAGCGCCGGCCGCTCGTTGTGCTCATGGGGTGCTCCTTCGCTTGTGGGAGGGTGGGCGCACATTACCCGCGGCCTGCCAGCATGAGCAGCATTGTTCTCGCGCCAACCGGGCCGCTGTCCCAACTGCGGCGAGCGGGTCTCTCCGTTCGCGGCCGGCTGCGCGCTGTGCGGCGCCGACCTGCCCGTCGGCCCGGCGCGACACCC
>DATAWZ010000085.1:0-5189 GCA_036266975.1 Solirubrobacteraceae bacterium
CAGGTCGGCGAGCTCGCCGGCGCCCGACTCGGGGTGAGCGGTGCCGGCCGCGGCGCGCGCCCACTCGGTGAGCTGCCCGTAGTCCGAGCCGGCCGAGTCGACGCCGGCCTGGATCGCCAGCGCGCCCTCGAGCACCTCGCCCGCCTCGGAGTCAACCGTGACCGTGCGGCCGGTCAGGCCCATCAGCGTCCCCTCGCCGCAGCCGACGATGCACGGCACGCCGATCTCGCGCGAGACGACCGCCGCGTGGGAGGTCGCGCCGCCGAGCTCGGTGAGGATCGCGTTGACCGCGAACATCGCCGGGACGTCCTCGGGGTCGGTCGTCGGCCGGGCGAGCACGATGTCCTCGTCGTCGGCCCGCTCCTCGGCCTCGGGGGTGTCGGTCACGATCGTGCCGCTCGCCACGCCCGGGCAGGCGGGCTTGCCGGTGGCCAGGACCGTCGCGCCGCTGCGGGCGCGCGGGTCGATCGTCGGCCGCAGCGCGGCCGCGGCCTGCTCGGGGCTCACGCGGTCCAGCGCCTCGGACTCGGAGATCAGCCCCTCGCGCGCGAGCGCGACGGCGATCCGGACCGCGGCCTGCGGCGTGCGCTTGGCCGAGCGGCTCTGCAGCAGCCACAGGCGGCCGGCCTCCACGGTGAACTCGAGGTCCTGCGCGTCGCGGCCGTCCTGCTCGATGCGCGTGGCGATGTCCATCAGCTCGCGGTACACGTCCGGCTGCTGCTCGGCCAGCGCGCTGAGCGCCAGCGGGTCGTGGCTGCCGGAGACGACGTCCTCGCCCTGCCCGCGCGGGAGCCACTCGCCGAGTGCCTCGGGCGCACCGGTCGAGGGGTCGCGCGTGAACAGCACCCCCGTCCCGGACCGGTCGTCGAGGTTGCCGAACACCATCGCCTGAACGGTGACCGCGGTACCGGCATCGTCGGAGAGACCGCGCTCGCGCCGGTAGGCGATCGCGCGGCGCGAGTCCCACGAGCGGAACACCGCGCCGATCGCGGCGACGAGTTGCTCCCAGGGGTCCTCGGGTGCCTCGGATCCGACCACGTCTTGGAACTGCTCGGCGAACCGCCGGCGGGTGTCGGCGGCGAACGCCGCGTCGCCGGTCTGGGCGGCGAGCGCCGCCTGCACCTCGTCGCTCTCGCCGAGGTTGAGGATCGTGTCCATCATCCCGGGCATGCTGATCGCCGCCCCCGAGCGCACCGAGACGAGCAGCGGCGCCTGACCGCCGCCGAACGTGCGGCCGGTCTCGCTCTCGAGGTAGGCCATCGCGTCGCCCAGCAGGTCGGCGACGTCCTGTGGCAGCTTTGCGCCCTCGGCCTTGTAGCGCGCGCACACGTCGGTGGTCACAGCGAAGGCCGGCGGCACCGGCACCCCGAGCGAGCGCATCCGCTGGATCCCCCACGCCTTGCCGCCGAGCAGCGTCCGGTCGTCGTCGGGATGGCCCGCGAGCCGCACCACCGGTCCGGCGGCGCCCGCCGGGGCGCTCACTCTGCCCGCCCCTCCGCGGCCTCCTGCACGCGCGAGAGGCCCGCGAGGCCGATGAGGTCCTCGTGCAGCTCGAACCACACGGTGTGGTAGCTGTCGGCCAGCGGCTTGAGCAGCCACTCGTGCTGGCCCGCCTTGACCTTCTCCAGCGCCGAGGCGAAGCGTCCCGGGTACGGAGCCAGCCGCGGGACCAGACCGGCGATCCGCGAGAACAGCGACTTCAGGTCCTCGTCGAGCGCGTACAGCTCGGACAGCACGCCCTGGTCGTAGGCGGAGTCGCTGTGGTCGTTGGGCTGATCGCCGTCGCGCATCTGCCAGCGGTGGACGATCTCCTTCAAGCGCGTGTTGAACGGCGTGAACTCCTCGTAGAGCGACTTGACCGTCCCCGCGTCGACGCCCTGGCGCTCCTGCGCCAACTCCGCGTCGAGCCGATCGCGGCCCTCGCGGGTGACCCGGAAGCGCCCGGCGCGCTCCTGCACGTCGCCCGCGGCGGCGAGCGCGGCGAGCGCCTCGGCCGCGTCGGCGTCGGAACGACCGGTCGCCGCGGCGACGACGTCGGGGGTCGCCATTCCCTTCAGGCGTACCGCCTGCATCACTGCGAGATCCATCAGGCCGGCGCTCCTTCGTCCCGGGGCGCCCGGCTGAGGACCTCGACGACGCCCGTGTTTCCATCGACGCGCACGCGGTCGCCCGTGCGCAGCACCGCAGTGCCGTTGTTGGTGCCGATCACGCAGGGGATCCCCAGCTCGCGCGAGACGACCGCCGCGTGGCTGAGCGGGCCGCCGATGTCGACCACCAGCGCCGAGCACAGGAACAGCACCGAGGCCCAGCTCGGGTCGGTCGTCGGGCAGACGATGACCTCGTCGTCCTCGACGTCGGTGAAGGCCGGATCGTGCACGAGCCGTACCGTACCTTCCACGACGCCGCCGCTGGCGGCGATTCCGCTCACCCTCTCCGCGCCGCCGCCGTCGACCGAGTCGAGCGCGAACGGAACCGGGTTGCCGCCCCAGTGCTGGGGGATGTCGTACTTCTCCAGCTCGGCGCGCAGCGCGCGGCGCTCGGCGGCGATCTCGGCCGCGTTCTCAGGGAGGCCGGCGATGAGCTCGTCGGCGGTGAAGAAGAACGCATCGTCGGCGTCGGGCAGCACGCCCTGCTCGACGAGCAGCACGCCCATGCGCCGTCCCGAGGCGCGCACGATGTCCAGCGCACGCTGGAGCGCCTCCTTGGCCACGCCGCGCAGCGGGATGCGCTGAGCGGCGAGCCGCAGCACGACCGCGCCGGGCACGCGCTGCCAGCGCGGCAGCGCGTCCAGCAGTGCCCGCTCCGCCTCACGACGCTCACGCGTGCGCCGCTCGGCGGTGATCGCCGGATGCTCGGCGTCGGGCCGGTCGGCGTACTGGGCGGCGAGGTGGAGCACCTTGTCGGGGTCCTCGCGCCAGACCTTGGTCATCAACTCGCCCTCGCGCGGGCCGTGGTAGCCGTGGTCGGCCAGGAAGGCGTCGAGCGTGAGCTGCCCGCGTCCCAGCGACCACAGGTCGCTGATGATCTGCGTCTCGGCGTGCGAGCCGTGCCCGGCCATCAGCGCGTTGGCCGCGTCGGAGTCCAGCCCGGCGCGCTCGATCAGCGCCAGCAGCTGGTCGTACATCGCCTGCACGCCCACGAACACGCCGCGCGCCTGGATCGCGGTCATGTCGCACAGCTTCTTGCGTGCGTCGTCCAGCGCCACGCGCACGCCCGGGATGTCGAGCGTGTCCATCTGCGCCAGCCACGCCGACCACCACCCCGGCATCGTCGCCGCGCCCTCGATGACCTGCTTGCGAATCAGCGCGAACGCGACCGGCATGTTGACCGCGACCGCCGGCAGCCGATCGAGGTTTCGCTTGAGCGGGATCTCGACCGGAACCTCGCCGAGCAGCTGGCGGGCGATCGCGTCGCCGCTGGTGCCGGGCAGGCGGTCGCCCATCTCGCACAGGAAGTTCACGCTCAACGCACCGCGCCCGTAGAACACGGTGATCACGCGCTCGCTGGCGTCGGCGGGCACGACGACCCGGCTGCGCTCCAGCGCGCCGGTGCGCGCGAACGCGTCGCGCATGCCCAGTTCGATCGCCGGTCCCCACACCGACCAACCCAGCGGGGTGATCACGCCGGGCAGGGCCTCGCCGACGTTGGCGGTGCTCCAGTAGCGATCCGGTCGGGATTCGCTGTGCAGCACCCCGTCGGGCTCGACCTCGGGCGTCATCCGCGGCCTCCCTCTCCACACTCTTTATTGACCTTCGTGTATCAATATTACGTGAGGGCGCCGAGAGGTGTCAACCGGAGTGCAGGAGAGAGAGAGGCTGATCGTATGGCAGGACTGGTGGACGGACAGGTAGCGGTCATCACCGGAGGCGCGAGCGGCATCGGGCGCGCAATCGTCAAGGCGTTGGCCGCCGAGGGCGCCCGCGCGATCGTCGTGGCCGACGTGCGCAGTGACCCACGCGAGGGCGGCACGCCGACCCACGAGGAGGTGGCCTGCGAGGGCCGCTTTGTGACCTGCGACGTCTCGCGCCCGGCCGACCTGGAGGCGGCGGTCGCCGCCGCCGACGAGTTCGGCGGCATCGACATCATGGTCAACAACGCCGGCGTGGTCGTGGTCGGGGACATCCTGGAGTTCACCGAGGAGCAGTACGACCGCCAGATGGGCATCAACGCCAAGGGCGCCTACTTCGGCACACAGGCGGCAGGCCGGCGCATGTGCGAACGCGGCTCGGGCTCGATCGTGAACATGTCGAGCATCGCCGGGATCGCCGGCAACGGGGCCGTCGCGGCCTACTGCATGTCCAAGGCCGCGGTGCGCATGCTCACCTACGCCGCCGCGCACGCATTCGGCCCCAAGGGCGTGCGGGTCAACGCGCTGCACCCCGGCGTGGTGACGACCGAGATGATCACCGGCGACTTCGGCCTGCCGGCCGAGGCCGTGACCCAGGTCTATCCGATCCCGCTCGGGCGAGCCGCGACCCCCGACGACATCGCCGGTGGCGCCGTGTACCTTTGCAGCGACCACGCCCGCTACGCCAACGGCACCTCGCTGGTGCTCGACGGAGGGTTGATCAACAGCTTCTAGAGGCGTTGACAGCAGCCGCACGCGCGGCTTATATTTTTTGGAACACGGCGAATCAAAATCCCCGGAGGGAGGGGTAGCCAGATGAAAGTCAGCGTCTTCGCAATGCCGACGATCCCGGCGACGCTCAAGGAGCGCAGGGCGATGCGGCCGATCGGGCGCAATACCGAGCGTTACCAGATGATGCTCGACGAGCTACGTGAGATCGCCGTGATCGCCGACGACCTCGGCTACGACGCGTTCTCCACCACCGAGCACCATCTGCACAGCGAGGGCGGGGAGGCGATGCCCAACCCGCTGATGCTCTACGCCGATCTCGCGGCGCGCACGAAGAACATCCACTTCTACCCGATGTCATTGGTGCCGACGGCGGATGACCCGATCCGCATGGCCGAGGACATCGCGCTGCTCGACCAGCTGACCAAGGGCCGGGTGGGCGTCACCTTCGCCCGCGGCTACCAGAAGCGCTGGATCCAGATCCTCTCGCAGGGCAGCGGCTCGACCTCGCTGGTCGACGCCGAGTCCGACGTGCGCAACCGCGAGATCTACAACGAGAACGTCGACGTGATCCTCAAGGCGTGGACGAACGACTCCTGGGACCATCAGGGCA
>DATAWZ010000086.1:0-7341 GCA_036266975.1 Solirubrobacteraceae bacterium
CGACGTCGGCGACGTCGCCTCGCTGCACGCGCTGGCCGCGGCCACCCGCGTGCTGATCACCACCGTCGGGCCCTACACGCGCTACGGCGAGCCGGTGGTGCGCGCCTGCGCGCAGGCCGGCACCGACTACCTGGACCTCACCGGCGAGCCCGCCTTCGTCGACGCGATGTGGCTGCGCCATCACCGCACCGCGCAGGCGAGCGGCGCGCGCCTGATCCACTGCGCGGGCTTTGACTCGATGCCCCACGACCTCGGGGCGCAGTTCACCGTCGAGCAGCTCCCCGAGGACGTGCCGATCACCGTCGAGGGCTACGTGCGCGCTCGCGTGCGCCCGTCGGGAGGAACCGTGCACTCGGCGGTCGGCATCGTCACCGACCTGCGCGGCGCCGCCCAACTGGCCCGTGAGCGCCGGCGCGCCGACCCCGACCCGCCGGGCCGGCGCGTGCGCGCGCTGCCGCCGATCCCCGGCCGCCGGCCCGAGGTCGGCTGGGTGCTGCCGATGCCGACCGTCGACCCGCAGATCGTCCTGCACTCCGCGCGGGCGCTGCCGCGCTACGGCCCGGACTTCCGCTACGGGCATTTCTACGCGCCGGGGAGCACCGCGATGGCGCTCGGCGCGACGGTCGCCGCCGGCGGCGTGCTCGCCGCCGCCCAGCTGCCGCCCGCCCGCCGGCTGATCCTCGCCCGCTCCTCGCCGGGCGAGGGGCCCAGCGCCGCCCAGCGCGCCCGCGGCTGGTTCAACGTGCGCTTCGCCGGCGAAGGGGGCGGCCAGCGCGTGGTCTGCGAGGTGGCCGGCGGGGACCCCGGCTACGGGGAGACGGCCAAGATGCTCGGCGAGGCGGCGCTGTGCCTGGCCCACGACGACCTGCCCTCGACGGCCGGCCAGGTGACCACCGCGGTCGCCATGGGCCCCGCGCTGCGCGAGCGACTGCTTCGTGCCGGAATCTCCTTCGCCCGAGTCGCTTGAGCTCACCGTCGAGGGGCGGCGAATCGAGGCGCTGCAGATCGCCGGCGCCGACCCGGCGCTCGTCCTGCTGCACGAGGGCCTGGGCTCGGCGCGGCTGTGGCGCGGCTTCCCCGCCGCGCTGGCGCAGGCCACCGGCCGGCGGGTGATCGCCTACTCGCGCTTCGGCCACGGCACCTCCGATCCGCCGCCGGCGCCCCGCACGCCGGCCTTCTTTGAGGAGGAGGCGCACAGCGTGTTGCCCGCCATCCTCTCCGCGACCGACGCCTCGCTTTCAATCCCCATCGGACACAGCGACGGCGCGACGATCGCATTGATCCACGCCAGCCGCCATCCGGTGAGCGGCGTGGTGCTGATGGCGCCACACGTGTTCGCCGAGCCGATGACGCTGGAGGCGATCCGCGAGGCCCGCGAGCGCTACGAGCACGGCGACCTGCGTGAGCGGCTCGCTCGCCACCACGCCGACGTGGACGCGGCGTTCTGGGGCTGGTGCGGGGTGTGGCTCGCGCCCGAGTTCCAGGCGTGGAAGGTCGAGGCCGTGGTGCAGGCGCCGGCGCTGCTCATCCAGGGGGCAGACGACCCCTACGGCTCGCTCGCGCACATCGAGCGCGTGCGCGCCCGCGGCCCGGTGCGCCCGCTCGTGCTCCCGGGCGGGCACACTCCGCACTTCGAGCACGAGCGGAAGGTCGTCCGCGCGATCGCCCGCTTCTGTGAACATGTGAACGACCATTCAGCTATTCTGGATGGTCGATGAGTCACGGGCACCTCCGCGGCACCGATCAGCTCGACCTCGCCTTCGCCGGCGCCGTGGCCGACACCATGCAGGCGCTGGCCACGCCCAGCCGTGTGCTGATCCTCGGCCGGCTGCACGCCGGCGCGGCGACCGTCGGCGAGCTCGCCGAGGCGGTGGGTATGGAGCCCTCGGCGGTCTCCCACCAGCTGCGCGTCCTGCGCCACCTGCGCTTCGTCGTGGGCCGGCGGGAGGGGCGCCACATGGTCTACGACCTCCACGACGACCACGTCGCCCATCTGCTCGGAGAGGCGATCGCGCACGTCGAGCACGTGCAGCTCGCGCTGCCCGGGCGCGCCGAGGTGCCGGCATGACGGCGGCCGCGCCGCCCCGCCGCGACCACCACCATCATCACGGCGACGCGGGCCACACGCACGGGCTCGTCGCTCCGTCGATCAAGCGCTCGCGCGAGGGGGTGAAGGTCGTCCTGATCTCGCTCGCGCTGCTTGGACTGACCGGCGCGATCCAGGCCGGGATCTACATCGCCACCGACTCGGTCGCGCTGCTCGCCGACCTGATCCACAACCTCGGCGACGCGCTCACCGCGATCCCGCTGGGCGCCGCCTTCCTGCTGCGTTCCGAGCCCGCCGAACGGGGCGCGGGGGTCGCGGTGGTCCTCACCATCCTCGCCAGCGCGATCGCCGCGGGGGCGTTCGCGGTGATCCGAATCGTCTCCCCGCTGCCGCCCCACCACCTGCTCGCGCTCGCGCTCGCGGGCGCCGTCGGCATCGTCGGCAACGCCCTGGCCGCGGTCGTGCGGCTGCGCGGCGGGCGCCGACTGGACAGCGCGGCGCTCCTGGCCGACGGCCAGCACGCGCGCTCGGACGCCCTCGTCTCCGTCGGGGTCGTGCTCAGCGCGATCGTCGTCGCCGTCGGCGCGCCGGTCGCCGATCCGATCATCGGCCTGCTGATCACCGCGATGATCCTGCGGATCACCTGGGAGAGCTGGGGCACGGTGCAAGGTCACCATCACCACCACTAGGCTCCGGGCCATGGAGCTGGCCAACGCCGCGTCGATCGCGCTGCGACGGCGCATCGGCTGGATCGACACCGACGCCGCCGGGATCTACCACTGGACGACCGCCTGCCGGCTGGCCGAGGAGGCCGAGTCGGCGCTGCACACCGCGCTCGGCATCGTCGATATCACCTTCGGCGCGATGCCCCGAGCCAACGTGAACTTCGATTTTCGCAACGCGCTGCGCTTCAACGAGCCCGTGGACGTGATCCTGCGCGTCGAGCACCTCGGGCGCACCTCGGTGCGCTACGCGATGAGCATCGAGCGCGACGGCACGCTGGCCGTCCAGGGCGCGATCACCGCGGTCTTCGTCTCCCGCGAGAACTGGCGGCCGGCGCCGTGGCCGGACGAGCTGCGCCTGGCGCTCGCCGAGGGCGGCGCCCAGACCGAGCTGCGCTGAAACGCCGCGGGGCGGAGCCGCGATGGCCCCGCCCCCTCGACGATGGATGATGCGGGCGAGGCTCAGGCGAGCGTGAGCCTCCGCTCCTGCGCGGTGAGCTTGCCGTTCGAGTCGACCGACAGGGTCGCCAGGTAGTGACCCTTCTTGGCGTGCTTGCCCAGGCTGATCACCAGCCGCGCACGGTTCTCGCGCACGTCGCCGGCGGCGTCGCCGACCAGCGAGGTGCCGTGGTAGAGCCGCAGCCGCAGCGCCACGGTGCCCTTCGTCTCCGCGGCCGTGCAGATCACCGTCAGCCGGCCGTTCTTCCAGCTGTCCGCGCAGCTGACGCTGCCGCCGGAGCCCTTCCCGGACCCGGACCCGGAGCCGCCCTTGCCCGAGCCGGTGCCCGGGCCCGGGCCGCCGCCGATCGGCGGAAGGCCGCCGGAGCCGTTGCCGCCGCCGGGGCCGTTCTGACCCCACGGACCGCTGGGGCCGCTCGGGCCGCTGGGACCACCGGGACCGGTCGGCTGACCGCCGCCACCACCACCGCCGGTGTAGCCCTCATCGGCCGACGGGCCCGTGGTATCCGGGACCGGGAACGTCGTCGGCGTGATGACCTTGCTCGAGCCCGCCGGGATGACCCCGGTGATCTCGCCGGTGCTGTCACTGAGGATGATGCCCGGGGAACGCGGATCGTTCGGGTTGAAGTCGAACATGTCGTCCAGCGTGCCCGCGGTCTCGTCGGCGGAGCCGTTGCCGATGCGCCCGAGGTTCCAGTTGTCCTCGATGAACCGCAGGATCGACGCCTGCTCGGTGAACGTGTTGTCGACGAAGTTCTGCTTCGCCCACGGGGAGATCACCAGCAGCGGCAGCCGCGGGCCGACGCCGCAGCGGTCGTTCTGAGCCGGCGGCGCGGCCGAGCTCCCGCACCTGCCCGCACCGTTGAGCGCGTCGAGCGAGTCCTGGGACGGACGCACGATCGGCCCCATCTGGTGGTCGTACCAGCCGTCGGAGTCGTCGTAGTCGATGATGATCGCGGTGTTCGGCCAGTACTTGGACTGCTCGATCGAGTCGACCGTGTCGGCGATCCAACGCTGCTCGTCGAGCGGATCGGAGTTGCCGGCGTGGGCGTTCTCGTACGCCGGCGGCTTCAGGAAGGAGACCTGCGGCAGGTCGCCCGCCTGCAGCGACGCGTTGAACCACGAGAGGTCGTACTGGTGGTTCACGGCGTTGGCGGGCGCGGTGCCTGCCGGGTCGCCGACACCGACGTCCGACACCGACGCCGGGGCGACGTGGTCGGGGTTCGAGGTGCTCGCGTAGAACTGGAAGGGCTCGTGGTGCTGAACGTAGTCAGTCACCGTCGCCCCGCCGACGTTCTCGTGCGAGGTTCCGCAGATCGGGCGGCCGTTGGAGATCGACGAGGGTGTGAAGCCACCCTGGAACCAGCCCCAGGTGACGCCCTTGGTGTTCATCAGGTTGCCGACGTTCTGGCCGGTCAGCTCGGCGGTCACGCCCCCGGGGCTGCCGTTGGCGTTCAGCGGCGAGGTCGGGTTGCTGCACTGGTCGAAGTACGGGTCCTGATCGCTCTCCAGCGTGCCGTTGGCGATCGACGACGTCGTGCCACCCTCGGCGATCGCGCCGTTGGTCTGGCCGCTGATGAGGTTGATCGCGCCCGGAGACGACGGCCCGAACTGGGTGTCGAACGAGTCGTCGCTGAGCGCGAAGTGCTGCGCGAGGTTCCACAGCCCGGTGACCGTGTTGCCGTCGTAGTAGTCCATGACGATCCCGTTGGGGCCGTAGCTGGACTCGTTGGGATAGGTGGTCTGCGAGCAGCCCGAGCCGGTCGTGTCCTGGACGAACTTGTCCATCAGGCCTCCGTCGTAGGCCTCCTGCTCGTTGGTGTAACCGTGGTTCTGGTCACACGTGAGCGCTTGGCTCGGGTCGAGGCGCTGCGGGTTGTCGAGGTTCGGGTTGGCGATCAGCAGCCCGCTCGACAGGCCATTGACCGTCGGCGTGCCGGGTAGCGCCTCGAAGCGCGGCTCCCCGGGCGGGTTGGTCGCAAACGGATACGTCGCGAAGTAGTGATCGAACGAGACGTTCTCGTCGAAGATCACGACCACGTGCTGGATCGGCGTGGTGGGGGCCGGCAGGCCGTCGGTGCTGGAGTCGGCGCTCGACATCGCGATGCCGAGGGCCGCGGCTCCTGCCGCAACCATGCCTGTGCCGGCGATCAGAAGGTGCTTGCCACGGGGCAAGGAGGCTCCTTTCGCACTACGGGCGGCAGTGGACCAACGCGCCCCGGCCACCCATAGCGAAGGCGCGCCGGCATCTTCAATCCGGGTCGCCCCCGCAGATGTGAACGACCGGTCAGCAACTGGTTTCCATCTGGTTTCCGGCGGTCTACGGGCTGGTAACAACGGGCCCGGCGGGCGCCGCTAGCGTGCTGGCCCTCGCGGTGCGGGGCCGCCGCTGTACTGCTGCCATGGCCGCTCGGATCCACTTCCCCTTCTCGCGCCTGCGCGTCGCGCTGATGGCGGTGATGGTGCTCGCGCTGGCCGGAGTCGTCGGCGCGGCGCTCGCGCCCAGCGGCGGCCACCACAGCCGGCGATTCTTCGTGCGCGCGGTCGCCTCGACCCCGCGTCACACCGGGTCCACGCGCGTGCTGGAGCGCACCGTGTTCGGCTCGAGCGTGCCGGCGAGCAAGTACGGCACCCAGATCGCCGACCTCGAGGACCAGGGGATCTCGACCGACGGCCAGCTCGCCTCGGACCTGCCGCCGATCCCGCCGCCCGCCTTCCGGGCACCGGAGAACCGCTACCGCGCCTACGCCGTGCACTGGACGATGCTCGCCGCCGGCGAGGCGCTGCAGCTGCGCGCGCGGCTGGCCGCCGGCGACCGCCCCGGGGCCGAGCGGGCGTGGGCGAGAGCGTGGGACGACTACCTGCACCTGGGCGCGGTGTACGGGCTGTTCGGGAACCTCGATGAGGAGATCGACGGTCTGCCGGGCGGGCTGCTCGGCGGGGCCTCGAGCGCACAGTTCACCGGGTTGCACCGGATCGAGATGGGACTGTGGACGGGGGCGCCGACGAGCTCGCTGGTCGCCTACGCCGAGCGCCTGCACACCGATCTGCTTCAGCTGCCGCCCGTCGAGCGCACGGTGGTCATCACCCCGTTGCAGTACGCCACACGCGCCCATGAGATCCTCGAGGACGCCCAGCGCGACTTCCTCAGCGGCGTGGACGTGCCCTGGAGCGACGCGGGGGTGCTCGCCACCGACGCCGGCCTGGCCGCCACGCGCGAGGTGATCGGCACGCTCACCCCGCTGCTGACCGGCCGCGACAGCGCGCTCGCCGAGGTCCGGTACGAGCTGGGGCTGCTCGGGCAGGTGCTCGGCGAGATCCGCCACCACCACCGCGGCGGCTGGCCGACGCTCGCCCAGCTGAGCCCGACCGAGCACGAGGACCTCAACGGCACGATGGCCGGCGTGCTGCAGGCACTCTCGCTCGTGCCGGGCGCGCTCGAGACCACGGCGATCCCGAACATCCCCTCGATCCCGCAGCGATGACCGCCGTCGACCGCCGCCGCTTCCTGACCGGCTCGCTGCTGGGCCTGGGCGCCGCCGGCGTCGGCGCGGGCACCGGGGTCGCGCTCGAGGAGCACGGCTCGCCGGCGATGCCCTCGCCGGCCGAGCAGTCCCGGGCCGTGCTCGCCCGCTCGCTCGCCGATCGGGTGCCGTTCGACGGTCCCCACCAGGCGGGCATCCTGGGTCCGGCGGCCGCCCAGGCCACGTTCGTCGCGCTGGACTCGATCGCCCCCAACCGGGCGCTGCTCTTCGAGGGCCTGCAGGCGCTGTCCACCGAGGCCCGGCTGCTCACCCAGGGCGACACCGTCGGCGAGCAGGAGGTCGACGACCCTGCGCCGGACTCGGGCACGCTCGGCGCGGTCGACGCGCCCGATCTCGGAACGGTGACGATCGCCTTCGGGGCCTCGCTGTTCGACGGCCGCTACGACCTGGCGTCGCAGCGGCCGCGGCAGCTGACGCAGATGCCGAGCTTCCCCAACGACGCGATCGACCCCACGCGCGCCGGCGGGGACATCCTCGTGCAGATCACCGCCGGCCAGCGCGACACCGTCGTGCACACGCTGCGCGAGCTGATGCGCGCCGTGGCCGGGAAGCTCGTCGCGCGCTGGAC
>DATAWZ010000087.1:0-10218 GCA_036266975.1 Solirubrobacteraceae bacterium
CCTCCATCGAGGGGATGTCACGCACCACGTTCACCCCCGGCGTGCCGGCGGGGACGATGATCATCGAGGCACGCTGGTAGGGCCGCCCGTCGGGCTCTGTGACGAGCATGACGATCATGAAGTCGGCGACCGACGCGTGCGAGGAGTACCACTTGTGCCCGTCGATGACCCACTCGTCGCCTTCCAGGACGGCGCTGGACTTCAGCAGCGTCGGGTCGGCCCCGGCGGTGTCGGGCTCGGTCATCGAGAAGCAGGAGTGAAGGTCGCCGGCGAGCAGCGGGTACAGCCAGCGCTCCTTCTGCTCGTCGTTGCCGGCGAGCGCGAGGATCTCGCTGTTGCCCGAGTCAGGGGCCTGGTTGCCGAAGATCAGCGGCGCGATGAACGACATCCCGCCGATCTCGTGCATGAGCCCGAGCTTGACCTGGCCGAAGCCCTGGCCGCCGAGGTCGGGCGGCAGGTGCGCGGCCCACAGGCCCTGCTCCTTGACGCGCTCCTGCAGCGGTCCGATGACCTGCTCGAGCTGGGCCTGCTGCAGGTTCAGCGACTCCAGCGCGAAGATCTCCTCGCGGACGAACTTCTCCATCCAGTCAAGCTTCTCCTGGAACTCCGGGTCGGTCGAGAACTCCCACGACATGCTGGTCTCCGATCTTCGCGAGCGATTTCGTTCAGGCGAGCGGCGAGGACAGACGCTACGCCAGCGCGCGCGCGCTCGCCCCTTTGGCGGGCGAGGCGGGCGAGGTCAGCGGCGCGCGCGGTCGAGCAGGACGAGCATCGCCACGAGCAACGCGGGGGCCAGCGTGAGGCTCGGGATCACATCGCCGTGGCCGATTCCGGATGTGACGATGGCCACGACCATCGTCACGGCGAGGACGACCGCGCTCGGCGGGACCAGTCGGCGCAGGACCAGCAGCGAGCCCCCGACGGTCTCGAACACCCCAGCGAGGATCTCCATGGCCGCGGGCCATGGGAGCCCGAAGATCCGGAAGTGGCGCAGCTCCCACGCGTGAGACAGGAACTTGACCGGGCCGACGAAGAAGAACACGACGCCGCTGGCGACGGCCACGCGAGTCGCGACGTCATCGCCGCGGATCGCGGCGTCGAAGCGGTGCGGGAGCCCTTCAGCGGACCCCCCGGGGTCCGAGTCGCCGTCGCGTACCAGGCGAAGGTCACGCGCACAGGTTGGCAGCTCGCGCCGGGCGCCGGCGCCGGACGTTCCGGCGGCGCGCCCGCGCCGCATCAGCCGCGCGGCACGGCGATCTCGTAGAGCGCCGGGCTCGAGCTCCGGTGATGCTCGATGGTCGCGCCGACGACGATGCGCCCCGCTCGTGCCAGCGCGTAGTGGTCCTCGTCCGGCCCGGGCACGGAGAGCTGGCCGCGGGTCGCCGCGCGGGTATCGAGCGCGCCGCCGGGCCGTAGGAACCAGCACTTACTCGGGCCGCACACGTCGAGGTCCTGGCCCGGGGCGGGGGTCGCGCCGAGCACCGGCTCGGCGAAGTCGCTGATTCCGAGCCCGTGGCGGGCGACGAGCGCGCCGGCAGTGGTGCGCTCGACATCGCCGCCGCCGGCGGTCACGAGCACAACGCCCGACCTCTCGACGACGACGTCGCCGAGGTGGACCCACGTCGGCAGCGTCTGGGTGGACAGACTGGCGCCGGCGGCGCTGAGGTGTACGAGGTGCTCCTGGGATCCCCCCGCGGGCTCCTCAACCAAGAACAGGCTCGAGTCGGGCGCGACGCCGATCGCGAACACGACCAGCGTGATCGCCACCTGCCCACTCGACCCGAACGTCGGATCGAGCTGCCCGTGGGCATCCAGGCGCATGAGCAGGACGCGGTTGTCGGTAACCCCGCCGTCCATCTGCACCAGCAGCCCCCCGTCGGGCTCGGCGGCCGCCTCGACGAACGTATTCTCCTCCAGGGAGGGAAGGGTGACGCTGCCGCCCTGGCCGAACATGCGGTCGCGGGCGCCGGAGGCGGTGTATCCCTCGACGCTCTCCGGTCCGAGCATGCCCGGGCTCTGCTCGTAGACCGCGCGAACGGTGCCGCCGGGCGCGGGCACGATCGCGTCGGGGTGGTTGACGACCGGGGGATGCCAACCGGCGACCGGGGAGCCGGCCGCGGTGAACTGGTAGAGCCGTCCATTGCATGCGTCGTAGGCGAAGATCGTGCCGCGGCTCGAGACTGCGACGAACGCGATCCCGGGGACGTCGTAGAGAACGGTGCTGCAGGAGCTGCGCACGCTCGGCGGGACAAGCCGCCCGCCGTCGAACGCGCGCACGATCGACAGCTCGTGCGATGAAGCGTCGGCGGCGAGCCCGACCGCGCTTGCCGAGCTGGCGGCGGCGGCGATCAGGCAGCCCGCGACGAGCGCGAGCCGGCGCGCCCTCCCCTTGCCGAACATCCTGCCTCCCCCCGTTTGAGCAGCGCTTGGCGCGGACGCGTACCGCTGCCGAGCCCGATGATCCCACACTGCGAGCCTGACCGAGGCGAGAGCGCGAATGGCGTGTCGCGCGCTCGCTCGGCCTGCTCGGTTGACGGGTCCCTGGTCGCTGGTCAGCCGGCGTGGCCGGCCGGCTCGGGGTGGTTGATGAACTGCTCGACCCACTCGCCGGTGATCTGCCGGGTGGTCGCGTTGATGCGGTTCCACGTGTTGATTCCTGCGATCGCGAGCACCAGCCCGGCGAGCTGTGACTCGTCGTGGTGGCGGGCGGCTTCCGCCCAGATCTCGTCCGAGATGGCATCCGGTCGGTCGGCGAGGCGCGTCGCGGCCTCGGTCAGCGCCAGGGCCGCGCGCTCGGCGTCGCTGAAATACGGCGCTTCTCGCCAGGCGCCGACCATGAAGATGCGCTCGTCGGGCTCGCCCGCGGCCTTCATCTCGCGCGAGTGCATGTCCAGGCACACGCTGCATCCGTTGATCTGGCTGGCACGTACGGCAACCAGATACAGGGTGCTGGCGGGCACACCGGCGCTCCGGGCGGCGGCGCCGAGGTTCTGCAGCGCCTGCATCGCGCCGGGGAGGGTCATGACCGGGTTGCTTATTCGCGGTTGCATGTCGGTTCTCCAGTCGGGTTGGTCAGCTGCGCGCACACGGGTCGCTACAGCGGGTCTACCCGATTGACACGACACCGTGGACGAACGTGACACGAGCGATCGGCAGTGGCTGACTGAGCCCGGGCGATCGATTTCGTCGGCCGCGCGCCAGGGTAGCCAGCCGAGCATGCCCGATCATCAGATGGATCGCTCACCGGCTGACGAGGAGCTCGCGCAGGAGCTCGATCGGCTCGCCAAGACGCTGCAGGAGCCCCACGACGCCGCCGGCCCGCGCAGACGTCGCAGACAGGCGCCGCGCGAAGCCGAACCCAACCCACGCCGAGGCGTCTGAGATCCGACGCGGACGGGGATGGGTCGTGCCGAGCCGGTTCACCGCCCGATCACGGGGTACGCCATAAGGCACCATGTCCGGCGCCCCACCCCTGGCTCGCCCGCCCTCCGTTCGGGAGGTGCCCGCGGGGCGACGGCACGAGCTACGGTTGGCGGACGGGGCACGCGTGGCCGGCCTCGGTTGGAGCGGCGCTCGCGATGCGATGCCCTGTGTGCTGTTGCACGGCTTCCTCGACAGCTCGGCGGGCTGGCGGGCGGTGGGCCGCCAGCTGCCGGGGCGCACATGGGCGCTGGACCTGCCCGGCTTCGGTCGTTCTGACTGTCCATCCCGGCCCGAGATCGGCGCCTACGCCGCGCGGATTGGCGCCGCGGTCGAGCGGCTCTGCGACGAGCCGGTGGTCCTGGTGGGTCACTCGTTCGGCGGCGCCGTCGCGGTTGAGCTGCTGCGCCGCGAGCCGGACCGGATCGCCGGCGCCGTCCTCGTGGCGCCGGCGGGCTTCGGCGGGCTGCCGCTCGCCGCGTTTGGCCGCTACCGACTGAGCAACGAGCTTGCGGCCGCGGTGCTCCCGCTTGGGCTGGCCAATCCGCTCGTATGCGGCGCGACCTACATGGGCCTGATCGCGCGCCGGCCCCCGTCGCCGAGGCTGCTCGCCCGAGCCTTCCTCTCGGCGCCGCGGGCCCGCGCCGGCGTCCGGGCCGCGCTCGGCACGCTGGCCGAGCTCGCGCAGCCGCGCGGACGCTTCCGCGGGCCGTTCGACTACCCGGGCGAGCTGCGCGTGGTCTGGGGCGCGCGCGATCGCCTCGTTCCCGCCCACCACGCCGAGGTCCTGCGTGCGGCGTTTGCCCAGGCACGGGTCGAGATCTGGCCGCGGGTGGGCCACCATCCCCAGGCCGAGGCTCCGGAGCGGCTGGTCCGCACCATCCAGCGATCGTGCGAGCGCGCCGGTCGAGCGCGCCGGTCGCTGCGACCGTCTGCGGGGCCCGTCGAACAACAGGCGGCGTGACGCGCGACGCTCGGGGCGCCTTGTCGCCGTCGATTCCGGGATTCGCAGCACATAGCCACCACAACTCCGGAATCGATCTCCGCCGAGCGTGCGCCCGCACGTCAGCGGATCTCGAGCCCGGCCACGATCACCTCGGCGAGGAGCTGGGCGTGCCCGGCCGGATCGGGCGGCTCGGCATCGAAGCGGCGCGCGAGCGCGGTCAGCGTGAACGGCGCCGCGGCGCCGTGGGCGATCAGGAAGTGCAGTGCGCCCAGGCCGATCGGCCGAATGCGCCCGCCTTGGGCGAGGTGTTCGAGCAGCCGCCCGAGCGGCGCGAGCGCCGGTGCGACGTAGGTGTCGTAGATGTAGTCCAGGCGCTCGCTCTCCACGCGGCTCTCGATGTTCATCAGCCCGAGCAGCTCCGGATGCTCGGCGCAGTACCCCAGGAAGTGGGCGATCGCGTGACGCAGTTGGTCCAGGGGGTCGCTGAGCGTCGGGTCGAACGTGGTGGCGATCGCCACGATCTGGGCGCCGAACGCATGGTCGACGGCCGCGTACCAGAGCTCGCACTTGGAGCCGAAGCGCTGATGGATGAGGTTGTGGCTGACGCCGAGCTGCCGGTTGAGCGTGCGCACCGACACCCCGTCGTACCCGTAGGTGGCAAAGGCGCGGAACGCCACACCGAGGATCTGCTCGGCGCTCGCGGGGGCGTCCTGCGCCCTCGGTCTGCCGGCGCGCTTCTCCATTCCGGCGAGTCTATCCGCCAATTAGTTTGTTGACAACTAGCAACTTACCTCGGTGGGATGCCGTTCGTGAGCGTGCAGACCAAGGCTCCCGCCACGGCCGGCCGCATCCCGTCGGAGTTCATGCGCTACTGGGAGCGCTGCGACACCCCGCGGATGCGGCGCGCGCGGCGGGTGTGCCGACTGCTGCTGCGGCGCGACCCCCTCCCCGACGAAGCTCGCGTGCTCGACTTCGCCCACGGCTACTACGACGCCGACCCGGTCGCCGAGGCGTTCATCGACGACGTCTACCTGCAGCGCGGGACCAACGAGGGCCGGCGGATGCTCGACCAGGCGATCGCCCACGGCGTCGACTCGGTGCCGGACGCGCCGGAGTCGATGCGCCGCCTGTTCGAGGAGTTCGAGCGCGCGCCGGCGTGGCTCGACCCCGCCCTCGTGCAGGGGGCGCCGCGCTGTTCCGCCGCTACGGCACCGCGGTGTTCAGCTTCGCCGGCGTGGAGACGCTGCTCGGCTACACCGAGAGCTCGATCGCCAAGCCGCTGGCCTTCACGGGCGCCTACGCGGGCGAGAGCGCGCTGAACCGCTTCATGGAGACCGCGCGCTTCTGGATCGACGTCTCCGAGCCCGGCGGGCTTGACCCTGGCGGCGCCGGGCGCGCGACCGCGATGCGCGTGCGGGTCATGCACGTGTTCATCCGCCGGCGGCTGCTCGGGCACCCCGGCTGGGACCTGCACGCGTGGGGCGTCCCGATCAGCCAATCGGACGCGCTGCTCACGCTGATGGGTGGCAGCCTGACGCCGGGGCTGGCGATGCACATGATGGGCTTTCGCACCACCGCGAGCGAGATCCGGGCGCTGATGCACTACTGGCGCTACGTCGGGCACCTCCTCGGCGTGCAGCCGCGCTGGTACCCGGAGACGGTCTGGGAGGGGATCCAGCTGAGCACGGTCTTCTTCCTGAAGGCGTCGCACACCGCGGGCACCGACGGGGTCGAGCTGATCGAGTCCTTCCCGCGCGCGTTCACCCCCAAGCGGGGCCTGGGCCGGCGCCGGCGCGTGCGCGACGAGGTCAACTACCGCGCCCAGGTCGGCTACACACGCTACTTCCTGCCCGGCGCGTTCTACCGCCGCTACGACATGCCCAACCCGTGGCCGTGGGCGATTCACCCGCTGCTGCAGGCGCCGGTCATCTTCACCGTCGACATGCTGCGCCGGCGATCCTCGCGAGTCGCCTCGGCCATGGATCGCCTGGCCCGCCATCGCCGCGAGCGCTGGTGGCGCACCGAGATGGGCGATCGGCAGTCGCACTTCGCGCCCGCCGAGCAGTTCCGCCGCTGAGCCCCCTCGGGTCGCTGGTAGGGTCCGGCGCCGTGCACAGGCGCGTGGCCATGGCGACGATCCTCGGCGCGTTGACCGTGCCCGCCGCCGGCCGCGCCTCCGCGCCGGTCAACCCCATCGCCGAGGTCCAGAACCTGGCGGTCAGCGGGGAGCGAAGCGCCGAGTGGAGCTCGCCCTCGACGCTTGCCCAGGTCGCGTCGGCGACGCTCGTCTACCAGCAGCAGCGGGCCGCGATCAAGCAGCACGATCCCGGCCGAGATCCCGATCCGAACTCGTGCACGACCGGGCTGCTGTGCCCGGTCGACCCGTACCTGAACCATTTCGCCGACGGGGACGGGATCGTCGAGCCGGTGCTCTACACCGCGCGCGACGGCGCGACGATCTCCGGTCACGTGTGGGCCACCCGGACCGGCCCCGCGAGCCGCCCGGGGATCGTGCTCATCACCGGCTCGATCGTCGGCTACGAGCAGGGCTACTGGTACCTGGCCCAGGCGCTCGCCAAGTCGGGGTTCGTCGTGCTCACCTTCGACGTGCAGGGCGAGGGCGACTCCGACCAGTTCGGCGCCCCGCCCGATCAGCTCGAGGATCTCATCGCCGGCACGCCGCCGATCGGCGCCGGCGGCGGCTTCTACGACGGCGGCGAGGATGCGATCGACTTCCTGCTGTCGACCCGCTCGCACCCGTACGTCCCGGTGCCGAGCCGTAGCACCGGCACCAGCCACGCGGCCAAGCAGGCCCAGCGGGTCGCCCAGGGCCTCGACAACGGGTACGACCCGCTGTGGCAGATGCTCGACCCGAACGAGATCGGGGTCGCCGGGCATTCCTACGGCGCCGAGGCGGCGAGCTGGATCGGCCAGCAGGACCCGCGGGTGAAGGCCGTCGTTGCGCTCGACAACCTGTGTGTCCCGACCTGGCCGATCCCCACCGAGGTCGACGCGTTCGTGACCGACTTCACCACGTATGGAAACCTGCTCGCCGCGCCGAGCATCTACGGGCTTCCGCCGGAGTGCTTCGGCGCGACGGCCGGACCGGCGCCGGCGATGACCAAGCCCTCGCTGGGGATCTCGGCCGACTACCTCGTCCCGACCCCCTATCTGACCGCGCCCAACCCGCAGTTCAAGGAGGCGGCGTCGCTGGACTTCAGCAAGGCCGGCGCCGACAGCGGTGAGGTCGTGATCCGCGGCGGAACGCACCTGGACTTCGCCGACGTACCGGTGCCGGGCTTACCCGCCTCGCTGCGCGGTGCCGACCTGGTCGCCTGGTACACGACCGCCTGGTTTCAGAAGTACCTGCTGCACGACCCGGCGGCCGACGCGCGGCTGACGACCTCGCGCTGGCGCGACGACGCGGCCACCGGCCAGGTCGACCCGGGCCACGATCCGAACGTCTTCTCCTACGACTACCTCTCGCGGATGGACATCACGCTGGCCAACGGCACGCGGTTCGACTGCGAGAACCTGCGGGCGGGGTGCTCGGGGCAGACGACGGCGGCCGACGACTGCGGGTCGGCGAGCTACTCCTATCGGGCGCTCGACACCGCGCCGGACACGAGCGACAACGAGCAATGCGAGACGCCGAGCTCCGCTCCGGCGCCGCATTCCTGCCCCGCCACGCGCGCCGTGACCCTCACTCTGCCGCGCGTCCATGGGGCGATCGTGCGCGCCGCGGTGTACGTCGACGGGCGCCGGCTAGCGCTCGAGCACGGACGCCGGCTACGCACGATCCACGTGCGGGTCCCCGCCACACGGGCCACGACCGTCCTAGTGGTCAGCGTCGGTCGCGGCGGGGTACGGCGCACGCTGCGCCGGACCCTTCCGGGCTGCTGAGCGCCGCGCCCGCCCGACGAAGCGGCGATTCGTCGGGGTGCGGGGCGGGCATAGGCGTTGGTGAGCATCCGCACTGCCGCGAGGAGGAACCGATGTCGACGGAAGTCTCTGCCCAACAGGCTCGCGAGGTCGCCGAGCAGGCACGCGAGCAGGAATGGACGCTGCCGAGCTTTGGCAAGGAACTGTTCCTCGGGAACTTCAGGCTCGACCTCATCCACCCCCAGCCCCAGCTCGACCCCGACGCGGTCGAGAAGGGCGAGCGGTTCCTGCGGACGCTGCGCGCGTTCCTGACCGACGAGGTCGACGCGCTGGCCATCGACGCCGACGACAAGATCCGCGAGGACACCGTGCGCGGCCTGTTCGAGATCGGTGCGATGGGGATGAAGGTTCCCGAGCAGTACGGCGGCCTCGGCCTCTCGCAGGTCTACTACAACCGGGCGCTGGCTGTGGCCGGGGTCTGGCACGCCGCGATCTCGACGCTGATGTCGGCCCACCAGTCGATCGGCGTGGCCCAGCCGCTGCTGCTCGCCGGCACCGAGGAGCAGAAGCAGACCTGGCTGCCCAAGGTGTGCCGCGAGCAGGTCTCGGCGTTCCTGCTCACCGAGCCCGACGCCGGCTCTGATCCGGCGCGGATGGTCGCCTCGGCGGTGCCCACCGACGACGGCTCGGCCTACGTCCTGAACGGGCGCAAGCTGTGGGCGACCAACGGCGCGATCGCCGGCGTCGTCGTGGTCATGGCCAAGGTGCCCAAGAGCGACGGGCACCGCGGCGGCATCACCTGCTTCATCCTGCCGACCGACACCGAGGGCGTGACCGTCGAGCACCGCAACCGGTTCATGGGCCTGCGCGGCATCGAGAACTCCCAGACGCTGCTGTCCGACGTGCGCGTGCCCGCGGAGAACATCATCGGGCACGAGGGCCAGGGCCTGAAGATCGCGCTCTCCACCCTGAACACCGGGCGCCTGGCCGTACCCGCCGTGTGCGCGGGCGTCTCGAAGTGGGCGACCAAGATCGCCCGCGAATGGGGCACCGAGCGCCGTCAGTGGGGCAAGCCCGTGGGCGAGCACGACGCGGTCGCGCAGAAGATCGCCACCATCGCCGGCACCGCGTTCGGCCTGGAGGCCACGCTCGACGTCGCCAGCCGCCTGGCCGACAACAAGAAGAACGACATCCGCATCGAGGCGGCGCTGCTGAAGCTGTACGGCTCGGAGCTCGGCTGGCGGGTCGTCGACGACCTCATGCAGGTGCGCGGGGGGCGCGGCTACGAGACCGCCGAGTCGCTGCAGGCCCGCGGTGAACGGGCCATCCCGGTCGAGGCGGCCCTGCGCGACATGCGCATCAACCGCATCTTCGAGGGCTCGACCGAGATCATGCACCTGCTGATCGCCCGCGAGGCGGTCGACCAGCACCTCCAGGTGGCCGGGGACCTGCTCGAGGGAGGCGGCGACGTCAAGGCGCTCGCGTCCGCGGCCGGTCGCGCGGGCGCGTTCTACGCGAAGTGGCTCCCGCAGTTGACCGTCGGCAAGGGGCAGCTACCGCGCTCCTACGACGAGCTCGGGCCCCTGGCGCCGTACATGCGCTACGCGGAACGAGCCTCGCGCAAGCTCGCGCGCTCGATCTTCTACGGCATGACCCGCTGGCAGGCCAAGCTCGAGTACCGCCAGGCGTTCCTCGGACGGCTGGTCGACATCGGTTCGGAGCTGTTCGCGATGGCGGCCACGGCGGCCTACGCGGACACCGTGGGCCGGGAGCACCCCGAGCGCCGCGTCGAGGCGCTGGAGCTCGCCGAGCTGTTCTGCGCGCAGGCCAAGCGGCGGGCCGACGTGCTGTTCTGGGAGCTCTGGCACAACGACGACGACGCCAATCGGGAGGCGGCGGCCAAGCTGCTCGACGGGGGCTACCGCTGGCTCGAGGAGGGGATCGCCGATCCGTCGGGCGATGGGCCGATG
>DATAWZ010000088.1:0-17623 GCA_036266975.1 Solirubrobacteraceae bacterium
CCGCTCAGCCTCCCGCAACTTGCGGATGATCTGCTCCGGCGTATGCCTGCGTCGCTTCACGTGAGCGTTCCCTTCCCGTCCATGATCGTGGACGCGAAAACCTCTCACAAGGGTCGGACCGATCCTCCGGGGTCACGCCACTACGACTACCTTTTCGAGAACGTCGGGAGACCGCGCCGATCGCGCAGAGTCGTCGGCGGTGCCATGGGACGGCCTTTCGCCCCGTTACGTGCGCAGCGCTGCTGCGGAGCGTCTGAAGGTTCTCGGCCATCCGGATCGGCTTCGCATGGTTGAGGTTCTGACTGGACACCCGATGCATGTGGGTGAGATCGCCGCACGGATCGGGCTGCCGCTGGGGACAGTGTCACGGCACGTGCGGGCACTGCATGCGGCGGGCATCGTAAAGCGCTCGCGGCACGGCAACCGAGTTGTCTATGCCGTGTCTGATCGGGAGGTCTCGCGACTTGCGGCGGTCGCCTACCGCGGTGCGGCAACGCAGGCGCGACGGATGATCGCGGCGGCGCCCGAGCTACCTGCGAAACAGGCCCGAGGATCGGAGGCGGCGGGCACGCGGCGAAGGTAGCGGCCGGGCGCGACCAGTAGGACAACGGCCACGGGGCGATCGATTGTGGTTGCTGCTTGTTGTGGTACCAGGCGCGCCTGGTGGTGGGCCAGCGCAGGACCACGACCTGCCTGCCCGCCTCGTCTTCGGTGCTATTGGCCGTGCTGCACGGCGCTGCGCTCGGCGGCGTGATCACCGCCGCTGTCCTGATCCGCGCCCGGCTGCGCGGTCGGGACGTCGCGGAGCCGTTGGCCATCACCGCGGCGTGGTCGCTGCTGGGTGCCGGCGCCGGGGCGCGCTGCTGATCGTCGAGGCCGTCGCGTGACCGTCGCTCAGCGCTCAGGCGAGCGACCAGAGTCCGGCACGCGCGGAGGGTCGCTGGGGTCGAACTGACGGCGAATCTCCTCCAGCTCGTGGTGGTGCTCGACGGGAACACGGTCGGGCAGGGCCCGTTTCGGGTCGTCGAAGGCGGTCGTGCGCCGCAAGTCCTCGATGCGCTGCGCCCTTGCGCGCCAGCTGCGCTGCGCGAGCAGGCTTTCGGGCACGGGGCCGAGCGCATCGAGGAGGTATCGCGGCGGGTCGGCCGCCTTGGCCGCGGTGTCTCGCGTGCGGCGGCGGGCGAGTTCGTCGGCGATCAGCTCGCTTTCGGCAGGTGGGGCTGGCGTCGGCTCAGGGGTGGCGGCTGGACTGCCTCGTCGTGCCCCGCGGTCGGCCAGGGCGCGGTCACGACGCGCTCGGCGTTGTGTGGCGGCGTCGTCTCTTGTTGTGTCGGCGAGGCGCTTCTGGAGTGCTGGCGTGGATAGCGCAGCGATACTCGCTTCGAGGGCCGCGTCGGTGGCGCTGGTCTGCGCCGCGCTGCGCGCGAGCGCACGGGTGACTGCGTCGAGCGGTGGCGGCTTGCGGTCCTCGGCATGGGCGACGGCGAGGTCGCGGTCGTCGTGGGCGTTGACGATGTAGAGGCGGTTGGCGTGGCGGCCGCGGCTCATGGCGACGTATCCCCATTCGCGATAGAGCTGGTCGGAGCCGAGGACGAAGGCCTGGTCCACCGTGAGGCCTTGGGCCTTGTGGCCGGTGAGGGCGTAGCCGTGGTCGAGGACCGGGCCGCCTCGCTGCGTGGTGGAGCCGAGGTAGTCCGTGGTGAGCATGTACTCGCGGCCAGCGCGGTCGACGAGCGTGACCGCCTCGTCGTTGATGGCGGTGATAGTGCCGTGGGTGCCGTTGGTAACGCCGAGGCCGGGGTGGTTGCGCAGGCAGACGGCCTGGTCGCCGGTGGCGAAGTGCTTGCCGCCGACGTGCAGGGCGTCGGGTCCGATGCGGTCGTGGTGGCGCATGCGGGCGCGGGCGCGGGCGTTGAGGTCTGAGATGTCGTCACGTCGTAAGGCGATCACGATCGCGTCGGCGCCGGTCTCGCGGGCCTGCCACCAGTCGGCGACGAGCCGGTCGCGCAACTCGGGGGCGGTGTCGGCGATCGTGAGCCGGTCGTGCTCGGCGTAGCGATCGAGGGCTCGGTCGGCGTGGCCGGAGCGCAGGTGTTCGAGGGCGTCGCGTTCCCACTGCTCGCGTTGTCGGCGGTTGTCGGCCAGCACGATCGGATCGCCGCGCACGGTCAGGGCGCGGAACGAGCCGCCGGCGTCAATCTCGGGGAGCTGGCGCGGGTCGCCGACCAACACGACCTTCGCGTGGTAGCGGGTGGCGTGTTGAACGACCTCGGCGAGCTGGCGGGTGCCGACCATGCCGGCCTCGTCGACGACGAGCACCGTCGGTCGGGAGAGCAGCTCGCCGGGACGGTCGCGCAGATCGGCGAGCAGCGCGTGCAGGCTGGTGGCGTCGATGCCGGCGCCGTCGCGCAGCTCCAGGGAGGCGCGGCGGGCCAGCGCGGCGCCGATGACCTGGTGGCCTTCGGCCTGCCACCCTTCGCGGGCGGCGGCCAGCGCGTAGGTCTTGCCGGTCCCGGCGCGTCCGACGACGACGGCGATGGCGTCGCCGTCTTGGAGGAGGCGGTCGACCATCGTGGCCTGCTCGGACGAGAGCTCAGGGTGGGCGGCGAGCACGGCGTGCGTGGTGGCTGGGGTGACGGCGGCGCGGTCGCGGTGGCGGCCATCGCGGAAGGTGTCGAGGATCTCGTGCTCGAGCGCGAGCAGCTCGGGGGTGGAGTAGCGGCGCTCTTCGCTGCCGGCGGCGACGAGGCGGCCGTCGGCGCGGCGGACCACGTCCCCGATCGGCGCGCTGCTGGCGTCGGGCAGCAGCAGGACGACCGCCTGGCCGGTGAGCAGCTCGTCGGCGAGCGCCTCGATCTGCTCGACGTCGCCGCCGTGGGGCAGTTGCTCGCACCACGCGCGCACGGCGTCGCGACGCGTGAAGGAGGACTGTCGGCGGGTGAGACCGTCCGGGGAGGCGAGGTGCTCCTGCCCCTGGTCGGCGGCTTCGCGGGTGAGTGGCGTGACTTCGGTCTGCCGGGTGGCGTGGCCGACGTGCGCGGGAGGGAAGTCCAGCTGGGCGGCGCGGTCCTGCCAGCGCTCGCGGAGCTGATCGGCGGGGACGTTGTAGTCCCTTTCGCGGCGGGTGTGCAGCGCGGCGACCTGCGCGGCGGCGGGGGTGTGCTCGCCGCGCTGCTCAAGCTCGGCCTCGATCTCCGCACGGCGACGGCTGAACGCCCGGCGCACCCCGGCGGGGATCCCGTCGACCTCCGCGACGCCGTTGCGCACCGGGGTCCACTCGACGCCGAGGCGGCGGGTGAGCTCGAGGCGCAGCTTGGCCTGGTAGAGAAAGCCGCCGGTGCGGGCGTGCGTATAGAGGCGGCGGGCGTCCAGGGCGGTCCAGCGGCCGTCTGGGCCGCGGGTCATGTTCGCCACGAGGACGTGGGTGTGCAGTTGCGGGTCGCCGGCGCGGCTGGTGCGGTGGCGGAAGCCGGCGCCGATGAACCCGTTGCCGAGGACCGAGATGGCGCCGCCCTTGCCGCGGCGGCCGAGCGCGGCGTGGCGCTCCATGTACTCCAGGGCGGCGTCGACAGCGGCCTCGTGCGCATCGCGCGCGGCGCGGCTGACGTGCTCGTCGCCGAGGCCGAACAGCAGGCTGACGCTCTTGGGCGCGGAGAAGGTGAGGTCGAAGCCGGGGACGCGGCTCGTGCCCTGGCCCGCGCGGGTAAGCGGCCCGGAACCATCGGGTCTGTTGCCGTTGAGGACGGAGCGCAGCTGGTCGGCATCGACCTGCCCGGCGAGGGCGAGCTCGGTCGCGGCGGTGCCGAGCCAGCGGCCAGGGGCTTCGCCGGTGCCGGCGTAGTAGTCCTCGATGCCTTGGCCGACGGCCTGGAGGTAGTAGTCGGCTTGGCCGACGCCGAGCTTTCCGATGGACAGCATCTCGTCCGGTTGCCTCGCTTGACTGAAGCGTCCCTGCGATCGGGCTCGGTGTCCACAACTGCGCAGGCGTACGCCGGAGCAGGCACCTGGGTGCAAGTGTGTGAGCGCAGGTTGGCTGTTCGGTCGTGACGGCGCAGCCGGAACGACCCGGGGGTATCTGGCCGCTCTCGGTCCAGATGAGCAGCCTGGCGACTCGGCCTCTCGGCCGAGTCGAAGAGTGAGCAGATCGTCCGGATCGAGCGAGACGATCAGGGTGCATGTCGACGAAGCCATCCCCGCCGCCGGCCTTCTCACCGAGCACGATCGAGATGGTGTGCCGCGCGCTGGGAGACGCGGTCCGCGGCCACCAGATCGCCAACCTGATCGCTCCGCTGAAGACGGCCGAGAGCCCGGCGGAGTCCGAGAACACCAAGTGGAAGCGACTCTTCAACGCGGTGGTCAAAGGCCAGAACCGGCAGGGCGATGGCCGGCCGCTGATTCGCCTTGTGACAGAGGTGATGCAACCCGTGCGCTTCGAGTCGCCGGAGGAGTTCGAACAGCATCGGGTCGCTGTCAGCGAGCGCTTGCTGCTGTCGGGCTACACGGTGCGCGAGGACGGTCGGGTCGGACGAGCGACTCGGGCGACGACCCTTTCGGAGGCGCAGCAGCGCGCGGACGAGCTCCGGGCGGAGCTTCAGCGTCGTGCGGTGCATGCCGACGTCTTGCACTTCTGCCGCGCTGAACTGCTGCAGCAGAACTACTTCCACGCCGTGTTGGAGGCCGCCAAGAGCGTCGCGGACAAGCTCCGAGAGCTGAGCGGGGAGCAAGGCGACGGGACAAGTCTGGTTGACAAGGTCTGCTCCATGTCGTCTGGCCCGGTGATCGCGTTCAACGCGTTGGAGACCGACTGGGAGCGTTCTGAGCAGACCGGGCTCGCGATGTTGTTAAAGGGCCTGTTCGGAACCTTCCGCAACCCGACTGCGCATGTGCCGAAGGTGCGGTGGGCGACGACGCGCCAGGACGCGCTCGACGTGTTGACGTTGGCGTCGATGCTCCACCGCCGCCTCGACGCCGCGACGGTGAAGCGCGTCTAACACGGGGCCGTCAGTACCAGCCGTGCATTGGGGCGTAGCCGAGGCTCTTAGCCTTGGCGAGGTAGTCGGCGACGAGCGCCTGCAGCTCGCTGTTGGTCTCGAGGTGGGTCTCGACCGTGAAGCTCGGGCCCTCGCTGGCGAGCGGCTCGTCGAAGACGTGGACGATGCCGTCAATGCGCTGGCCGATCAGCAAGCGCTCGCCGGTGTCGGAGGGGTAGCGGGCGAGCTCGACGCGCTGGCCTCGGGTCGGGGTGTGCGCCTGGTTGGTGGTGGTGGGGGCCGGTGTGAGGGTGGTGGTCATGGGCCGCGATGCTCGCGAGTCCGATGTCCGCCGCCCTCGGGCCGGCTTCTGTCGCCCCCGAGCAGACTTCTCGCCACGAGCTGGTCACGCGGCGTGCTCGGCCGCGTCCTTCAACCGTCGACTCGCCTTGGTGAGGTGCTTGTTGACATTGGTGTAGGTCACGCCCTGGCGCGCGGCGATCTCGCGATAGGAAAAGCCGGCGACGCGCAGGACCGCATACTGGCGCTGGCGCCCGGTCAAACTGGCGAGCGCTCGCAACGCCCGCCGCGCCTCCAACGAATCGTCGACGACATCGCGAACCGACACGCAGTCGCCACGGCTGTTCGGCAAGGACTCGTCACCCGGGGCCGTGGGTGCGTCGAGCGAGAGGTCGCGGCGGTCATCGCCGTCGCCGACGCGGTGCGCCCCAGCTCGGCGGACATGCGGACGCGGCTTGCGACCACGCGACGCAGCACTTGCTGGTGTCGCGTGTAGAGGTCGGCCTCGTCGCCGCGAAGGGCGACGAGGCGCTGGGCGGTCATCAGGCGGCTTCGGGCAGCTCGCCGCCGCGGACGGCGAGATCGTCGAGCGCGAACTCCAGTTGCGTGGACACGGGCCGGTTGCGCATGAGCACGATCTGGCGGCTGGCCTGGCGGCGGGTGCGCGGCAGGGTGAACGTCGTGCCGGTCGCGCGGGCCAGCGCGCGCAGATAGGCGAGCTGCTTGCGCGTCGGGGGCTGCTGGCTCTGGGCGGTGCTCATCGCGGGCTCCTCGTGGTTGGGGTGCGGTGCGCCCCCCAAACGGCCGGACTCCTTCTTGGCCCGTTGCGACGCTCACGCCCACCGTCTCGCTCAAGGCTGCGCTGGGGATCCGGCTCTCGGTCCGGCCGACAATGGGGCGCATCGACCGCACCCCGGACCACGGATGCCGGCGGCTGGGTCACGCCGCCCGGGCCTGCGGCCGCTCGTCGAGCAGCACCGCCTCGATGCGCCGCGCGACCTCGTCGATCGTCCGCGCGTCCTGCTGGATGGCATCCAACGCGCCGTCCTCGCCCCACCCGGCGACGTAGGGGATCGACGCGCCGCCGGTGTCCAACCCGACGCGGCCGCAGACGACGTAGGTGACGCAGTCGACCATCACCTCCGCGCGGGCGCGGCCGCGATCGGCGTAGCCGATCCCCAGCGCGTGCGCGATCTCGTGCACCAGCACCCGCACCCGCGCGTTGGCGGGCAGGGCGGCGTTCACGACGATCGCCTTGGCTTTCGCGTCGCACCAGCCGTCGGCGCCGGCGTCGAGCGGGCGCTGCTCGACACAGAACCCCAGCTCGTCGGCGAGCCGGGTGAGCGGGCCGAGCAGGTGGGCGTGGCTGTCGCCGGTGATCGGCTCGATCGGCGCCTCCAGCGCCACCAGCTCGGCGCCGGGGATCGGCTCGGTCATCGCGACGTCGAAGACCGCGACCGACTTGAACAGGACCCGCAGCTCGCCGTTCTCGTCCTCGCCAGCCTCCTCGCGCTCGCGGAGGGGCATCGGCGCGAGGATGCGGATCGCCTTGGCGCCCTTGGTGACCCGTCGTCCGAGGTCTTTCCAGGCGTGGAAGCCCGCGACGAAGCGGGCGTCCGGGGTCTGGAGCGCAATCAGCAGATGGTTGCGCCAGCTGTAGCGGCCGAGCCCGTTGCGCGCGCGGACCGTCACCCAGCGCCGCCACCCGTCGCTGGACAGCAGCTGACGGGCGGCCTCGTCGAGGCGCTGGCGGTCCTGCTCGCGGCGCTGCGCGCGTTCGTCGTCGGTCAGTCGCCGACGCGTCTTCTTGGCCATCACGGCCACCTCCAAACGAGAGCTCGGGCCGGCCGCGCCCGGTGATGCGCGACCGGCCCTGGGAATGGGTCAGGCCGCGTCAGCGACCGCGTCGACGTCCGACGCCGAGTCGGCGTCCTCGTCGGCGGGCTACAGCTGCTTGCGCAGCCGGTGCCCGTCGAGGCTGTAGCGGCCGTACACGGTGTCAACGTCGGCGAGTGCCTGCTCGCGCTGCTCGTCGCTCAGCGCGTCCGGGTCGGCCAGCGCCGAGTCCAGGCGCTCGCGCGCCGCGGCCAGCTCGGCCTCGTGGGTGGCCAACGCCTCGCGCTGCTCACGCCGCGCCTCGCGCACCGGGGCGGTGAGGTGTTCGGGGAGCCGCTGCGCGCACAGCTCGTCGATCAGGTCGACCACCTGCTCGCTGTAGGGCAGGTCGACACGGATCGTCAGTGAGCTGAACGACCGGTTCGACCGCGCCACGCAGCGCTCGTCGGCGTAGCGGGCCGCGGCGATCAGGCACACCAGCCGGCCGGCGATCTCCGCCATCGTGCCGGCCCCGGCCAGGAACTCGCGCGCCCGCGCCCCCGCCTGTGCCTTGTCGACGTGGGTGACCTTGACCTTGCCGTTCTTCTGCGCCGTCTCGGTCGCCCAGCCGGGGAAGCAGTAGCGCGCCCCGCGCGCAGCCACCCCGTCGAGGTCGCCGGCCAGGTCGGCGGTGGTGAGGATCTTCAGCACGTCGGCGTCGACCTTCAGCCGCGGCAGGTGCTTGAGGATCGCCGACCCCAGCTCGCCGTTGTGCGCCACCGCGGCCTTGCGGTCGTGCTCGTCCTGCTCGCGCTCGGCGCGCCGCTTGGCCTTGGCCTGCTCCTCGACGCTCACCGCGTCCGACTCGTCCGCGGCGTCCGACGCGTCACCGGGGTCGCGATCGAGCCCGGCGGCCGCGGCCTGGTCGGCGCGCTCGCGAACCTGCTTGAGCACGGCGGCGACGTGGTCGGCGGCCAGCTCGGCCATCACGTCCTCGCCGACGATCAGGTGCGCCCAGCCGCTCTTGGTCGCGTGCGCGGCCTTCAGCGCGGTGGCGCGCTCCAGCGCCTCGCGCCCGAGCTGCATCGTCGCCTCTGCCGGGTCGTGGCCCAGCAGCTCGCACACCTCGGTCAGCTGCTCACGGGCCGCGTCGGACAGCGGCAGCCCCGCGACGTTCACCGCCTCGGACGCGTCGTAGACGCCGGCCGGCAGCTCGCACCCGGCTCCGTCGACGGAGGCCAACAGGACGTTGACCGGGTCGGCGACCAGGTCGGCCCAGGTCAGCGGCTCCTCCCACGACCGCGTCGACGGCGCGTCGATCCGCGCGACCGCGCACTCGGCCAGCCCAGCGTGGATGCGCTCCAGCGCGACGAGCGGCTTGATCGCCGCCGGCGGAACCTGCCCGCTGGCGATCTGCGGATGCAACGCCTCCGGGAGCTTCAGCAGCTCAAGGCGCTCGGTGACGCGCTTCTGCGCGATCCCGAGCCGCTCGGCGATGCCCTTCTTCGTCAGGCCCGCCGCGCGCAGGCGATCGTAGCCGTGGGCCTCCTGGACGGGGTCGAGGTCCTGGCGGGCGAGGTTCTCGGCCATCGCCAGCTCCAGCCCGCCCGTGCGCTCGTCGACGTCGACGACATGCACCGGCACCACGGTCTGCCCGGCCTCGCCGGCCGCCAGCCAGCGGCCCTCGCCGGCCACGATGCGGAACCCGTCGCCCTCGGGGGTGACCAGCAGCGGCTGCAACACGCCGTCGGCCTTGACCGAGGCGACGAGCTGCGCGAAACGGTCGGGGTCGCGGCCGGTGCGCGGGTTGAAGTCCTCGCCAGGGGTGATACGCGACAGCGCCACCACTCGCACGCCGCCCACCGCCGTCTGATGCTGCTCGGACATGAACTACTCCTTCAACAGGTGGGGTCCGCCCGTTGCGGGCACGCTGGACCCCCGGCGCCGCACGACGAAGTCGTGCGAAAATGGGCGCCGGGTCAGCGGGTCCGCAACGGCCAGCGCGACCCCACCCCGGCCCGTTCAGGCCGCCCGCTGCTCGTCCTCGGAGACCGGGATCCCGGAGGCCCGGTAGGACTCGATCGCCACCTGGCGACCCGACCGCTCCAGCGCCGCCGACGCCTTGTGCAACGTCGCGCCGGGCACGCGCGTCTCCACGATGATGCGCCCCTGCTCGACGCGCTGCTCCCTGAACAACGCATACGGCCGCAGCGCCCCGGCCAGGTCGTTGGCGATCTCGCGCCACACCGGATCGATGCCGTCGCGAGTGTGCTGGCGGCGCAGCCGCTCAACCTCGCGCTCCTGCTGCTCGAGGCGCTCGACCAGCTCGTCATACAAGCGCGCCTTGGCGCGCAGCCCTCGCAGCTCGCCGTTGACGTTCGTGGCCATCACTTCGCTCCTTTCACACGACAGCCCGCCCGACCCGAGGTGGGCCGGACGGGCGAGGGGTCGCTGGGTTAGGCGGCCACCGGCTCGGCCGGGGCCTCGTCGTGCCGGGCGCGCTGGGCGGCGACCTCGTCGGTCGGGCCGTCCGCGCTGTCGGCGCCGGCGCCGTTGGGGCGCTCGGCGGGGTCGAGGAACTCGACCTGGTCGGCGACGATCTTGTGACGGCGGCGCGGGCTGCCGTCGGCGGCCTGCCACTCGTCGAGCTCCAGGCGGCCGTTGACCGCGACGCGCCGGCCCTTCGCGAGGTACTGGCCCGAGACCTTGGCCAGCGCGCCGAAGGTGGTGACGTCGACGAACACCGCGCCGCGGTCCTCGCCGTCTCGGCCGCGCCGGCGCGGGACCGCCACGCGCAGGTCGCAGACCTGAAGCTCGCCGGCGGTGCGCTGCTGCGGATCGGCGGTCAGCCGGCCGGTGATCTGGATGGTGTTCATGAGGCTTCTCCTGTGGATCGGGGGTGTCCGTTGACGCCGCCCAAAGAGGCATCGCCCCTCCCGCCCCAAACGCCCACGACCCAGCCCACGCCCAACCCGCCACCAACGCCCAACCCACCCGCCAACACCCCGAAGGGCGATGCCATCCTCGGGGCAAGGAAACCGAGACACCCACCGCTCCCACCGGAGACGCCCGGTGAACCCTCCATCCCGAACGGCTACGACCTCGTTCCCAGCCCGACCACGTCGTGACTCCAGCTGCGTCGACCGTGCTGTGGTCCCGCGCGTGGAGCCCATAGGGCACGCGCGACGCTGTCTGGCGTCACCCCGCGCGCTCAGCCGAACATCGACGTGAGTCGCTCGCGCAGAGCAACGAAGCTCGCGCCCCTGGGCTCGATGCGCCACAGGGCCGCCGCCAGGTCATAGACGCTGCCGCCGCGGCGGCAGCCGAAGCAGTACCATCCCCGCTGCGGCTCGCGATAGACATGCAACGACGGTGTGCCGTCCTCGTGCAGGGGGCAACGGACCTTGCGACTGCGCCCCACGCGCCGGCCCGTCAGCCGCGCCACGTACCGCTCGGGCTCCAGCTCGAGCAACGCATCGCCACGTCGCCGACTGCTCGGCCGCGTCCGCGACGACGGTGCCGCCGCGCCCGGCGGATCGGCTAGCCCGCCGACCAAGTCACCCAGACGGGCCGGCGCCCCGCCACCGCCCATCAGGCGCACCTCGGCGCCGCCGCGGCCATGATGGACCGTCGCCGGCGGGCGCAGGATGCGCGCCGCGTCAGCGCTGTTCAGATCACCGCCCAGCGCCCACGCCAACCGCCGGTTGGCCCGCTCGATCACGCCCGCGGCGGCGCCCGCGGTCAACGACCAGTAGACGTGCAGGTGCCCGGGGCCGCCGGAAGCGACGACCACGCTCGGCGCTGGGTCGACGGGCTCCAACGTCCGAGCAGCGACGTCGCTGTCGAGGTCGACCCAGACCGTGCGAGCGTCGCCGACGATCGCCGCCCGCCCACCCTGCGGCCGCCACCGGGGCAGCGCCCCGACGTACACGTCGGTCCTCGCGCCAATCTCCGTCACGAGCTGCGCGGCCGCGGCGCGATCGGCGACGGTGACGAACCGTCTCCCCATCCCGGTCGCCGTGCGCCAGCGCAGCTCGATCAGCGTCGAAGGACGCGCGCGAGCGAACAGCACGTCGAGGTACAGACTCGGTGACGAGTCCATCACGCGACGGCCCCGAGGGTCTGCACCGGCGTGTCGTCGGCCTCGGCGACCACCACGATCGAATCGTCGAACACGAGGAACTCCTCTCAACCAAGGGGCTCCGCCCGCTGCGGGGCCCGGCAAGGCCCGCCCGCACGCCGAAGGCGTGCCACAATCGGCGGGCCGTGGCCCCGCCCGGCCTCAACGTTGTGCGCAGGCGTGGAGGCGATCCGAGGGTCTGCGAACATATGTTCGCGTGCGTCCCACCTTCCTCATCGCCCATCACAATCGGCCCTGGCAAGTCCTCTTCGTCTCTACCGATCTCGAGCAGGCGGCGCAGAGCCTGGTCGCGCAGAGCAACGTGAACGAGCTGCACGTCTACGCGTCGGACGGCGGTCAAAGTCGGGAGCTCACGACGAACGAGCGCGCGTCGCTGCGCATGCTCCTCGCCCGGGCGTCTGCCTAGGTCGGTCGGACGCCGACGTGGACGTGGTTGTGGTGGTTGCCGCCTTCGTCGGTCTTCCAGATGCACTGGATCCGCAGCCGGTCGTGGACGAGTGTGTAGAGGCCGCCGGCGACGGCTTCTGACCTGGCGCGGCCGGGTGGTTCGCCGGCGAGGACGAGGCAGGCGGTCATGAGCGTGTCGCCGACGGGGCCGTCGTCGGTGCCGCCGTTGGCGGCCATGCCGAGGTCGGCGGCGTGGCCGTCCCAGTGATCGGAGACGTTGCCGTCGACGGTGTACTGGGAATGGTTGGTGCCGGTGGTGATGACGATCGGCCGCGCCGCGAGCCCGGCCATCGCCGCGACGTACTGCAGGACGATCGGCTGGATCGACGCTCCCGGCCGGTCGGCGCCGGGCGCGACGGTGACCTTGCCGCTGGCGCCGGCGTACTCCAGGCCGCCATCGTCCACGCAGCCGGCGCTGTCGGCGACCGCGTTGGCGCCGGAGGCGTAGGTGTGCGCGTCGGCCATCACGCGATCGGCGTACGCCTCGGCCGCCGGCCCGGCGCCGTTGTAGGCGCGAACGGCGGTCCGATAGGCGTCGATGCCCTGGCCCTGCGGGGCGCCCTTGTCCTTGATGAGCACGACGGCGGCCATCGCGATCGCGTCGGCCGGATCGTGCGCGCCGACCTTGCCGTCGCCGTCGAAGTCGACCTTCACGCGCGAAAACTCGTCGCCGGCGGCACCGCCGACACCGATCTGCATCGGACCGGCGGCACCGGCGTAGTTGGCCGCGCCCGGCCCGGACGCGCCCGGCTGCGGGGTGCAGGACGAATCGCTGTTGCGGCCGTGGTCGCACTCCTCGCGGCCGATCCCGGCGAGGACTTCCCAGGGGATGCGGTACTTGGCGCCGACCTGCTGGTAGAGGCCCAGGAAGTCGGCGGGGATGTCGCGCTTGGCGTCCTTGGACGGTGGACCGCCCGACCCAATGCTGCTGCAGCCGCCGCTGCCGGTGATCGCGGCGATGATCGCCACGCCGAGGATCAGGAAGGTCAGGAGGGCGGCGGCGCCCGCGACCAGCGGCCAGGTCCGTGTCCGCGTCGCCATCCGGCCACCCGGGGGTCAGCCGTCGTCGCCGAGGTCGGACACCACCCACTCGCTGCCGCGCCGCTCGACGGTGAGCGTGAGCTGATAGGGCGCCGGGCCGCCGTCGGCGACCTGCACGGCCGCCAGCGCGCTGCGCGCGGTCTGCCCGGTTATACGCAATGCGGCAACGCGCGGGTGCCTGCGCCGCTGTGCCGGGGTGACGCGCGCGCTGCCCGACCGCAGGGTGCGCGCCACCGACGGCGTGACCGGCGCCACGCGGCCGGCGGGTCCGCGGCCGTAGAGGTAGCGCAGGTACCCGGACAGGAACCGCCGGACGGCGGTGGCCGCCTGGCGACGCTCGGCGCTGGTCAGCGGATCGCGCGGCGGCTGCGTCTGCGCGCCGATGATCGGGCCCGGCGCGGGCGGCGTCGCGGGCGTCGTTCGCGAGACGGCGTGATGGCCGCCGCCGCAGGCTCCGAGCAGCACTGCCGCGGTGGCGACGGAGGCGAGAACGGCTCGGCGCGTCACGACGGCGCTCGACCAGCGAGACGGCGCAGGTCGCGGTCGGCGAACCACGGTCGCAGCCGCACCCTTGCGGGCGGAAGGTTGCCGTAGACGAGCACGGCGGTGCCGTGCTCGGCCTGGCGCAGCGCGTGGGGAGGCGCGAGCGAGCGGTAGGTGGTGGACTCGGTGGTGGAGGCGCGGCCTTCCTGGCCGGCGGTGGTGGAGTGCTGACGGATCTCCTGGTCGCCGAGGATGCGGGCGGCGAAGTCGAGCGTGTCGGGGTCGGCGATCCCGGAGCCGATGAGCTTGGCGCGGTGGTTGTTGACGATCGTCGCTGCCCGGGTGCCCCAGCGCTCGCGGATCTGCGCGACGTCCTGAAAGACGGAGACGAGCTGGATGCCCTGGCCGGCTGCGGTGGCGGCCAGCGTGTCCAGGCTGGGCAACGGCGCGACGTTCGCGGCCTCGTCGAGGACGAGCAGGAGCGGTGGATCGAGGGGCTGCCCGGTGCGCGTCGCGCGCTCGTAGACGGCGGCGACGACCTGCTCGACCAGCGTCGCGAACAACGGCCGCAGGCGCGCCTGTTCGTGCGTCGGCGCGCACAGATACACGGTCGCGGCGGAGCCGTCGAGGAGTCGGTCGGCCAGCGGCTGGGGGTCGTAGGCGGCGGCGAGGACGCGCGGGTCGGCGTAGGCGGCCAGGACGGTCTCGGCGGTGGTGTAGATCGACGAGCGCTGACGCTCGTCGCGCGCCCACGTCGCCTGGGCGGCGGTCAGCGCATCCTCGTCGCCGTACTGCTGCAGCACGTCGCGGACCTCATCGACCTCCTGCGTATCGACCCAGCGCACGACGTCGGCCATCGACCCGTCATCCACGGTGGCCGCGGCCAGCAGAACCGGGCCGAGGAGCTTGGCGGCGGCCGAGTACCAGAAGTCGGCGTCGGCCAGCGTCGAGCCGCCGGGCTGGGCGGCGGCGCACATCGCCGCCGCGGCGCGTTGCGCGCCGTGCCAGGTGGTGCAGTCCACCAGAGGGCTCCAGCTGGCGCTGTCGAGGCCGGTGGCCTCGGTGGGGTCGAAGACGAGCACGTCGCCGAGCTGGCGGCGGCGGTCGATCGTGTCACGGAGGAGGTCGGTCTTGACCGATGTGGCCAGCACCGGCCCGGCCCATTCGAGGATGGCCGGCACGGCCAGGCCCGTGGTCTTCAGCGACTGCGTCGGGGCGATGACGATCGCCGACTGGCGCGCCTCGGCGGCCAGTAGCCGGCCGTGCGCGCGGCCCAAGGTCACGCGACCCGGCTGCGGCGCGCGGACCGTCAGAGCGCGCAGGTCATCGCGCCGCGCCCACCGCGCCGAGTCCTCCCGGCTCGGTGAGGACGAGACGGCCAGGAGTCCGGTGTCGCGCACCCAGCGCGCCAGCCGCAGCAACGCGAGACCGACCGCGACCCCGACGGCGAGGACGACGGCAGCGGCGCCGTAGAAGCCGGTCGGGCCGGGAAGGGCGGACCGCGCGTGCGGCGCGAAGGCCTGGCGGGGATCGCCGAGGTGACCGGGAAGCCGGGCCAGCGCAGACGCGACGTCGCCGAGCGCCGGGGCCGGGCCGCCGCCGAACAGCACCGCGGCGACGGCGGCCGTGAGCCACACGACGAGCGCAAGGGCGACGACGCCAATCAGGACGCCGACGGCGACGCGCTCGCCCAGGCCGGAGCCGTCGGCGGGTCCGGGCCAGCGCGGGGTCGCGCCGGTGCTCACCGCACCGCCGCCGCGGGCTGGCGCACGGCCATGCGCGCATCGGTATCGACCAGCTGCGCCTCGAAGCTCGACAGGCGGTGGTGGACGAGGAAGGAGCGCTGCCCGACCTTCCACAACGCCTCGCCGCGGCGCAGCGTGGGGAGCAGCTCGGCCTCGGTCTCGGTGAGCCCGAGCAGGTCGCGGGTCACGGCGAGCTGGTCGGTCGGCTGGGCGTAGATGACGCGGGTCTCGGCGTCGGCCAACAGGCCCTCGGCCAGCCGCGCCTCCCGTGAGCCTTCGGCGCCGGCCGCGCGCAGGTCGGAGAGGCGGTGCATGACGATGAGGTTCTGCACGCCATAGGCGCGCGAGTGCTTGAAGGAGTCCTGCAGCCACTCGCCGATGCCGAGGTGGCTGAAGATCCGCCAGGCCTCGTCGACGACGACGATCAGCTTGTCGCCGACCTGGCCGTCGGCCTCGGCGCGAGTCCGCTGGGCGTCGACCTGGGCGCGCAGCCACGCGGCCGCGCACGTCATCAGAATGCCGAGCGCCGCTGAGTCGTAGACGGCGTGCAGGTCGATGACGACCAGCCGGGCGTCGAGGTCCAGGCCCGGCGTGGTCGGGCCGTCGAACATCCCGCGCAGGTCGCCCTCGCACAGCCGCTGCAGGCCGAGCGCCGCCTGCCGTGTCGCCTGCGCCAGCTCTCCAGCGTCGGTGGCCAGCGCGGCGGCCATCTCGCCGGAAGGTCGCAGGAGGACTTCGACCACGGCCGGCAGCGTCGGCTCCTCGGGCCGGGCGTTGAGGACCTTCAGCGCCTCGCGCAGCCCGGCCTCCTCCTCCGGGGCGAGCGGCCGATGCAGCGCCCCGGCGCACACGGCCTGCAGCAGCCGAAGCTGGCCCTGCCATCCCGCTTCACGGGCGATCGGGTTCAGCCGCAGCTCGCCGCCGGGCTCCAGCGACAAAGGGGTGACGCCGAACGCGTCGGCCAGCGCGCCATACTCGCCCTTGGGGTCGATGATCCACGCCCGGCGGCGAAACACCGACTGGCGCCACACGTAGGTCTTGACCAACGAGCTCTTGGCGCGCCCGATCTGACCGATGACGAGCATGTTCGGCGAGGTCAGCTCGCGCCCGTAGAGCTCCCACGGGTCATAGACGAAGCTGCCGCCATAGGCGTCACGGCCGATGTAGACGCCGCGCCCACCCAAGCCGCCCTCGGCCACGAACGGGTAGGCGGCCTGTAGGTGCGCGGTCGTCGACGCGTGCCCCGGCCTCTCGCCCGGATGCCGGGCCGGTAGCAGCCCGCCGGAGACCGCCTCGCGCTCACGGCTGCGCTCACGGCTGGCTTCTTTTCGCGCGCGAGCGCGCGCACGCGCGCGAGATCCCTGGTCACGCCGGAGGCTCGGCGTTCTCATCTCAGCCCTCGGGCGAGCGGCAGGGTGAAGGTGAAGCCCTCGGCCTGTTGGCCGTAGAGCCGGGTGAGCTCGAGGCGGGCCTGTTGGGCGGCGTGCTCGACCTCGGCGCAGGATCGCTCGAGAGTCTCCTCGTCGGGCGCGGAGACGGTGACGTAGCCGGCGAAGCGGAACTCGGCGTGGCCGTCGGCGAGCTCTTCCTCGCGGCGCATGGTGGAGTCCTGCTGCTGGCGCCGGCGCGCCGTGGTGACAAACCCCTGGCGGGCGCGGGTCTGCTCGTCGGCGATGTCGGTCGTTCGGGCGGCCTCGACCTTGCGGATCGCCACTGACGGTGGCACGGGCTCCATCACGGTGGAGACCGATCGCAGCACGTTGGTCTGCATCAGCAGCGGCGCCAGGAACGTCGCGCCGACGTCGATGCGAGGCCACTGCGCGACCCAGTAGGTGGCGTGCAGCGCCGAGTCGGTGCGGTACTCGCTCCACGTCGCGTCGGCGGCCAGCGGCCACGTCTGCGCGGGCGGCGTGCCGGCCTGGTCGGGGGAGACGGCGGCCAGCCGGTTGCGAAACGTGCGTCCGTAGGGGTCGTAGGCGTCGCGGATAACTCGCGCGAGCATCCGCGGACGCAGCGCACCCTGGACCTGCACGTCGGCGGCGACCAGCCGCTCGGCCAGCGTCTCGAGCTCGCGCAACAGCAGCGCGACAGCGCCCTGGTCGCCCTTGCCCAAGCGCTTGACCTGCCGCCACGCCTTCTTGGCGTCGATCTGCACGCAGACGAACAGCTCATGGTCTTGCGTGACGGCGCCCGCGGACTCGACCAGCTCGATGTACGACGCAACGCTGGAGGTCGCCAGCGGGACGGCGGGGTCGCGCTCCTCCTGCAGGTAGCGAGCGACCTGGTCGCCGTCGGACGGGACGGTGCGCTCGATCCACTGCAGCCGCCGCACCGGCGAGCTCTCACGCGCGAGGCCCGCGAGCACCGACCCCCACCCGGCCAAGCGACGCTCCTGCTCGGTCTGATCGAGCAGCCCGAACGACCGCACCCGCACGGACAGCACGCCGGTGTAGGTCTTGGCCTTGGCGTCCTTGAGCACGCCAACGTCCTCACCTCGCAGCGGCGCGGCGAGCAGCATCACTCCGGCCACCTGGGGCGGGAGCGACACCGGTTCGACCTCCTCCTCCTCCTCCTCCTCCTCCTCCTCCTCCTCCTCCTCCTCGTCGTCGTCTTGGTCGCGGTCGGCGTCGGGCCCGCGGCCGTTGCGACCCGGCCGGCCGATGTGGCGGGTGCGGCCGGTG
>DATAWZ010000089.1:0-3565 GCA_036266975.1 Solirubrobacteraceae bacterium
GGTGGGGGCGGCCGGGGGAGCGGGTGCGTCCTGGACCTTGTGCGCGGGGGGGATGTTTTTCAGGACCCGTTACGGCGGTGGCGGGCGGGGGAGCGGGCGCGTCCCGGATCTTCTGCGGCCCGGCGCGTGTGTCCCGGACCGGTCGCGGTGGGGCTCGCCGGGATATGTGCGGCTGGCGGGACATGGTGGGCGCGGCGCTCAGCGGGCTCGCCGCCGTTTGCGTCCTGAGTCGCCCTATCGGCGGCCGGCGCCCGATCGGTGGGGGCCGGGTGTGGTCTGCCTGACGTCAGGGGTCGACAGGGGGTTGTGCTGATTGCTACGCTACGGCTTGTGGCAATCGGTACGAGCGACGAGAGGAGAGCACAGCGATGATGGTGCGTGACGGCATGACGCCTGTGTTGGTGACGGTCGGCACGAGCCATTCGTTGCGGGATGCGGCCCGCCGGATGACCCAGGCAGGGGTCGGTGCGGCGGTCGTTCTCGATCCCGACCTTCCGGCGCCGGCCATCATCACCGAGCGGGACGTGCTCCATTGCGCGGGTGAGGACGGAGACCTCGATGCCGAGCGTGTGGGGGATCACCTCACTGCGCGACCGGTCTTCGCGGCCCCGGACTGGCCCCTGGAGCGCGCCGCGAACGAGATGAGCGCCGGTGGATTCCGGCACGTGATCGTGATTGAGGGATCCCACGTGCTCGGCATCCTCTCGATGCGCGACATCGTGCGCTGCTGGATCGGGGCCGGCACCATGCGCGAGGCGAGCGAGCTCGCGGCCACGGCTCGCTGAGCGCACGGGCGGGGGCGCTGCCTAACGGCGCCCCCGCTGCCGCCGGCCCTACCCGCGCGCGTCGCGCTCGGCCCGGCGCCGCGCGAACGCTTCGCAGACGTCGACCATCTCCTGGTTAAAGGCGATCCCCAGACGGAGCGTGAGCAGGGGGTAGGCGTCGCCCTGCTCCTCGGCCAGTTCGCCGGCGGGCTCGATCGCCCGCAGGGTGGCCCCCGTTCCTCGCTGCGCCGCTGGATCGCCAGCCAGCAGTTCGGCGCGTCGCCGGGGTCCAGAGCGTCGGCGAAGAACAGCTTGAACATGCCGATGTCCCGCACTTCGAACGCGAGCTCATCCTGGCGTCGCAGCCAGTCCTCGAGCTCGCTGCGGCCCTCGGCGGTGATGTCGAAGACGCGGCGAGGGCGCTTCCCGCGCGGCTCGGAGCGACCGGCGAGCAGCCCGGCCTGCTCTAGGCGCTTGAGGCTCGGATAGATCTGGGCCTGCGAGCTCGTCCAGAAGAAGCGCGTGGAGAGCTCGACGGCCTGCTTGATGTCGTACCCGGAGCGCGTCCCGAGCCGGATCATTCCGAGCACGACGTAATCGGAGGTCGACCGGTCAGTCATATCGGTCAGGGCAACATGTTGACCTAACCGATCTTAGGGAGGGCCGCCATGTCTACAGCCGAGGTATTCCGCGAGGCGATGGAGGCGTACGACCTCGACGGGCTGATCGCGACGCTGGCCGCCGGCTTCACGCTGCGATCGCCGGTCACCGGCCGCATCGCCGTCCACGGCCCCGAGGAGATGCGCGAGCTGATGACCCCGCACCTCGCCGTGGTGCAGAACGTTCGCTACTTCGCCGACGTGGGCGACGAGCACTCTCGGGCGCAGTTCTACCGGGCGACCGTCGGCGGCCTGTACGCGGAGGTCGCGACCCGGCTCGAGCTCGACGACGAGGGGAAGGTCCGGGACGTCACCGTCTACGTGCGCCCGCTGCCGGCGCTCGTGGCCATGGCCGCGGGACTGGTCGTCCCGATCGCCCGTGGGCGGCACGGTGCCTTCCGGGCATTCGTCGCGCGCCTGATGACCTCATCGCTGGCATGGGTGACGCGGCTCGGCGACCGCTGCGTGACCTGGTTCGCGTGAGCGCGTTCAGTGGCGCGGGGCCAGGCGCGCCTCGGGCCGGGTCGGTTGGAAGAGCTCGACCGGGTTGCCGGACGGGTCCTCGGCGAGGATCTGGCGCCCACCGACGCCGTCGACGATCTCGTTGCGCAGCGTGACGCCGGCGCCGCGCAGCGTGGCCACCATTGCGTCCAGGTCCTCGACCTCGAGCGCGAAGCGGTTCCAGCCGCCCGGCGTTGGCCGGGTTCCGTCGGGCATCGCCTGCCCGCCGCCCGGCGCGGCATTGGGCGCGCTCAGCACGAGCCGCAGGTCGCCGCGCTCGAGCATCGCGAAAGCGGGTGCCGGGTGCATGACCTCCCGGAAGCCCAGCTGGCCGGCGTAGAACGCGATCGCGTCGTCGACGTCATCGACGATGTAGCGGACACTGACGGTGCTCACGGCGGGAACCTCTCTCTGATCAGGTGTACAGGCTGTGGTCCTGCTCGTCGACCTGGACGAGCTCGCCGTCGGGGCCGCGCACGTACAGGGAGCGTCCCCACTCCTGGTCGACGATGTGGCCCTCGATCGGGAAGCCGGCCTCGCGCAGGGCGGCGCTCGACGGCCTCGAGCGGCTCGTCGGCGATGAACGTGACCAGCAGCCCGTGGCGCCCCTCGCCGCCGGCGGCGGCCAGCTCGACCCAGTGCCCGGTCCGCGCAGCCGGCCCGACGTCCAGGCCCAGCGCGCGGTAGAAGCGCGTCGCGGCCGCGACGTCGGGGACGAAGTGGATCGCCCGCACTCTCATCGTTCGCCCTGCGCCGGGTCGTCGAGGTGCCGGACGAGCGCCTCCTCGACGAGCCTCGAGAGCGAGACCGATCGGTCCACCGCCGCGTGCTTGGCGCGCCGGATCAGCGCCGGTGGGAGGTAGACGTTGAACTGCTGCTTGGCGGGCGCAGTGGCGATAGTAGGATGCTAGTGCCCGATGATTTCCACGTGGCCGCGCGGCGCGCCAACCCGGTATCGCTCGCGACGATCGCGCGCGAGTGGGGCCGCATTGGCGTCATCGGCTTCGGCGGCCCGCCGGCGCACATCAGGCTGCTGCGCGAGCGGTGCGTGGAGCGCCGTGGCTGGATGCCGGGCGAGGACTTCGAGGACGCGCTGGGCGCGTGCAACCTCCTTCCTGGGCCGGCCTCGACCCAGCTGGCGGTCTATTGCGCGCGGGTGGTCGCCGGGACACCGGGAGCGATCGTCGGCGGGCTGGCGTTCATCCTTCCCGGGCTGGCGGCGATCCTCGCGCTCTCGGCGGCCGTCCTGTCGGGCGGTGCGCCGTCCTGGTTGCGTGGCGCCGCAGCCGGCGCGGGCGCTGCGGTCGCGGTCGTCGCCCTGCAGGCCGCGATCGAGCTCGGCCGCGCGAGCGTGCGCCGGCCGGGCCGGGCGAGCGCGACGCGCTGGCCGCTGTACGCGCTCGCCGGCGCCGCGGCGGCGATCTTCGCCGGACAGGCGGTGGTCCTGGCGCTGCTCGGCGCCGGCGCGCTGGAGCTCGCGGCCCGGCGGCGCGGACACGCCGCTGTCCTGACGCCCTGGCTGCCCGTCGGCACGGCCGGCACGCCGCTTGCCCGCGGCAGCCTGCTCGCGCTCGGTTGGGTCGCGCTGAAGGTCGGCGCGCTCTCCTACGGCGGCGGCTTCGTGATCATCCCGCTCATGCA
>DATAWZ010000090.1:0-21445 GCA_036266975.1 Solirubrobacteraceae bacterium
CGCGAACTCGGCGGCGACTACTACCAGCGCCGCGACCCCGAACGCCTCACCAAACGCCTCGTCGCCCGCCTGCAATCCCTCGGCCACGAGGTCACCCTCACCCCAGCCGCTGCTTGACCCCGACGTCATTTCCCATCAGGCGGCCAACCGGACGGCTTCAGCGGCTGAGAGGCCGCCGCCGGGCGGAGGCGTCAGGCGCCGCCGTGAGCCTTGGGCCATGCATGATCGCGGCCCGGAACCGGGGACGACCAGGTCCATCCTTGACCCACCGTTGCTCCAGTGGGCCTGCCCCGTCCGCAACGTGAACGTTCGGCGCGATGGCGACGGCGACCTCCCCGACGAAGCAGGAGAGATCGAGCTGCGCTGCGACTACTGCGACCGGATCTCGATTCAGCCGCGGTAGCGCGCCGCCCGACTCCTGGCTAGCGGTATCCTCGCCCGAGGAGATATTTCGCGCCCGCCTCGAAGCCTTCCCGAGTGAGCAGTTCGAAGGCAAAGGCGTTGGCGAGGCGGTCAGTCGTGTTGAAGACGAAGCCGACGGCGAGCGCATCCCCGATCTGCTGATGCGAAACACCGGCGGCGAGCACGGCTCGAACGTCCGCGGCAGTCACCGTCCCGTCGCGAGTCAGGGTGCCGAGCATCGCGAGCGTCGCCCGCAGGCCTTCCTCGATCGGTGCGGAGACGAGATCGGCGAGTACGGCCGCCACCTTTTCCCCATCCTGGTAAGCCCGCGAGGCCGTGGCCGCGTGCGCGCCGATGCAGAACGGGCTGTCATTCACTTTGGAGACGTAGGCCGCCATCAGCTCTCGATCGCCCACCGACCATGCCGAGTGACCGCGCATCGCCTCGTGGGTGAGCTGCTTCATGTGGCTGCCGTAGAAGTCGGGTCGGTAGAAGGTGACCTTGGCCGCATCCGGCGCCGGGTGACCGGACATCAATCGAATCAGCCTGAAGAGCAGCTTCGGGCCGACGCCGTATCCGTCCTGCAGGACGCGGGGCCGCACTACGTCGTCTCCGTGTCGGCGGTCGCCTCGGCCAGGGCGGCCAGCCCCGCTTCGTACTGCCGGGTCGACTCGCCGACCGCGGCGCAGATCACGAGCTCGAAGAGCTGGTCATCGGTGAAGCCCGCCGCCGCCGCCGCGGCGAAGTCCGCGTCGGTCACCTGATCGGACGTGGTCGCAACCTTGTCGAGCAACGCGTGCAGGGGTCCTTGAGGCTCGGCGTTGTCGAAGGCACGGGCGCGTTGTTCGGCCGGCGCTTGGCCGGGCCCCTGCAGGATCCGCTTCACCAGGAGATCGTGGATGGATCGCTTCTCGTCCTCTGCCGACATCGTCGCTCCAATCGATCCCTCGCTGTTTGAAAGAGGATGCTCGTCGCATCCTGCCCGCCGGATGCGTGCGGCCGTCGCGGCGAGCCAGACGCTGGCTCGGTCCACAAGGAGCGCCGCAACGATGTCGCGGACGTCCTGCGCCGCGCCGAGGCCGGCGAGCAGTTCACGATCACCGCCGCGGCCCGGCCGGCGGCCGAGCTGGGTCCCACCGCGCGCGGCACCGCTGGGTCAGCGAGGCCGCTCAGGCGACGGTCCCCGCTCAGCGCCGCTTGACCGTCCCGACCGAGGCCACCGGCGCGTTGAGCGCGACGCAGTTGGTGAGGTTGTTGTAGGTGGTGTCCCCCGGCGTCGCCTTTGCGCAGTTCGCGTAGGTGTTGCCGGTTCCGCGGAGGTATATGAGCGAGACCGACACCCGGTAGGTGCCCTTCTTCTTGTAGCGATGTACACCGGTCACCGGCTCGCTGATGCCCGCGTCGGTGTCGGGGCTGTCGTTGGGCACGCAGCCGGTGCCCGTGTGAGCGACGCCGGAGGTGGGACGGGTGTGATCTCCCCAGTTGATCGTGACCGACGCGACCACATAGTTCTGGTTCTCACCCGGCTCATTGCTGGGGGCCGGAAGGTTGCAATGAGAGAAGTCGGCGTACGTGGCGACGGTGACTCGCGAGGACTTCCCTGCCGTTGCCCTGAACGTGACCGGGCAGATCTGGACGTGGCCGACCCCGGTGAGGGTGCATGGCGCAACCTGAGGCGTCGCCGCCGTCGCAATGGGGATCGCCACTGCGGCCGCCGCGGCGACCAAGGCCGCGATCGCAGCCTTTGGGAGACGATGACTCACAGGAACCTCACGATGCGCTCGACGCGGCCAGGATTGCCGGACCCTACAAACCGGAACCTCTCGCCGCAACCGGTGGCCCCTGCCGTGCCGTTCGATAGGCGGGCACTTCGCCCGCGTGGTGCCCGATTCAGCCGCGTGCGGGAGCAGCGGTGCGATCGACGAGCCAGCAGCGCGCGCTCGTCGCCGGGAACCTGCTCGCCTCACTGCGCTGGCCCCCGGGGCGGTCCCGAGTCCAGCGAGGTCCAATCAGCTCCCGAGAAGCTCCCTCTTCTGGGCCTGGAACTCAGCCTCGCTCAGCGCGCCGCGGTCGCGCAGATCGGCAAGCTTGGTCAACTGGTCGGCAACGTCGGGAGCCGCCGTGCCGCCGCCCGCGAAGAAGCTCATCAACTGGTCGGGACCCGCGGTGACCTCGCCTGCGGGGCCGTCGCCGATCGACACCTCCAGGGGTCCGTCACCCCACGACAGCGTGTCGGCCACGACGGCGATCTTGGAGCGCTTGCTCGGGTCGTAGATCACCTTCGCCACCTGGCCCGGATGCGGGAGATCATTCGGGAAGGCCTGCTTGAACGTCGCCTTGAACGGCGGCTCGCCCTCCGGCTCGACCCTGACCGTCACTTCGCAGTGGTGGGTGCTTCCAGCTGCGTACACGTCGGCGCTGTTGGTGTGCCCCTGGCTGGTCCACAGCGTCGCGGCTTCGACGATCGTCGCCGGCGCGACGACGCCGCCCTGGTCGCTCAGCTTGCTCGCGAGCCCTTCTTATTGCCGAACATCGTGCCTCCGGTTTGAGTAGCGCTCGGTCGTATGGACACGCGCGCGTCCGGGCACGCAAGCCAAGCACCATGATCCCACAGCGTCCAGCGGGCCGAGATCAGCGTCGGCTCAGGCCACCAGGTTCGGCGACGACCGGATCCGGGCTTGATCTTGAACGCCAGACGCTTCGTCTCGGTGTAGCTCCCCAGCGTCGTGACCTCGCTCATCGTCGCAACCAAGCGCCCGTGGTGGGCCCCGAGCGTGACCCTCCCCGCTCGCGTCAAGCTGACGCGGAGCGTGTGAAAGCCGTGCGCGGTGATCCGCAGATGCCCGCGGGCCAGGACGGCGGCCGGCGCGTGCGCCCGCCGCGCGGCGTTCGTGGCCGGCGCCCCGCTGAGGGTGGCGCTCACCGTGCACGGCACGGAGAAGCACTTCAGCCGCAGGGCGAGGCGCTTGCCGACGCTGGTCGCGGCGCCGCCGAGGGCGGCCGCCACGGGCGCGGCCGAGTCCGCGGCGCCGAATTCCAGTGCGTCGACCGAGCCGGCGCCGTCCCACACTGCCCACCCACGGCCGTCGGCGCCGACCCCACTGGTCATCTGCGTGTCGCCGAACTGGGCGTTCGGCTCGAGCGGTGCGGGCCGCTTCCAGGTGGTCCCGCCGTCGCCGCTGTAGGCGAGAGCCACCGGCCCGTCGGGGCCCCGAGGTTGAACGTCGCGGGGATCCCGCCGCCGGCGTCCTGTGCGAGGGCGGACTCATCCTCAGCCCTGTCGTCGTTGTCGAGCTCGACGGCCGGCTTGTCGAAGTTCATCGTCGCCTGGTCGAATAGGCCGGGCATCCGAGCGGGCCCGTCGTTGTGCTCGTTCCGTCGACCCGAGAACACCCGGATTCGCTGTGGTCTGCGAGGCGACGCTCCCGCCGTAATTGCCCGCCGGGTCCGGGTTGGTCGCCGGCTCGAGCGTCGCGAACGCGCACGCGGGCCGGGTGGCCGGCGAGCACGTCTGTGAGCTCGACAGGGGAAACGCGGAGAAGGTGGGAGGAGAGGCGACGGCGCGTCCGGCAGCTCGCGCTTCGCCACGAGCCGGCGCACCGCGAGGCGTTCATCCATCTCGGCCCGGGAGGCCAGGTCGAACCGCCGCACTGGCAGCTGATCTCTCAATCGCTAAAGGGCCGGTTCGCAGACCAGGTGGTGCAGCCCAGTCAGCGGGGCGCCAGGATCACGTCCGCCGCCGATCCGACCGCTCCACGGGGCCGAGATCCGGACTGCGACTTCGCCATTGCGTCCTGATAGCAAGACAGTCCAGACTGAACAGTCTAGACTGAGCAAATCGCTCCCGCCCCCTTCTCGACACCCAAACCCGCACCTCGACGCGAAAGCCAACCCGCGGGCGCGGACGACCTCGCCGCCGCCCTGCGCGTGAGCATCGGCCTGCTCCTGCGCCGTCTGCGCCAGCTCCCCGCTCCCGACGAGCTCACGCTCCCGCAGACCTCGGCGCTCGCGCGCCTTGACCGGGGCGGCCCGAGCACCGCGAGCGAGCTCGCCCGGCTCGAGCAGATCAGTCCCCAGTCGATGGGCGCGACGCTTGCCGCGCTCGAGGCCGTCGGTCTGATCGAGCGCGCACCCGACCCGCACGACGGCCGGCGGGTCACCCTCTCGCTCACCGACGCCGGCGCCGGACTGCTGCGCGACCGCCGCAACGCCCGCACCGCGCAGCTCGCCCGCGCCCTCGCCGACGACTTCACGCCCGACCAGCGCGCCACGTTGAGCGCCGCGGCCCCGCTCCTCGAGCGCCTCGCACAGTCCATTTGAGCAACCATCGGATGAACGCGCCGGCCACCGACGACGGCTACAAGTGGGTCGCGCTCGCCAACACCACCGCCGCGGTGTTCATGTCCGCGCTCGACGGCTCGATCGTGATCATCGCCCTGCCGGCGATCTTCCGCGGCATCCATCTCGACCCGCTCGGTGCGGGCAACGTCACGTACCTGCTGTGGATGATCATGGGCTACCGGCTCGTGCAGGCCGTCCTCGTGGTCACCGTCGGCCGCCTGGGCGACATGTTCGGCCGCGTGAAGATGTACAACGCCGGCTTCCTGGTCTTCACGATCGCCTCGGTCCTGCTCTCGTTCGACCCGCTCAGCGGCGCGGGGGGCGCCGACTGGTTGATCGGCTGGCGCGTGGTGCAGGCGCTCGGTGGCTCGATGCTCACCGCCAACTCGGCGGCGATCCTCACCGACGCGTTCCCGACCGAGCAGCGCGGCTTCGCGCTCGGGCTGAACCAGGTCGCGGCGATCGCCGGCCAGTTCATCGGCCTGGTCGCCGGCGGCCTGCTCGCCGCGATCGACTGGCGCGCGGTCTTCTTGGTCAACGTCCCGGTCGGAATCTTCGGGACGGTCTGGGCCTACCGCAAGCTCAGGGACACCGGTGAGCGGCGCCCGGCGCGGATCGACTGGTGGGGCAACATCACCTTCGCCCTCGGCCTCGGCGGCGTGCTCGTGGCGATCACCGAGGGCATCCAGCCCTACCACGGCCACACGATGGGCTGGACGAACCCGCTCGTCGAGACGCTGCTCATCGTCGGGGTACTGATGCTCGTCGCATTCACCCTCATCGAACGCCGCGTCGCCGAGCCGATGTTCCAGCTCGCGCTGTTCCGCATCCGCGCGTTCAGCGCCGGCAGCGCCGCCGGCCTGCTCGCCGCGACCGCCCGCGGCGGGATGCAGTTCATGCTGATCATCTGGCTCCAGGGCATCTGGCTGCCGCTGCACGGCTACGCCTACTCCGACACGCCGCTGTGGGCGGGCATCTATCTGCTGCCCCTGACCGCGGCCTTCCTGCTCGCCGGGCCGACATCGGGCGCGCTCAGCGACCGCTTCGGCGCGCGCGGGTTCGCGAGCGCCGGCATGCTCCTGTTCGGCGCGAGCTTCATCGGCCTGCTGCTGCTCCCGGTCGACTTCTCCTATCCGATGTTCGCGCTGCTGATCGTCGTCAACGGCGTCGGCGTCGGCATGTTCAGCGCGCCCAACTCGAGCTCGATCATGGGCAGCGTTCCGGCGAGCCAACGCGGCGCCGCCTCGGGGATGCGTTCGACCTGGCAGAACTCGGGCACCGCGCTGTCGATCGGCGTGTTCTTCTCGCTGATGATCGTCGGCCTGGCGAGCCGCCTGCCACGCGTGCTCGCAAGCGGGCTCTCACGGGAGCACGTCCCCGCGCATGTGGCCCACCAGATCGCGAGCCTGCCGCCGGTCTCCTCGCTGTTCGCCACCGTGCTCGGAGAGAACCCGGTCAAGCACCTGCTCATCGCGCGGCACGCGCTCCAGGGGATCCCGGCGGCGAACCTGCGCACGCTCACCGGCAAGACCTTCTTCCCGCACCTGATCTCCGCCCCCTTCCATGACGGCCTGACCGTCGTGTTCATCGTCGCCGCCGTCCTCGCCGTGATCGGCGCGGGCGCCTCGCTGCTGCGCGGCGGCCGTTACGTCCCCGCACCCCCCGAACCGAAAGCGAGTCCCGCATGACCGACACCCCCGATCCCGCCAAGAGCGCGCTGCTCGTCATGGACTACCAGCCCGGCATCGTGGAGCGCCTCGGCGACGCGGCGGCGCCGCTGCTCGCCCGCGCGCAGAGGGCGCTGGCGGTCGCACGCGACCGCGGCGTCCACGTCGGCTACGTGCGCGTCGCGTTCACCGCAGGCGAGGTCGACGCCATCCCGGCCACCAACAAGACGTTCTCGCAGATCAAGCAGGCCGGCGACGCCCTGGCCGCCGAGAACCCCGCCACCCAGGTCCACCCCGAGCTCGCACCGGCCCAAACGGACATCGTGGTGCGCAAGACGCGCGTCGGGGCGTTCTCGACCACCGACCTGCACGAGCAGCTGACCGCCAAGGGGGTCGACACGCTGATCCTCGCCGGCATCAGCACGAGCGGCGTTGTGCTCTCGACCGTGCGCGACGGCGCCGACCGCGACTACCGGCTGGTCGTGCTCGCCGATGCGTGCGCCGACTTCGAGCCCGACGTCCACGCCCTGCTCACCGAGAAGGTCTTCCCCCGCCAGGCCGAGGTCGTCGACGTCGGCGACCTCGAGGCCCTGTTCGGTTAGCCGCGCGCTCGACCGGTTCAGTCGCGCTTGAGTGAAAGCCCGAGGTCGGGCTTGAGCAGGGTGGCGACGTAGACGGGCCAGACCAGGGGTCCGCGGGTGTGGAAGTCGACAACCTCGCCATCGGCGACGTCGAAGGGTCGTTCCGGGCTTGAGTATCGGCCTGACCGCATTTGGAGGGTGTGGTGGCCTGGCTCGACCGGAATCTCGACGGTCTCACCGATCTTGTTGATCGAGCCGACGGGCTTGCTGTCCACTTCGATCTCGAATGCGCCGCGCCGGAGTTCCATGAGGGGGTTTTGTCGCGTCAAGCGGAGCGTAGATGACATGCGGTTTTCCTTTCTCTACGAGCTGTTGTTGCCTGACCGTCGGCGCGGTCCGGTTGCCGTTACCCGGCGCGTCACGTTCGGGTTCCTGCGACCAGCCGTTCGCGGTCGAACATCGCCGCGACCGCTCGCGATCCGAGCCCGTCGATGGTGAGCAGTACTGCGGCGAGACCGAGCGAGAGGCCGGTCGAGGGCGTGATCACCTTGAACGACAGCAGTGCCACGACGGCAAGCGGAGGCAGGCTCGCAAACACGCTGAGCTGCTGGGCGACGCGGACGTCGGTCGACCGCGCGGAGATCGCGATCCCGACCCAGATCGACCAGCCCACGAGCAGCGGCGTGAACAGCAGCTGGACCAGTAGGTGGGAGCCCTCGAAGACCGCCGAGGAGATCTCCGCGTGGGCGAACAGCGCCGCCACCGCCAGGAAGACCCCGAAGATCGCATAGGCGACCACGAGCGTAGGGGCAGCCACCGCGAGCGCTTTGCCCACGAGGAACTCCTCGCGGCGGATCGGCGTGATCAGGATCGGCTCGAGCGTGCCCTGCTCGCGTTCTCCGACCACCGAGTAGGCGGCGAGGGTGGACGGGACGATCGTGGGAATCAGCAGCATGTACAGCAGCGATATCCCGATTCGGTCGTCGAGCTTGGAGCCGGCCGCGGATGCCGGGAAGGTGAGCAGGTCCACGATCGGCAGGGTTATGAACAGCAGCGGCAGGATCGTCATCGTGAAGACCACGACGAAGCGGTTGCGCCGGTAGTCCCGCAGCTCCTTGACGACGATCGCGCGGACACGCGTCCAGCTGAAGCTCACCGCCGCATCGCCTCCACGTCCTCGTCGATCAGCTCCAGGTAGACGTCCTCGAGCGAGTGGCGCGACTCGGCGATCGAGAGGATGTCGGCGTCGGCATCGACCAGCGCCCGGGCGACGGCGGGAGCGGCGATGTCCGGGTCGGATACCTCGAGTGCATAGCTGCTCGCCGCCGGCGCTTGCTCCCAGCCTTCGACCGCGTGCACAGGACCGAAGACCTGGCCTGGATCAGCGAGCGGCAGACGGAGCCGTACGTCCAGTGATCTGCTGAACAGCCGCGTGCGCAGCTCGTCGGGCCGGCCGATCAGCCGCAACGTCGTGTTGAGGATCGCCACCCGATCGCACAGCCGCTCGGCCTCCTCCAGCCGGTGGGTGGTCAGGAAGATCGTGACCCCGCGCTCGCGCAGCGCGGCGATCAGCTCGTGGACCTCGCGCGTGGCGACCGGGTCGAGCCCGGACGTGGGCTCATCCAGGAACAGCACCGCCGGATCGTTCAGCAGCGCTCGGGCGAGCGCGACGCGCTGGCGCAAGCCCTTGGACAGCGCCCGGCACGGATCGCACGCGCGGTCCAGGAGATTGACCGCCCGCAGGGAGCGCTCGATGCGCCCGCCAACGTCGTCGAGCTCGTAGAGCCCTGCGAAACACTGAAGGTTCTCGGTCACGGTCAGGCGCTGATAGAGGCCTGGAGACTCGGGCATGATCGAGATCCGCGCCCGGATCGCCGGCCCGTCATCGGCGCGCAACGGGATGCCGGCGACGACGGCCGAGCCCGAGGTCGGCGCGATCAGCGTGCCCAGGGTGCGCACAGTGGTCGTCTTCCCGGCCCCGTTGGGACCGAGGAACCCGAAGACCTCGCCGTAGCCCACCTCAAAGGAGACGTCCTGGCACGCCACACGATCACCGAATCGCTTGGTCAGGCGCTCGACCACCAGCGCGGACCGATCCGTCGGCTCTTCGCGCGTCTCAGCACGGTCGCCCGATTCAGCGCCGCCGACCGCCCGAGTCGCGGGCTCAGGGCTCACCCGGGACCGCCGCCGGTGGGCCTCGGCGCTCTCCTCATGATCGCGCCGCGAGCCGCGTAGCGCATCGCTCGACGGTAGCAGCTTTTGGTCGTGCTGCTAATTTCTTGGTCATGCAGCCAGTAGGGGGAGACGCTCACACGCGGACGTTCATCGAGACCGCCCGACGGGCGCAGATCGTGGCGGCGGCGATCGACGCGATTGCCGAGGTCGGCTTCGCGCGCGCGTCATTCGCCCACATCGCCTCGAGGCTCGGCATCAGCAGGGGCCTGATCAGCTACCACTTCGCCGGCAAGGACGACCTCATCGCGCAGGTGGTGACTGAGGTCCTCGAGCAGGGCAGGGCCTACATGCGGACCCGCATCCTCGCGCAGGCCTCGACCGGCCCCGGCTTTCTGCGGGCGTACATCGAGTCGAACCTCGCGTTCATGCGCGAGCATCCCAACTACCTGGTGGCCATCGTCGAGATCGCCCGCGGCGGTCTCACCGTCGACGGCGGGCAGCGCTTCTTCCGCGGCTTAGACGTCGATGAAGCCGTGAGGATCCTCGAGCAGCACCTCGCCCGCTTCCAAGCCCAGGGAGAGCTCCGCCCCGACTTCGATCCGCGAGCGATTGCCGTCGCGATCCGGGCAGCGATCGACGCGGTGCCGCGCCGCATCGCGCACGACCCCGACCTCGACATCGACAGCTACGCCCGCGAGATCGCCACCGTGTTCGACCTGGCGACGCGCCCGAACCCATGAGGCCAGATCAGGGCGGCCCGTCGCCGCAGGTGTCGCTCTGATCAGAGCGATCGTCCCGCCCGACGGAGGACCGACGATCGCCTCGGCGACGTAGGACACGTCCACAGCGCCCTCCGAGATGGCGGGTGGCCGGGTCGGACGAGCGCAGCGTCGCCAAAGCTCAAGCCGGCGGCGAGTGTCGTGGCGAGCGAAAGCGCTCGTCGGCCGGGCGCCGACGAGCCGGCGCGACCCGAGTCCGTGGCTGGGCGCCGGTCCGCCCCGGCGGCCGGCAACGCGAAAGCGATCACGCGAATCGAACCGCCCGGAGCGCGTGAAGGCTCCGAGTCTCCATCACTCGTGAACGATTCATTCGCGGAAGGCTTCGTCGAGGCGGTAGACCAGCCGTCTGGCTTCGGGCCAGCCGGCGTCGACGAAGAACTCGAGCGAGGCGAGCATGCTGGCACGGCAGTCGGCGTCTGCGAGTAGATCGCGGTGTTCGGCGAGGTAGCGTTGCGTGAGCTTTACGAACAGGCTGAGCGCTGTCTGGTCGTGTTGGTAGTTCCACGTGCGAGCGGCCTGCACCATTGGAAATGAAGCGTCAGGCTCGGTCGCGCGATCAGCGCGAGATCGGGTCGGTCGCGTAGCAGCGTTGCCAATGCGGTCTCGTCGACGCGCAACACGAGACGCGCGAGTGCGTAGTCGAACAGCACGTGATGCGAGAACGCGAGCGTCTCTGCTCCGCCGGGGCTCTGGCTCTCGATCAGCACTCCGCTGCTGAGCAGCTGTGCGATCGCCTGGTCGGCGATAGCGTCGGTGGCGAGCCTCGCTCGGGGCGCGAACAGCGCGAGCGCGTCGACGGCCCGTTCGCACAGTGTGCGTGCGACACGTTCTCGGGCATCGACGCCTGCTTGCGGTGAGCGGAGCCGCCGCCGCCAGTACACCTCGAGCAGTTCCAGCTGGGTTCGCAACGGCCGCAGCTCGGCCGCCGGCGCGCCGGCCTCCAGCAGCTCGGCCAGGCGCGCGAGGTTGAACGGATTTCTCACGAGCTCGCGCAGCGCCGCGGGTGCCGCCTCCAGCAGCGCGGCAATCGGCTGCAATGCCTTCCCCGCCTGCGCCAGTTCATGATCGTCGAGCGCCGGGACGCTCAGGTGGTGCACAGCGGTGAACTCTTCAGCCGTGAACTCATCGACCGCGGAGCCGCGTCGGAAGGCGTCCTGGAGTCGCGGGCCGTAGCGAAGGTCAAACGTCCGAATCGAGGCGAGCGCCGTCCAGCGACCCGGGCGTTCCGCAATCTCCTCGATCAGGTTGGTGAAGGGTGAGAGCGCGTCCCGCCGCGTGCGGCGTCCAGGCCGTCGATCAGGATCACCCCCGCTCGCTCGCCTGGCCATGCCGCCAGCACGTCACTCAGTCTGTGCTCCAGTCCCAGGCTTGCGGAGAGCTCGGCCTCATCGGCGGCCGCATAGCGGTCCGCCAGGAGGGCGACGACATCGCGGCCGTCGTGCTCGAGCTGGTCGATCGCGTCGGCGGCGACGCCGCTCTTGCCGCCGCCGGGCTCGGCGACGATCAGGCAGGGCGCCTGGTCTGCCCGATCGATCGCGATCGCGGCCAGCGACCGTGTGATCTTCACGGTGCTGTGGCCCAGGCGGATCTCGCTCAGCGGACCCAGCAGCAGCCGGCTGCGGCGGGTCTCCGCGCGCAGACGCTCGACATCGTCGCGGTAGCTGGGTACCGGGCGCAGCGCGAGGCCGGCAGCAGCGAGCAGTTCGGCAAGACGCGCACGTTGGAGGCCACGCTGCCCCGCGGCTGCGCTGAGCATCAAGGCCACGGTCTGGTTCCAGGCGGCACCGGCTTGCGCGCCGCTGGTAAGCACCGTCTGTGCCAGACGTGTCTGGGCCTGGTCGCCGTCGCGTGCGGACCCGTCGAACTCGAACTCCTGGACCCGGATCAGCGCGAGCAGGCCGCTGAGCTCAGCGGCTTCAGGTGGATGACCGTCACGGTCGCTGAAGGCATGGCGCAGAGCTTCACTACGTCGCCCGTCAGCTGCGCGACATCTACACGCGCGAGGGCGCCGAGATCTGGCTGCACGGCCGCAAGCGCAGCCTCGGCGGCCGGCGGCCGATCGACCTGCTCGCCGAGGGTGCCTATGACGAGGTGCTCGACGCGGTCGAGCGGTTGCACGCGGGGGCGATGTGAGACATCGCGACCTGCTCGCCGCGATCGCGGACCTCGAGCCGATCGACCTCCAAGGCACGTTTCAGCGGCACACCTCGCTGCGCTGGGAGGAGCTGCGGGCCAGCGCCGCCGGCGGGCGCTGGGGCGCGCCGCGCGCGTTCGAGGTGCTCTATCTCTCGCCCGGCCCCGCGATAGCGTCGTGATCGAGGCCTACCGTCACCTCGTCGACGACGAGCTCGATGACGCGCAGCAGCTCGCCGACTCCGTGCTCGAGCGGCGCTTGGTCACCTGCACCGTCGCCATTGCCAACATCCTCGACTTGCGTCCGTCCGCCGCGCAGGCTGCGGTCGGACTGTCCGGCGCCCGGCTGCACTCCGACGTCGGCGACTACGAGCCGTGCCAGCGCGTTGGCGCGGCCGCCCACCAGCTCGGGCTCGCTGGCCTGCTCGCACCCGCCGCCACCCGGCTCGGCGAGACGCTCGCGGTGTTCCCGGCCAATCTCGCGATCGAGCACTGGCCCACCGTCATCGCCCGCGAGATCTGGCACGGACTGCCCGCCGACCCGCGTCGACTCCGCGCGATCGACCAGGACGCCGGCTGATCATCCCGGCCCGGTTCCCGGTCAGCTTCGTGGGATGACAGCTCCGCCGCCCGCACGACGACGCCAATCGCCGACCATCATCGCGCACCGTGGGAGCTCGCCGCCGGCCGGACGCTCACCGAGCTGCTGAACGTCACCGCCCATACGACCGACGGCGGCTGCCGCTGGCGCCGCGGCCACTGCGCGCTGAGCGACTCCGATCGGCTTGATGCCGCCGCCTGGCTGGTCGCGGAGGAGATCATGCGGCTGCGCTGCGGCCGCGCCGAGCGCATCTTCCTCGCCTGGCGCCGCGCAGCCACCGGCACGCGGCCGGCCGACGGGGATGACCCCTCGCTCGCCGCCGCCTTCATCGAATCGACGTTCGGCCTGCCGCCCGATGGAGCCTCCGAGGACCACGCTGAGGGTTACGTCGCCGAGATCGCCTGGCGGATGCTGACCCACGAAGAACAGCATCTTATGCGAATTTGCAGGTAGTTTCGCTGCTATCGGGGCGGCGGGATTTGAACCCGCGACCTCCTGCTCCCAAAGCGAGCGTTGGGCCACGATCGTGGGCGGCGCTCCACAAACCTCGGCGCCGCGGCTGGCCACGGTCCCCGGGGACCGGCAACGGTCATGCGGTGCCCATGGAGTCGCTCGAGACGGACAAGGGGCATCGGCCGCGCCAGAGAAGTCGGGACGCAGCGGCGGCGATCTTGCCGCATCGCCGATCGTTGACGCGACTCCGGTGGTTGAGTCGCGGAGACCCGCTCCGACGGCGTCCGGCGTGGCCCGCTCGGCCGGCCGCTCATCGTGGTCGTGTCGAGTGGGCGCACTGGGCGTTCGCAAGCTCGTGACCACCGTGATCGCGCACGCCCCAGACCCGAGCGTCCGACCACGCCAGCCGACGATCGCTTCAACCCGCCCGCCGCCGCCAGACCGACGATCCCTGAGGCGACCATGGCGCTTGCTCGGTTCGGCAACGTCCGCCCCGCGGCAGCGCCGGCAATCACCCACTCGAAAATATCCGACCGGCGCAGTTCCGGAGGACCCCTCGTGGCTCGAGCAGAGGAACGTCCCGCGTTCGCGTTCGCGCGCACCGCCAGGCGTGTGTCGAGCCGTCGGCGCAATGCGGGGGAGGCATCACGAGCGCGCGCTCTGCGTGCCTTGGATCGGCTTCAGGCCGGGTCGGGCGTGAGAGGGACTGACTCCGTGCTCGAGTGGCGTGTCGACACGAACACACGGCGTTTGGTAGCCAATCGTGGTACCCAAAAGCGAAATGCGGCCTCTCGCGGCCTCCGCAGAGCGGTCGAACACCGGCCGATTTGCAGGGGATGCGGGCGGAGGGACTCGAACCCCCACGGGCTTTCGCCCACCGGCTCCTAAGGCCGGCGCGTCTACCGTTTCGCCACGCCCGCTTGTGCCCCACATGGGGTACGCGGGCACACCGTAGAGCAATCCCACGCGCGCTCACCGCGGCCGACCAACGGGCCGTCCGCTCGTTGCGATGGCCCACGGCCGCGGGCCCAGGCGGTATGTTGCCGCCGATGAGCGACTACGGGGACCGGATGGACCTGCCGGTCGTGATCGTCCACCCGAACCGCGACAAGCCGGCGGCGCGCACGACACGGCTGATCGTGATCGTGCTGCTGCTCGTGAGCGTCGCGCTGCAGGCGCTGATCACGGTCGGCGGCTGGCCGGCGCTGCAGGGGTCAAAGCCCGAGGAGATCGTCTGCATCCTGCTCTACCTGCTGATGGCGATCTTCGCCGTGCGCTGGAGCCGGGGCGTGCTCCCGGTCTCGGCCTCGCTGGCGATCGTGCTCGCCATCTTCGCGGTCGTCGCCGCGCCCGCGTGGTTTGACCGTTCGCGGACGGGCTTCGCCTCCGCGGCGCTGAGCGCGAACCTGCTCGGCGCGCTCACCGTAGCGCTGATCCCGGTGCAGGTGCTGCTCATCGCCTTCGCGACCAAGGGCTTCCAGCAGGGCTGGAACGTCGAGGTCGAGCACCGCATCGCTCCGGGCGAGGCCGCCCCCGCCTGAACATGCGGCGGGTGGGACTCGAACCCACACGCCCCGAAGGGCTGAGCCTTTTGAGGGCCCCGCGTCTACCGATTCCGCCACCGCCGCGTGCGCGGTCAGTCTAGGCGGTGCCGTGCGTGGGCTCCGAGATCAGCGCATACAGCTCCCGCGCGATCGCCGGCGAGGCCACCATGATCCCCCAGGGCAGGCCGGGCGCCTCGGGCAGCGCGCGCACCTCGACGCCCATCCGCTCGCACAGCAGCTGGCCGGCGGCGATGTCCCACAGCTTGACCGTCCGCTCGAAGTAGGCGTCGTAGCGGCCGGCGGCCGTCCAGGCGAGGTCCAGCGCGGCCGCGCCGAGGCGGCGCACGTCGCGCACCCGCGCCAGCAGCCCGGCGATCACCTGCGCCTGCGCGGCCCGAACGGTGGCGTCGTAGGCAAAGCCGGTGGCCACCATCGCCTCATCCAGTGTCCCGGGCCGCTCGGGGCGCTCGAGCGCGACGCCGTCGACCGTCGCCGGACCCTCGCGGCAGGCGGCGAACAGCTCGTCCCGCAGCGGATCGAACACGACGCCGGCGAGCGTGATGCCGCCCGCGTCCTGGACGGCGACGCTCACGCACCAGTGCGGGATGCCGAACAGGAAGTTGATCGTCCCGTCGAGCGGGTCGACGACCCAGCGCAGGCCGCTCGTGCCGATCACGCTGTCGCCGCCCTCCTCCCCCAGCAGCCCGTCCTCGGGCCGCAGGCGGGCCAGCCGCTCGCGGATCGCCCGCTCGGAGGCGAGGTCCGCCTCGCTGACCAGGTCGGTGGGGGTCGACTTGCTCGCCACCGCGCGCGTGCGCCCGGCCAGGAAGCGCTCGTGCAGCAGGCCGCCGGCCTCGCGCGCGAGCTCCTCGGCGATCGCCCGGAGCCCCTCGGGCGCGGGGATACTCACGCCGGCGCCTCGGTCGGGCGCGCCTGGGCCCACGGCCGCTCGCGCTCGAGCTCGGCCGCGAGCGCGAGCAGCGTGGCCTCCGCGGACGGGCGCCCGACGAGCTGGATCGAGAGCGGCAGGCCGGCGGCGCTGAAGCCCGCCGGGACCGCGCACGCCGGCTGGCCGGTCATGTTCCAGGCCGGAGTGAACGGCGTCAGGCGACTCACGCCGAGCAGCGTCCACAGCGCGCCGCGCCCCTCGAATCGTCCGACCGGCGGCGGCAGTGCGGCCATCGTCGGCATCAGCAGCACGTCGTGCTCGGCCAGGCTCTGCTGCACGCGGGCGGCGATCGCCGGCTCGGCCGCCCGCATGCGCGCCAGCAGCGGCGGGGCGATCAGCGCGCCCGCCCGGGCCATCGCTCGGGTGCGGCGCTCCAGACGCTCGGGGTGGGCGATCGCGGCGGCCTCGTCGTGCACGCCGCGCACGAAGCGGGCGAGGAAGTTCGCGCTCGCCGTGCCCGGGCCGTAGTCCACGCGGGTCTCGCGGACCTCGTGCCCGAGCGCTCCGAGCAGCTCCGCGGTGGCCTGCAGCGCGCCGCGCTGCTCGGCGTCGACGGGCGCGATCAGGCCGGCCGGGACCCGCGGGGCCAGCCCGATCCGCAGCCGCGGCCCGGGCGCCGCGACGGCGTCGCCGAACTCGCGTCCGCCGCCGATCACGTCGTGAAACAGCGCGGTGTCCTGCACGCGACGGGTGAGCACGCCGATGACCGCCAGCCCGTGCCAGGTCCGCGTCCACGGGGCGACCGGGACGCGATCCCGCTGCGGCTTCAGGCCCAGCAGCCCGCACCACGCCGCCGGGATGCGGATCGACCCGCCTCCGTCGGAGCCCAGCGCGGCGCCGACCAGGCCCGCCGCGACCGCCGCCGCGCTGCCGCCCGAGGAGCCGCCGGGCGTCCGCGCCGGATCCCAGGGGTTGCGGGTGACGCCGTAGGCCGCCGACTCGGTGAACGGCCAGACCATCAGCTCGGGGACGCTCGTCTTGCCCACGATCACCGCCCCGGCGGCGCGCAGCCGCGCGACCACCTCGCTGTCCGCGCGCGCCGGCGCGCCGGCGGCGCTCGAGCCGAGCGCGGTGAGCTCCCCGGCGAGGTCCATGTCGTCCTTGACCGCGAACGGGACCCCCAGCAGCGGCGCCGAGCCCCCCGCCGCTCGGCGGGCGTCGGCGCGATCGGCCTGCGCGCGCGCCTGGTCGGCCCGCACGACGCGAAAGGCGCGCAGCCGCGGATCCAGACGCGCGATCCGGGCCAGGCAGAGCTCGACGAGCTCGCGCGAGCTCACCTCCCCGGCCGCGATCAGCGCGGCCTGGCGGGCGATGCCGGCGAAGGCGAGCTCGGTCTCGTCCATGTCGAGGGCCAATCTAGAGCGCGCCGGCGGCGGGCCCGGTGACGGGCTGGTGCTCGCCGGCTCGGGGGAGGGCGACGCCCGCGCCCCCGGCGAGCCTGTAGAACGTGCCCCTTGACCGAGGCCGAACCCGATCCGCTCGCCGTCGTCGCCCGCCTGGCCGACGGGTTCCCCGGGCGCCTGGCCTGCAGCGACGCCGAGCGCCGCGCCTCGCTCGCGCTCGCCGCCGAGCTGCGCGCCCGCGGGCTCTCCCCGACCACCGAGACCTGCTGGGTGCGGCCGCAGTGGGCGCTCACGGGCATGCTGCACGCGCTGCTCGCCCTCATCGGCAGCGTGCTCACGGTCAACGCCCCGGTCGCCGGGGTGTCGGTGCTCGGCGTCGCGCTCGGCTCGCTGCTCGCCGAGCCGAGCCGGCTGGTCACCCCGCTGATGCTGCTCATGCCCCGGCGCGCCACCCAGAACGTCGTCGCCGGCCACGGCGAGGGGGTGGTGCGACTGGTGCTCGTCGCCGCCGTGGACGCCGGCCGGACCGGGATGGTCTACCGGCGCCCGTGGGCGACCGGCGAGGCGCGGCTGCGCCGCGCGCTGCGCGGCCGGCTGCCGGCGCCGTCGTTCTGGCTGGTGCTCGCGACGACCGCCCTGCTCGGGCTCGCCGTCGCTCGCGTGACCGGGACTCACTCGCACTCGACCGTCGGCGCCCAGCTCGCGCCCACGCTCATCGCCCTGGTCGCGCTCGGCATCTACGCCGACATCGCGCTGTCGGACCCCAGCCCGGGCGCGAACGCGGACGCCAGCGCGGTCGCCGCGCTGCTCGCCACGCTGGACACGCTGCTCGCCAGCCCGCCGGCCCAGCTCGGCGTCGAGGTGATCCTCGCCGGCGCGGGCGCGCCCGGCGCCCTGGGCCTGCGCGAGGCGATCCGCCGCCGGCGCAAACGCTGGCGGCGACGCGACGTCGCCGTGCTCGCGTACGAGCCCTGCGGCGTCGGCACGCCGCGCTGGTGGACACACGACGGTCCGCTGTTCGCGCTGGCGCTGCACCCCCAGCTCACGCAGCTGGCGGCGAGCGTCGGGCCCTCACGCGGCGCCGCCCCGCATCGCGGACACGGCGACGGCGCGGCCTGGGCCGCGCGGCGGGCGCGCTGGCCGGCCCTCGCCGTCGGCTGCCTGGACGCACGGGACCGACCCGGGCCGGCGCGTCAGGCCGGCGATGTGCCGGCGAGCGTGAGCGCACGCTCGATCCGCGGCGCGGTGCTGCTCGCGCTCGGGGTCGCACGCGGCCTGGACCGCCAGCTGGCCAGTGCGCAGGACGATCACCACCGGCGCCCACGAAGCAAGTAGGGTCCGCGCAAGGCCCCCAACCGGAGAGAGGCGAGCCATGGCCGTAGCGTCGTCCGGGCCCTTGGTGCCCACCCTGATCATCCAGAACACGCCGGTGCGCAACCGGCTCACGACGCTGGTGCGGATCATCGTCGCGATCCCCTGGCTGCTCGTGGCGGCGCTGTGGGGCATCGGTGCGCTGTGCGTGGCGATCGTCGCCTGGTTCGTGCTCCTGTTCACCGGCCGCTGGCCGGCCGGCTGGTGGAACTTCGTCGCCGGCTTCGTCCGCTTCGACGCCCGGGCGACGGCCTTTCTGCTGCTCCTGGCCGACCCGCTTCCGCCCTTCGACGGCGCAGAGCACCCGGAATACCCGATCCAGCTGCAGGTCGCGCCACAGCAGAGCTACGACCGCCTGAAGGTGGGTCTGCGGATCCTGTACGTGATCCCCGCCTACCTCGTCGCGGTGGTGCTCGGCTACCTCAGCTACGTCATCGGCTTCGTGAGCTGGGTGGCGATCCTGATCACCGGCCGCCAGCCGGACGGTCTGCAGGCGGCGCTCGCGTTCTGCTTCTCCTGGTCGATGCGGCTGATGCTGCTGATGACGCTGCTCTCGGAGACCTACGCGATCAACATCGCCTGATCGGAAAGGAGAGGGGCCCGGCTCGCCCGCCTGAGGCGGGCTGCGCCACCCTAGTGGGAAAGGAGAGGGGCCCGGCTCGCCCGCCTGAGGCGGGCTGCGCCACCCTCTAGCCGAACCGGCGCACGATGCGCTCGCGGATGTCCTCGTAGCTGGTCCCCAGATCGGCGAGCGCCCGCCCCACCGGCTCCTCGGCCGCCTGCACCAGCGAGAGCAGCATGTGCTCGGTGCCGATGTAGTTGTGCTCGAATCCGAGCGCCTCGTCGAGCGCGCCGCGCAGCGCCTGCTTGGCCACCGCGCCGAGCGGCACCCGCTCGCCGGCCGGCTCCTGCCCGCGCGGGCCGACCCCGAGCCGCTCCTCGCAGGCCGATTGGGTGACCCTCACCTCGGCGAGGACCTTGGCCGCGGCGCCGTCGGCCGCGTCGAACAGCGCGAGCAGCAGGTGCTCGGGCCCCACGCTGCGCTCGCCGCGCTCGCGGGCCTGCGTCTCGGCGTCGCGCACGACCGCACGCGCCCGGTCGGTGAAGCGATTGAAGGTGGGGGGATTAAAGGCGTAGCGCTTATGGGCCGCTTGCTTGGTCACGCCAAGGGCAGCGCTGATTTCCGCCCACGAGCGGCGCTCCCCGCGGCACTGCTCGACGTAGTGGTCGAGCAGGGCGTCGGCGAGCTCCTGCAGATCGGAGGCGGTGCCGGACGCCTGCGTGAGCTGGACGAGCGGGTCGGCGCTGGCCGCGTCGCTGCGGACGGTGTCGATCAGCTCCTGGAGCGTCGGTGAGGGAGTCATTCGTCAACTGTAGGTTGACGAATGCGCGTTGTCAACTGCGAGTTGACGCTCACACCGGCGAGGTCGAGTGCACCGCCACGTCGACCACGCGGCGCTCGTGCGTGCCCAGCCCGATCACGCGCGGCGGCTCGGAGTCGAGCGCCTCCACGCGCACGTCGAAGCGCAGCTTGGTGCCTGCCCCGGATGGGGTGCGCCCGTCGAGGACCTCGCGCAGCGTCGCCGAGACCCGGCAGCGCGTCCCCTCCTGCGCCCGCGCGACGTGCCGCACGCAGACCTCGAAGCCGACCGTCGCGTGCCCCGGCGGCAGGTGCGCGTAGACCAGCCGAGCGCACGCCGCCTCCATCACGCCGATCATGCTCGGCGTGGCGAACACCGGGGCCGCCAGGGTGCCCCCCACGTCGGTGAGCAGCCTCTGTTCGACGACGAACTCGCGGTCGCGATGAAGGCCCGGCTCGACGTTCACCACATCGACAGCCCGCCGCTGACGCCGAGCGTCTGGCCGGTGATGTAGCTGGACTCATCGCCGGCCAGGAAGGCGATCGCGGCGGCGACCTCCTCGGGCTCGCCGCTGCGGCCCATCGCGGTCGCGTTGACCATGCCGCGTTTGAGGCGCACGCCCAGCTCGCCGAGCTGCTCGGGGGCGGCGTTCAGCAGCGGGGTCTCGATCGGGCCCGGGGCGATCGCGTTGCAGCGCACGCCAAAGCGCGCCGACTCGCGGGCGATCGTCTTGGTGAAGCCGATCACGCCCGCCTTGGCCGCCGAGTAGGTCGCCGAGCCCTGGGAGCCGACGCGGCCGGCCTCGCTGGCGACGTTGACGATCGAGCCTCGGCCTCGCTCGTGCATGCCGGGCAGGACCGCGTGGGTGACGGCCAGCACGCCACGCAGGTTCACGCCGAGCACGAAGTCCCACAGCTCCTCGTCGGTGTGCACGAAGAACGCGAACCGGTCGGTCCCCGCGTTGTTGACGAGCACGTCGATCGGGCCGACCCGCTCGGTCACGGCGGTGACCGCGACGCGGACCGACGCGGTGTCGGCGACGTCCAGGCGCGTGGCGAAGCCGTCGAACTCGGCGGCGACCGCCCGCGCGCCGGTCTCGTCGATGTCGCCGATCGCGACCCGCGCGCCCTCGGCGGCCAGGCGCCTCGCGGTGGCCGCACCGATTCCCGAGGCCCCTCCGGTGATCAGCGCCGTGCGTCCCTCGAGCCGCATCGGCTGCGAACCCTATACGTTGGAGCCGTGCCCGAAGGCCCCGTCGTGGTCCTCGCCGGTGGGACCGGCGGAGCGAAGCTCGCCCGCGGAATGCTCGACGTCGCCGGCGAGGATCTCGTCGTCATCGCCAACACCGGCGACGACATCGAGATCTACGGCGCCTACGTGTCCCCCGACCCCGACCTGGTCTGCTTCTGGCTGGCCGACCGCATCGACGAGCGCGGCTGGGGGCTCGAAGGCGACACCTTCACGGTGATGGACGAGCTGCGCGAGCTCGGCCGGGAGGTGTGGTTCAACCTGGGCGACCGAGACCTGGCGTGGTGCCTGGAGCGCGCCCGGCGGCTGGCCGCCGGCGAGCGCGCGACCGCGGCCCTGGCCGCGCTGGCCGGCGCGATCGGGGTCGGCGCGAAGGTGCTGCCGATGTGCGATGAGCCGGTGCGCACGTTCGTCGACGGGGTCCCGCTCCAGGAGCTCCTGATCAGGGGCGGCCGTGGCGGCGCGATCGAGACCGTCGAGATCCAGGGCATCGAGCG
>DATAWZ010000091.1:0-50641 GCA_036266975.1 Solirubrobacteraceae bacterium
CCATGCCGGGCACCACCGAGGTCCGCCGGCTCGACCTGGCGAGCCTTGAGTCCGTGCGCGAGTTCGCCGCGGGCTGGGAGGGCGAGATCGACCTGCTGATCAACAACGCGGGCGTCATGGTCCCGCCGCTTACCCGCACCGCCGAGGGCTTCGAGCTGCAGTTCGGCACCAACCACCTCGGCCACTTCGCCCTGGCCAACCGGCTGCTGCCGCACGTCAGCGGCCGGGTCGTGAGCGTGTCCTCGGGCGCCCACCGCTTCGGGCGGATCGACTTCGACGACCTGCAGTGGGAGCGCAAGTCCTACCGCGCCTGGCGCGCCTACGGGCAGTCCAAGCTCGCCAACCTGCTGTTCAGCGGCGAGTTGCAGCGCCGCCTCACCGAGGCGGGCTCGAGCGTCATCGCCACCGCGGCGCACCCCGGCTACGCGGCGACCAACCTGCAGTTCGCGAGCGGCCGGCGCAGCCTGGACCTGATCTCGCACCTGGGCAATCGGCTACTCGCCCAGGACGAGAACGCGGGCGCGCTGCCAACGCTGTACGCGGCGGTCGCCGACATCCCGGGCGACAGCTTCGTCGGGCCGGACGGCTTTCAGGAGATGCGCGGCACGCCGACCATCGTCGGGCGCAGCGCGGCCGCGCGGGACGCTGACGTCACGCGGCGCCTGTGGGAGGTCTCCGAGCAGCTCACCGGCGTGGGCTTCCCCCTCGCCGCCGCCGCCGCGGCGTAGCGCCCCCGTACGGGCGCCGCGGGTCAACGCGTGGCGTCCAGCTCGCCGAGCAGCACCCGGACGCGCTCGGCGATCTCGTCGCGCGTGGCGCGCACCTCCTCGACCGGGCGGCCCTTGGGGTCGGGCAGGTCCCAGTCGATGTAGCGCTTGCCGGGGATGTAGGGGCACGCATCGCCGCAGCCCATCGTGACCACGACGTCGGCCTGCTCGGCGAGCTCGCGGGTGAGCGGCTGCGGGCGGCGCTCGGAGAGGTCGATGTCGAGCTCGCGCATGACCTGGACGACCTCGGGGTGCACGCGCCCGCCCGGATCGGCCTCGCTTCCCGCCGAGAGCGCGCGGTGGCGGCCGGCGGCGGCGCGCTCGAGCAGCGCGGCGCTCATCTGTGAGCGGCCGGCGTTGTGCAGGCAGACGAACAGGACGCCGGCCATCAGTCACGCGCTGCGCCGCCGCAGCCCCCGTCCGCGCCGCAGCATCCGGCCTTCTCGTCAGGCGGGCAGCATGCCGCGGCCGCGGCCGCCGTGCAGCACCGGTCAAGCGCCGCCTCGCCGAGCAGCCGCTCGACCAGCACGCAGTCCTTCCATTCGCCGTCCACGCGCCCGTGCCGGCGCTGGATGCCGACCTCCTCAAAACCGGCGGCGCGGTGCGCGGCGCGGCTGGCGAGGTTGTCGGCGAAGACGCGGCTGGTCAGCTTGTACAGGCCGCCCCGTTCGGCGAGCGCGGCCAGCTCGGCGAGCAGCAGCCGGCCGGCGCCGCGGCCCCGAGCGGCGCGGGCAACGTAGACGGCGTGCTCACCGACGCCGTCATACGCGCAGCGGTCCGAGTAGGCGCCCGCGCGGGCCCAGCCGAGCACCCCCTCCCCCGGGCTGGCCGCGACGATGAACGGGCGCTCGCCGGTGAGCCAGCCGGCGAGCTCCTGGGGCGAGCGCGGCCGGGTCTCGAAGGTCGCGCAGCGGTCGGCGATCCCCTCGTTGTAGATCTCCGCGATCCGCGCGAGGTCGGCCCCCGCGGCGGGCCGCAGCGTGAGCCCGGCCGGTTTGCGCGCCCTGACGGTCGCCGCCGCGGCGTGCTCGTGGACGCGGTGGGTGTCGGCGATCTGCACCTCGTGCAGCCCGGCGCCGGCGAGCGCGTGCTCGTACTGCGCGCGGGTGAGCGCGCCGGCGATGCAGCCCGTCCACTGGACCATGTCGGCGCGGGTCCGCCCGTCCATGTCGGGGTCGGCGATCACGTCCGAGACGGCCAGCCGCCCGCCGGGGCGCAGGACCCGGGCGACCTCGCGCAGGACCGCGGCCTTGTCGGCGGCCAGGTTGATCACGCAGTTGGAGATCACGACGTCGACCGTGCCCTCGGCGAGCGGGATCTCCTCGATGGAGCCCTTGATGAACTCGACGTTCGCCACCCCGGCCGAGCGCGCGTTCGCGCGTGCGAGCTCGAGCATCTCCTCGGTCATGTCCAGCCCGATCGCGCGGCCCGACGGCGCGACACGGCGGGCGCTGATCAACGCGTCGGCGCCGGCGCCGGACCCGAGGTCGAGCACCACCTCACCGTCGCGCAGGTCGGCGACCGCGGTCGGGACGCCGCAGCCCAGCGAGGCCGCCAACGCCGCGCCGCCGGCGTCCGCGCCGAGCTCGGCGTAGAGCGCGCCGCCGAACGCCTGCGAACCGCAGCAACCCTCGCCCTCGGCCAATTCCCGGGCCGCCTGGGCGTACCTCGCGCGGACCTGTTCGCGAAGGGGGTCACTCACCGCAGCCACCCCGACAGCTCGGCCAGCGCGCCCGGCAGGACGTAGTAGTAGGCCCACAGCCCCTGCCGCTCGCAGTCGACGATCCCCGCCTCGCGCAGCTTCTTCAAATGGTGCGAGAGCGTGGGCTGGGAGATCTCGAACAGCGGCACCAGCTCGCAGACGCAGACCTTGCCGGCGTGCTTGCGCAGCACGTCGACGAGCTGCAGGCGGATCGGGTCACCGAGCGCCTTGGCGACGTCGGCCATGCGCAGCGCCTGCTCGCGCTCGACGTCCGGGTAGACGACCGGCTCGCAGCACGACTCACCCGCCGCGCGCTTGTGCTTGGGGGCCAACGCCAGATCGATCGCCATCGATATACGTTTATCGATTGAATCGACGATTGTCAACCTTTACTCTCCTCCCCACGATCCCACCGCTCCCCCGCCGCCTCCTGGCCGAACTGCTCGGCTCCGCCTTCCTCGCCGCGCTGGTCATCGGCTCGGGCATCGCCGCCCAGCAGCTCTCCCCCGGCGACACCGGCCTCGAGCTGCTCGAGAACGCCGCGGCGACCGCCGCGGGGCTGTTCGCGATCATCCTGATGTTCGGGCCGATCTCCGGCGGGCACTTCAACCCCGCCGTCTCCTTCGCCGACGCGGCGCTGGGCGGCCTGAGCTGGCGCGACGCGCTCGCCTACGCGCCGGCACAGATCGCCGGGTGCGCGCTCGGCGCCCTCGCCGCCAACGGCATGTACGCCCGCGCGGCGATCAGCATCTCCCACCACCATCGCGCCTCGCCCGCGCACCTGCTCGCCGAGGCGATCGCCACGCTGGGGCTGCTGCTCGTGATCTTCGCCCTCGCCCGCAGCCGGCGCGCGGCGAGCGCGCCCGCGGCGGTCGGCGCGTACATCGGCGCGGCCTACTTCTTCACCAGCTCCACGAGCTTTGCCAACCCGGCGATCACGCTCGGTCGCACGCTCTCGAACACGTTCGCCGGGATCGCGCCCGCCTCCGCCCCGGGCTTCATCGCGGCGCAGCTGCTGGGCGCGGGCGCCGCGCTCGCCGTGATCAGGGTTCTCTATCCGGAGATCACCCCCGCGCAGGCGGCGACCGCGGTCGTGCCTCACCGCGCCACAAGCTAAGGGGACCACCCGGACCATCGATTCGTAGACTGCGCCGAGTGCCGGTTGCCGATCACATCGAGCGCGTCGACCACGTCGCGATCGCGCTCCCGGACATCGCCGCCGCGCTCCCGCTCGTGCGCGACGGCCTCGGCGCCGGCTTCATCGCCGGCGGCGATAACCCGCTCAACGGCCTGCGCGTCGTGCACTTCCAGCTCCCGGGCATGAAGCTCGAGCTGCTCGCGCCGCTGCGCGAGGACTCGCTCATCTCCGAGCACCTGGCCGAGCACGGCGCGGGCCTGCACCACATCACGATCTTCGTCGACGACCTGCCGGCGACGATCGACGCGTGGGACGAGCAGGGCATGCGCACGGTCGGCACGGAGCTCGGCTCGAGCGTCTGGAAGGAGACGTTCCTGCACCCGGCCGACACGTTCGGCGCCCTGCTGCAGTTCGTGCAGACCACCCGCGACTGGACCACGCCGACGCGCGACTTCGACCTGCAGGACGTGCTCGCCGGCCGCGTGCAGTGGAAGGACTTCACCCCGTGCCTGATGAGCTGAACGTCCCCGAGGCGCTGATCGGCGCCGAGGTCGCCGAGACGATGCGCGAGCTGGGCATCGCCCCGCTCGTCCCGCCCGACGAGCCGGACGACATCGCCGCCCTGCGCGCCCGCGCGGCGCAGGTCGCCAACCAGATCGCGCCCGACGCAAAGCGCTGGGATGAGGAGGAGCGCTTCCCGGAGCGCTCCTGGCGGGCGATCGTCGACGCCGGGCTGAACGCGCTGAGCGTCCCCGAGCGCTACGGCGGCGAGGGCCGCGGGGTGCGCGAGGCGTGCGTCGTGCTGGAGGAGCTCGCGCACGTGTGCTTCGCCTCGGCGCTCGCCACCCAGATGTACCTCAACGGCCCGCCGCGCGCGATCCTGCGCCTGGGCACCGAGGAGCAGCACGAGCGCTACCTGCCCGGGACCGCGTCGGGCGAGCGCGCCTGGGCGATCGCGATCTCCGAGCCGTGGGCGGGCTCCTCGGCGACCGAGCTGCGCTGCGAGGCCGCGCCGGACGGTGAGGGCTTTCGCCTGAGCGGGACCAAGTGCTACATCACCAACGCCGCCCGGGCGACCTCGCTGCTCGTGTTCTGCCGGCTGCCGGGCACCACCGGCGCCAAGGGCATCGGCGCGCTGGTCGTGGAGCAGGACGCCAACGGGATGCAGCTCGTCTCCGACCAGCCCAAGATGGGCGGCCGCGGCGTCCCCGAGTACGTGCTGGGCTTCGAGGAGGTGCGCATCGACCCGCAGGCGGTGATCCTCGCGCCGCAGGCCGACTCCTCCCGCGGCGCGGCGATCATGCTCAAGCAGTTCAACCCCGAGCGCTGCGGCAACAGCGCGATGTGCCTGGGCGCGGCGCGGGCGGCGCTCGAGCTCTCGCTCGTGCACCTGCGCCGCCGGCGCCAGTTCGGCCGCGAGATCGCCGAGTTCCAGGGGCTGCAGTGGAAGGTCGTCGACATGGCGTGCAAGCTCGACGCGGCGCGCATGATGCTCATGCGCGCCGCCGAGTCCGACGACGACGGCTTTCCCTCCACGCGCTACACGTCGATGGCCAAGGTCTTCGTCAACGAGTCCGCCGAGGAGATCTGCCGCGAGGCGATCCAGATCCACGGCCACTGGGGCTACACGCGCGATCTGCCGCTCGAGCGCTTCTACCGCGACGTGCGCGGCATGACCCTGGGCGGCGGGACGAGCGAGATCATGCGCAACGTCGCCGCGGGCGAGCTCCTGGGCCGGCGGTTCCCGCAGACGCGCTGAGCCACTGCTCCGCCTGCCGTTCGGCGTTCCAGCGCGCGAGGAACTCGCCGCAGGCCTCGGGGTCCGAGACGTCGATTCCCGCGCTCCCCGCGTCGATCGCGAGATCCTGGGCTGGGGTGCACCGCGAGGCGTCATCGAGCAACTCGAGCATGTCCCCGCGACACCGCTCGACCTCGCTGAGCACGATCCCGATTGCCGCGTCCGGTACCCCTCCTCTGCGACGGCACGCGTACGCGATCCAGTCGGGTAGCACGTCGGCCACTCGCCGCAGCGAGGCCGGCTCGCCCAGCACCATGTTCGGCACCCAGCTGCACATGAACAGGAGGATCGCCGTCGGGCTCCAGCGCAGCGGGTCGCCGGGGCTCTCCAGGCAGCCGTAGGCGATCGCGATCTCCACCGCTTCCTCAGCGGCCTTCTCGCCGCGCCATCGCGTGCCCTCGGGCGAGCTCAGGAAGTCGGCCTGCAGTGCACGGCGCTCCCGCGCCGTGGGCGGAGGGGGCTCACTCAGCGCCGGCCCGTCGGGCAGCGCGCCGAGCCGGGCCTTGATGAACGCCCGCAAGCGACCCACGCTCTCGTCGGCGGGCAGCTCGGGCAGCTGGTCGTGGATCTCCAACGCGCGCCGCAGGCGCACGCCGGCTTCGCCCAGGCCCAGCTCACGAGCCACGAACCGCTGGGTGGGCGTCGAATCGCCCCAGCCGGACTCCTCCTGCGCGAGGAGGCCGGCCGCCGTCAGCGCTCCGCACAGGTTGTGGTTGATGACCACTCCGAGTGTGTGGGTCGGAAAGCCGGGACCCTCGAACTCGATCTCGAGGGTCGCGGCGTCGTTGAAGATCTCCTCGCACAGGAGCAGCGCCACCGTCGCGCGAGCCTGACCCACCTGCGAGGCCCACGCGGGCTCGGGCAGCCCGCCGGCGGCGAGACGATCGCCGGCCGCGGCGGCCAGGCGCCGGTGAGCGGTCACGCCCACGCCGGTCATCGCCCGCAGCGTGGTCAGCGCCCCCGCGGTGGCGTGCTTCTCGAGCGCCTTGACGAACTCCGGTAAGGCGCGCTCGTCGACGCCGGCGGCGCGTCGGTCGCCGCTGTTGGGCCAGGCGCCGACGAGCCGGGAGGCCCAGAGCTCGGCAGCGAGGACGTCATCCAGCGCACGCGCCTGCTGCTCGGCGATGTGCGCCATCTTGCTCATGCGCGAGGCGAGCTCGGCATCGGTGTCGGCCTTGCGGCTGCGACGCTGGCGCTGCGCGCGTCGCCGTTGTTGGTCACTGCGTCGTTGGCTCATGCCCCCCGAAGCTACTCACGGCTTGGGACACAATCCGTCAGGCGCCGCCACGCGGCGCGATCGGGCCCTATGCTCCCGCCGTGGCGATCACCGTCCCCGACGTCGACTGGTTCGATCCGACCATCCTGCACCGCCAGCTCGACGGCCGCTACGCGCCGGTGCGCGAGCGCGTGCGCGCGATCCTCAGACGGCCCGAGCTCGAGCCGCCGATCGCCCCGCCGACCCCCGAATACCGCGAGCAGGTGCTGCGCTGGTGCCAGCTGCTCGCCGACGAGGGTCTCCCGCTGTACGGGCTGCCCAAGGAGTACGGCGGTGAGAACGACCCCGGCGCCGTCGTGGCGATGTTCGAGACGCTCGCACTCGGCGATCTCTCGCTGCTGATCAAGTTCGGGGTGCAGTTCGGGCTGTGGGGCGGCGCGGTGCTGCACCTGGGCACGCGCGAGCACCACGAGCGCTACCTGCGCCAGATCGGCAGCCTCGAGCTGCCGGGGTGCTTTGCCATGACCGAGACCGGCCACGGCTCGAACGTCCAGCACCTGGAGACGACCGCGACCTACGACCCGGCGAGCAGTGAGTTCGTGATCGACACACCGCTCGAGCGCGCGCGCAAGGAGTTCATCGGCAACGCCGCCGATCACGGGCGGACGGCCGCGGTGTTCGCCCAGTTGATCGTCGACGCCGAGTCACACGGCGTGCACACGCTCGTGGTGCCGCTGCGCGACGAGCACGGCGCGCTGCTTCCGGGCGTGGAGATCGAGGACTGCGGCGAGAAGCTCGGCCTGAACGGCGTGGATAACGGAATGATCTGGTTCCGCGGCGTGCGCGTCCCGCGCGAGGCGCTGCTGAACCGGTACGGGAACGTGACCGCCGAGGGGCGCTACGAGAGTCCGATCGACGACGTCAACAAGCGCTTCTTCACCATGCTGGGGACGCTCGTGCAGGGGCGCGTGTGCGTGGCCGCCGCGTCGGTGACGGCGGCCAAGACCGCGCTGACCATCGCCGTGCGCTACGGGCTGCGCCGCCGCCAGTTCGGGCCGTCGGGGCAGATGGAGGTCCCGATCCTCGACTACCGTACCCAGCAGCGCCGGCTGATGCCGCGCCTGGCCAAGACGTTCGCGCTGCACTTCGCTCAGCAGGAGCTGACCGCGAAGTTTCACCACGTGTTCGCCGGCGAGGAGGTCTCCGACCGCGAGCGCCGTCACCTGGAGTCGCTGGCGGCGGGGATGAAGGCGATCGCGACCTGGCATTCGATCGACACGATCCAGCAGTGCCGCGAGTGCTGCGGCGGCTCGGGCTACATGGCGGTGAACCGGTTCGCCGCGCTGAAGGCCGACGTGGACATCTTCACCACCTTCGAGGGTGACAACACGGTGCTGATCCTGCTCGCCGCGCGCGGGCTGCTCACCGATTACTCACACGACTTCGGCGGCATGAGTCCGGCCGAGATGGTCACCTTCGTGGCGGGGCAGGCGGTGGAGACGATCGTCGAGCGGCTGTTCGCGCGCAAGATCGGCCAGGTGATCGCCGACGCGGTGCCGATCGGCGGCGACGGCAACGAGAACTGGTATGACCGCGAGCAGCAGCTCGACCTGTTCAACTGGCGCCAGGGTCACATCGTCGCCTCGGTGGCCAACCGCTTCCGCGCCGGCCTCTCGCAGGGCTTTGACCCGTTCGAGGTCTTCCGCGCGGTCGGCGATCACGCCGCCGACGCGGCGCGCGCGTGGATCGACGTGGTCCTGCTCGAGGCGTTCGGCCGCGCGATCGACGAGTGTGAGAACGACCAGGTCAAGCAGGCGCTCAACCTCGTCTGTGACCTGTTCGCCCTACAGACGATCGAGGCCGACGTCGGCTTCTACCAGGCCCACGGCCGCTTCACCGGCTCGCGCTCGAAGTCACTCACGCGCGAGGTCAACCGGTTGTGCAACAAGGTGATGGCGCACTCCGAGCTGCTCGTCGACGCGTTCGGAATCCCCGACGAGATCCTGCGCGCGCCGATCGGCCTGCGCGACCGCGGAACGGTCGGCGCCGACGTCTGACGCGTCGCTGCCCGGGGGGGTCAAAGAGTGGGGGCGCCGCGGATGGAGCACCGCGCTCCCTGCCTACTCAGGCCGCGGGCGTGAGCCGGCTGACCAGCGTCCGCGCGGCCTGGGCGAGCTCGGGCGGCCCGAGCACCTCCATCGGCTCGTCGAGCAGCGCCGTCCAGACCAGGAAGTTGCGCGACCACGCCCCGCGCGTGGTCACGACGCACGCCTGCTCGCCGTCGGGCTCGACGGTCGCGTAGCGCGAGGGCACCCGCCGCGAGGCGTCGGCCGCCGGAATGCCGAGGCGGATGCGCCCCGGCTCGGCCGGGTTCTCGCCGGCCTCGCCCGGGCGCAGCTGGCCCTTGACGTAGGCGGCGGGGTCGCCGCCGGGGACCGTGCGCCGCCGCCCGCGTGCGCCGGCGCGCACCTTGCCCTGGATGCGGTCGATGCGGAAGGTGCGCCAGTCCTCGCGGTCGAGGTCGAAGGCGACCAGGTACCAGCGGTAGCCGCTGTAGACGACCGCGCACGGCTCGGTGTTGCGCTTGCTCGCCTTCTCGTCGCGGGCGACGTAGGCGAAGTGCAGGCGGGCGGCGTCGCGGCAGGCGCCGGCGAGGGTGGCGAGCATGTCGGCGTCGATGCGCGGACCGTCGACGCCGAAGGCCGAGGTGGCGCCCGAGAGCGCGCTGACGCGGCGGCGCAGGCGGCTGGGGAGCACCTGCTCGAGCTTGGCCAGCGCGCGGATCGAGGTCTCCTCGATCCCGGCGATCGTGCCGGAGGCGGCGGTGCGCAGGCCGACGGCGACGGCGACCGCCTCGGCGTCGTCGAGCAGCAGCGGCGGCAGCTCGCCGCCGGCGCTCAGGCGGTAGCCGCCGGCCACGCCGGGGGCGCCCTCGACCGGGTAGCCCAGCGAGCGCAGCTTCTCCACGTCACGACGGATCGTGCGCGGCCCGACCTCCAGGCGGTCGGCGAGCGCCTGGCCGGTCCACTCGCGGCGGATCTGCAGCAGTGAGAGCAGGGCGAGCAGGCGGGCGGAGGTCTGGACCATCGTGAACGGAAGGGTGCCAGCTATTGCGGACCGAAGCTGACCGCAGCGATCTGGATCGGGGTCAATCGCGGACGAGAACTGACCGCAATTATCGGCAGCCTGCCGGCCATGTCAACCACCACCCTCCCCCTCCCCCCCGCGCCCGTCGTGCAGCTCCGACAGGCGCCCCGAGCCGCCTGGCTCGGCTTCGCGGTCGTCGTCGTCTCGTCGGTGATGGACCTGCTGGACTCGACGATCGCCCAGACCGCCGCGCCGGCGATCCGCCGCGATCTCGGCGGCTCCTACGCCGACCTGGAGTGGATCACCGCCGCCTACACGCTGGCCATGTCGGCGACGCTGCTGCTCGGCAGCCGGCTCGGCGACATGTTCGGGCGCGGCCGCGTCCTGCTCGCCGGGATGGCCGGCTTCGTCGGCGCCTCGGCGCTGTGCGCGGTCACCCCCTCGCCGGACACGCTGATCATCGCCCGGGCGCTGCAGGGCGCGATCGCGGCGATCATGGTCCCCCAGGGCTTCGGCCTGACCCGCGACCTGTTCGGCGCGGAGGGCCAGCAGAAGGCCTTCGGCATCATCGGGCCGGTGATGGGCCTGGCCGCGGTCGCCGGGCCGCTGCTCGGCGGCGGCCTGGTCGACCTGAACGTGCTCGGCCTGGGCTGGCGGGCGATCTTCCTGGTCAACGTCCCGGTCGGCCTGATCGCGCTCGCGCTCGGGCGCCGGTTCCTGCCCGACTCGCCGCCGGCGGCTCCGGGGGTGCGGCCGGACGTGCTCAGCGTGCTGCTGGCCATGACCGGCGGCGTCGCGCTCGTCTACCCGCTGATCCAGGGCCGCGAGCAGGGCTGGCCGGCGTGGTCGTTCGCGCTGCTCGGCTCCGGCGTGGTGCTGCTCGGCGCGTTCGCTGTGCGCCAGGCCCAGCAGGTGCGCCGCGGGCGCACGCCGCTGGTGGAGCCCTCGATCCTGCGCCGGCGCCCGTACGTCGCCGGGCTGGCGGTCGTGCTCGGATTCGTCGGCGCGATGGGCGGGATGATGATCGCGCTGAACGTGATGTTCCAGACCGGCCTGGGCTTCAGCCCGCTGCGCTGCGGCCTGGCCACGGTGACGATCCCGCTGCTGGCCATCGCCGGCTCGATCACCTCGTCGGCCCTGCTCGCGCGGATCGGGCGCACGACGATGCACATCGGCATCGCGACGATGGCGGTCGGCCTTCTCGTCGCCGACGTGGTCATGCACTCGGCCGGCGGCGCGCTGACCGCGTGGGACCTGGCCGGGCCGCTGGCCGTCACCGGCTACGGCATGGGCATGGTCTTCGTGCCGATGTTCGACGTGATCCTCGCCGGCGTGAAGCCCCACCAGCTCGGGTCGGCGACCGGCCTGATGGAGTCCGTGCAGCAGCTGGCGATGTCGGTCGGGATCGCCGCGGTGGGCACGGTGCTGTTCGACCACCTCGGCCGCGGGATCGGGCGGGCGGCGTTCGTCGGCGCCGCCGACCACGCGCTGCTGATGGCCGTGGCCTTCCTGCTCGCGGCCGGCGCCGCGGTGTTCTGGCTGCCCAAGCACGCCCGCGGAGCGCACTGCTGACTCGCACCGAACTGATTCAATGACGAGCAGCCCGTGGCCGCCGTCCGTCACCGTCCCCCAGCGCCTCTGCCGGATCACGCCGCGCCGCCTGCGCGCGCCGCTCCGGCGAGCGCCGAGGGCGTCCTGGCGCTCCAGCGCACGGCAGGCAACCGGGCGGTCGCGGAGCTACTGGGCGGCGGGCTCGCCGTCCAGCGCGCCAAGACGCGGGCGCCGAATGTCCCCAACCCCAAGCCGGCGAACTCCAAGGAGAACGCCGAGTTGCAGATGCGCGTCACGCTGGGCGGCATGGCGGACGAGTTCCAGAAGCTCTACGCGCGCAAGAAGCCCCAGGACAACAACGAGGGGTTCCAGTGGCTGAAGGCCTACTACGACGCGGCCGTCGTCAAGGGAGACAAGATCTGGAAGGCGCAGATGGCGGCCCTGGGCAGCTACCTGGACGACCCCGCCGAGTTCACGCGCTCAAGGCAGGCCGAGCGCGTCGCGAACGCGCACGCGTTCGCGACGCACTATGCCTCGGTGGTCAGCGACAGCGCGCGGTTCCCGGGTGCGACGGCCATCAGCAGCTCGGGCTTTGCCAACGCGGTCAATCCGGCTGCGCCGCCGGCCCTCGGCCAGGACCCGCCCTACCAGAACGCCTTCGACTTCGGGACCGGGGCGGTCCACGCACCGCACGAGTACGCGACCAAGGACGCCGCTCGACTGGCCGGCGTCGGGCTGAAGAACTCGGAGGTCATCTGGCAGCAGTATCAGATGACCGTCCAGGGAGTGAACTCACCCGCGCCGATCTCCAAGTTCGTCTCCACCGACGTGGTGAACGAGCCCACCAAGGCCGTGCTGCTCATCGCCTACGACGATGATGTGGCGCCCTGGCACGGCCAGAGGGAGTGGGGGCCGAAGGACCCGGAGTTCAAGGCGCTGCTCGGGACGCCGAACGTGGGCGCCGCCGCCTACATGCTGATCGACCACATGGACGAGATGGGCGGGATGACCATCAGCCGGATCAGGGCCGTCGCCAACGGCGCGGACCGAAACATCGAGATCATCTACCGCCGCGTCGAGCCGCTCTTCGAGCCGCGGGAATCCCGCGCGGGCCAGGCGTCCCTTTCCTCGTGAGCTAACGGGCGAGGCGCGGGTGCCCGCCCTCGCCGAGCGACGCTGACACCGCCCGGTTGCGCGCGAACGCGGCGAACAGCACGAGGCCGAGGGCGGGGCTGCCGACGGCGGCGAGCCCGGCGGCCGCCGCGGCGAACACCGCGCCCGCGAGTCTGAGCTCGGCGGCGGCGGGCAGGACGATCGTCGCGCGGGGGGCGACGAAGAAACCCCACAACCGAGGACGGGCGCGGCGGTCGCGAGCGCCACGGCGGCGACCGGGCCGGCGAGGCCCTGGCCGGCGTGGGCGCCCCAGATCGACAGGGCGGCGAGCGCGAGCAGCTCGAGCACGAACGCGAGCGCGAGGTTGACGGGCTTCATGACGGCCTCCTCTCCATGCCCGCGACGAGCGTCGCGAGCAGCAGGTCGAATGACTGGTCCAGGTCGAGCGGCAGGCCGAAGCCGCCGGCGCCCTCGATCGCGACGAAGCCGTGCAGCGCCGAGCGGATGACGCGCACGCGGTGCAGGACCTCCTCGCCCTGAAAGCCCCAGGCGGCCAGGACGGCGACGAGCACCTCGATCGCCCGCGCCGCGACCGCGGCGAGCTCCTCGTCGCCGGGGTCGGGCGCTGAGACCGTCACCGCATAGCGGCCGCGGTGCGCCCGCGCCCAGGCGCGGTAGGCGTAGGCGATGGCCTGCAGCGCGTCGGCGCCCGAGCGCCCGACCGCCGCGTCGCGCATCGCCTCGGTGAGCTCGCCGAGGCTGAGGATCGACAGCCGCCGCAGCAGCCCGGCGCGGCCGTCGACGTGGTTGTACAGCGAGGGCGCGCGCACGCCCAGCTCCTTGGCCAGGCGCGCGAGCGTGACCTCCTCCAGGCCCTCGGCGTCGGCGATCCGGGCCGCCTCCAGCACGACCCGGCGCGTATCGAGGCCCGACCGCGGCACCTCACGCTCCGCGGGCGATCGCGGCGTCCATCGCCGCGCCGGGGGCGTCGACGACCTTGCCGTGGCCGGGGGCGAGGCGGGCGGGATCGAGCGCGCGCAGCGCGCGGGCGCTCTCCAGCGCCGTGGGCTTGTGCCACGCGGCCATCGCCGGCAGCGGGAACAGCCGGCTCCCCTTGGCCGAGGTGGCCACGCCGCCGAGCGTCGCCAGGGCGTCGCCGCAGATCAGCGTGTCCTCGCGGGTGTCCAGGAAGGCGATGTGGCCGGGGGTGTGGCCCGGGCTCGCGATGACCCGCAGCGAGCCGACCGCGTCGCCCTCGCTGACCGTCCGGCCCGCGGAGGTCTTGGCGCCCGGATAGCCGCCGCGCGGCTTGCTCTGCGGCTCGCCGGGGTCGAGCGACAGGTCCTTGGTGAGCAGACGCTCCTCGCGCGCGGAGACGATCACCTCGGCCTCGGGCAGCAGCCCGTGCAGCTCATCGAGCGAGCCGACGTGGTCGCCGTGGGCGTGGGTGAGGGCGATTCGCACGATCGGCGCGCCCATCTTCGCGGCCGCGGCCACGATCTTCTTGCCGCTGCGCGGGATCATCGTGTCGACGAGCGTCAGCCCGTCCTCCTCGCGGACGAGGTAGCAGTTGACGAAGCCCAGGCGGCTCACGCGGGTGATGTCGGACATGGCGGGAAGTCCTTTCCAACGTTGACTATTTAGCATAGTATCTAAACTATGGCTCGTAGTCAACCTCGGTCCCGCGCGGTGTGGGAGCATGGGCCGATGGCTGCGCGCGTGGCGCATCGGACCCGCCCGGCGACCGCCGATCTCGTGCGCGGCGTCGCGGTCGACGCGGCCGCCGACCAGCCGGCCCTGGTCGAGCGCGTGCTCGACCGCCTGCGGGCCGCGACCCCCGAGCTGTTCGCCGATCCGGCGATCGCCCGCGAGATGACGGCGGCGACGCGGGCCAACGTCTCCCGGGTCCACGGGCTGCTGTGCACGCCGGACTCGCTCGCGCCGGAGGTGCTGCCCGCCGACGCGCTCGATCTCGCCCGGGCCAGCGCGCGCCAGCTCGTTCCGCTGATCGCGTTGCTCGAGGCGTGTCGCCTGGCCCAGGTGATCATCAGCGACTGGTGGCGCCACCGGCTCGAGGCCACGCTCATCGACCGCGCCGAGCTCATCGCCGCCAGCGAGCTCGCCCACGAACGGATCAACGCGTTCATCGACGTGGCCGCCGCCGAGGTGCGCGCGATCTACGACGAGGAGCGCGAGGCGTGGGAAGGCGGCGGGCCCGGACGACGTGCGCGACTGGTCTCCCGCCTGCTCGCCGGCGAGGCGCTCGACGTCGACGGGGCGGCCGGGCTCCTCGGCTACCCCCTCCGCGCCCGCCACGTCGGGCTGGTCGTGTGGGCCGACGGAGCGGGCGCGAGCACGCCGGCGCTCGAGCAGGTCGCCGCGGGCGTGGTGCGCCGCCTGTCCGCACGCGAGGCGCTGACCGTCAACTGCAGCGAGCGGGCGGTGTGGGTGTGGGCCGTGGCCGATGGCGTTGTCGGCGAACCGTCCGCGGAGGTCAGCGACGGCGTCGCGGTCGCCGTGGGGCCGGCGGCCACGGGGATCGAGGGCTTTCGCCAGACCCACCGCGACGCCCTGGAGGCCCAGCGGGTCGCGGTGCTGCAGGGCGGTGCCCGCGCGCCGGTCACCCGCTACGAGGACGTCGAGGTCGCGGCGATCATGTCGCGCAGCGCGCCCGACGTGCACCGGTTCGTCCGGCGCGCGCTCGGCGCGCTGGCCGACGATGACGCGAGCTCCGCGCGCCTGCGCGAGACGCTGTCCGCCTACCTGGCCAGCGGCGAGAGCCAGTCGGCCACCGCGCGGCGGCTGGGGGCGCACCGCAACACGATCGGTCATCGCCTGCGGGCGATCGAGGACGCGCTCGGCCCCTCGCTCGGCCCCCGTCGCGTCGCGCTCGAGCTCGCGCTCGACCTCGTCGAGCGGCTGGGCCCACCGCCCCGCGCGGGGTAGCGTCAGCCGCGCCGCGGACCGGTGTCCATCGCCATGCGCAGGATGCCGTTGACGTTGTTGGAGGTGACCCAGCGCGGCTCGCCGACCTCGATCTCGGGGTAGCGCGTGAGCAGGCACGTGAACAGCGCCCGCAGGGACACGCGCGCGAGCGCCGCCCCCATGCAGTAGTGCGGCCCGCCGCCGCCGAAGCCCAGGTGGGGGTTGGGATCGCGGCCGACGTCGAACCGGTCCGCCTCGGCGAAGACCGCGCGGTCGCGGTTGCCGGAGCTCAGCAGCAGCGCGACCTTCTCCCCCGCGCCGATCCGGCGGCCGGCGAGCTCGACCTCGCGCGTGGCCGTGCGGCGCTGGACGGCGACCGGCGTGGCCCAGCGCACGAACTCCTCGACCGCGGAGTCGATGCGGCCGTCCAGCTCCTCCTGGAGGGTGCGGCGCTGGTCGGGGTGCTCGCACAGCGTGCGCATGGCGATCGAGGTCGTCTGCTTGGTCGTGTCGTTGCCGGCGATCGAGAGCAGCGTGAAGAACGCGACGAGCTCGCCCTCCTGGAGCCGGCGGCCGTCGACCTCGGCGTGGACGAGCGCGCTCATCACGTCCTCGGCCGGGCGCTCGCGCCGGGCGCGGGCCATCGTGCCGGCGAGCTCGTGGATGGTCGCGAGCAGCTGCCCCATGACCTCGGCCGGCTCGCGTCCGCCCAGCGCCTCGTGGTCGCTGTAACAGACCACCCCCTCGGTGAGCTCGGCGAGCAGCTCGGCGTCGCGGTCGTCGGTCACGCCGAGCATCCGCAGCACGGTGAGCATCGGCAGCCGCTTGGCCACGCGGTCGACGAAGTCGCCGTCCCGGTCCTCGCCCAGGTCGTCGATGACCGCCTGCGCGTCGGCGGCGATGCGCCGCTCCAGGGTACGCATCGTGCGCGGCGAGAACGCTGACGACACCAGCCGGCGCAGACGAGCGTGGGCCGGGTCGTCCATGGCGATGATCGACTCGAACTGGTCGAGCAGCTCGGGCGGGATGTCGTCGAGCAGGCGGCCCTGTCCCGAGCAGAAGCGGCCCGGGTCGCGCGAGACCGTGCGGATGTCCCCCCAGCCGGTGACGGCCCAGAAGCCCGCGTCCTCGGCGGTCGGTCCGAGCGTGCTCTCGGGCTGGCGGTGCCAGGAGACCGGGTCCTGCTCGCGCAGCCGCGCGAAGCCCGCCTCGCGCGTGGCCGGCGAGCCCGCCCAGAACGCCGGGTCGGACAGGTCGCAGAGCGGATGGGCGGCGATCGTCACAGCAGCATCTCGGCGAGCTGGCGGTACTGCTCGCGCGGCGGCGCGAACGGCGGGCCGCCCCAGCCCTCGGTGAGCACGGTCACGCAGACGTGGTCGGCGCCGGCGTCGTGGTGGGCGCGGACCTTCGCGGCGATCGTCGCCGGGTCGCCCCAGGCGACGAGCGCGTCGATCAGCCGGTCGCTGCCGGCACCGGCGACGTCCTGCTCGCTGAACCCGAGGTCAAGCAGGTTGCGCGAATAGTTGGGCAGCGGCAGGTACATCGCGGTGTACCTACGCGCGATCTCCCGCGCGCGGGCGGCGTCGCGCTCGAGCACGACGGCGTGGGCGGGCGCGAGCAGCGCGTCGGGGCCGAGCGCCTCGCGCGTGCGGGCCGTGTGCTCGGCGGGCACGAAGTAGCTGTGGATCCCCGCGGTCCGCTCGGCGGCGAGCGCGCGCATCCGGGGCTTGAGCGCCGCGAGCACGATGCCGTCGGCCGGCACCGGCCGGTCGGCCGCCCGCAGGTCGTCGAGGTAGCCCTTCATCGCACTCAGCGGCTGGCGGTAGCGCTGCGCGTCCTCGCGATCGACGAACGCGCGGTGCGAGACGCCGATGCCGAGCAGGAAGCGGCCCGGGTGGGCCTCCTCCAGGCGCGCGCGCCCGGCGGCCGCCTCGGCGGGATCGTGCATCCACAGGTTGAGGATCCCGATCGCCACCGGGACCGTGCTCGTCGCGGCGAGCAGGTTGGCGCCCATGTCGAACACCGGGCCGCCGAACGCGCCCGGGTACCAGATCGCGCCGAACCCGAGCGCCTCCAGCTCCGCCGCCGTGTCGGCCGCCTCTTCCTGGTCGCCGAAGTGAAGCTCAGCACTCCATACGCCGACCCGGCCCAGCCCGGCCTTCCAGTGACTCATCGGGCTTTTAACCTCCCATCGCACCGTTTCAAGGACGGCTCGACGCTACGGGCAGGCGGCCGTCGGGCGCTTGTGCGAGAGCGCTCACTCTCGCGGGGCGGTGTGTGCAACTTCAGCGCCGAGCCGCCGTTTGGGGTGGCTTTGGTCCGGCTTTGGTCGCGACCTTCAGCATGCGCGACACCGATGGCCGACCACGATTCAGGGGGGGAGCAGATGAGTCGCAGCACACAGAAGCGCGCAACGGGGGTGTGGGCATGGTCGACCGAGGTGCAGATCATCGGGGGTGCGGCAGGGGGGCTGCCGCAGGGGGGTATCGCAGGGGGAGGGGTGCCGCCGGCCGACGGCCAGCGGCACCCCTCCGGGCAGCCGCACTGTCAGCCGCCGAAGTGAGGGGCCACCACGGTCCGCGGAGCCCGCTCCCCCGGGTCCCGACGCGATAGCCACGCGTTCAGCCGGGTGAGGGTCTCCGCGATGTCCGCCGCCGGCGTCTGCTCGAGCAGCGCGGCGGAGTCGCGTAGGCCGAGCAGCTGCAGCGTCTCGTCCCGGAGCTGGGCCTCCGGCCACATGTCGCCGCCGAGCGCGTCGGCGGTCAGCCGCTCGGCCGCGGCGATCAGCTCGCCGGCGAACGGCTGGTCGAAGTTGACCACGTAGCGCGCCCCGCAGACGAGCGTCGCGACCGAGACGTCGGCGATCTGGAGCATCAGCGCCCCCTCGACGATCTCGCTCAGGTCGCCGAGCTCGATCGCCCGCGCGCGCGCGGACCCCACCTCCAGGCGCATCGTGCGCGCGATCGTGAGCATGTGCGGGTGCCCGTCCGAGGCCGCGTCCTGCACGGACTCGTCGGCCAGGCGGTAGGCCTCGTCGAGGTCCTCCTCGGCGTAGGCGCACCCGGCGAGCATCCACAGGCCCGAGGCGCGGGTGCGCCGGCGCAGCTCGGGCGAGTCGATCAGCGGCAGCAGCTGGTCGCGCAGGGTCAGCGCCTCGTCGAAGTCGCGCCGGGCGAAGGCCTGGGCGATCATGTTCCCCAGGCCCGCGACCTGCGGCCCGACGAAGCCGAGCTCGCCCGCCCGCGTGACGCGGCGCTGGGACCAGTACTTGTTCGACGGGCGGTAGCTGTTGGCAAAGCTCGCCATCCGCAGCAGGTAGAGCTCCTCCTCGGCGGTGATGCTGAACGCGCCGAGGACCTCATCCACGATCGTGCCGGACTCCTCGAGCTGCCCGGTCATCCACGTTGGCTGCAGCGCCTTGGTCAGCGTGACCGCGAAGGCGCCGTCGCCGGCCGCGACCGCGCTGGTGATCGCCGCGCGCAGGTCGGCGTGGTCGGGGGCCATCGCCTGCGCCGTCGGCCCCGGCTCGGAGGGGAACTCGTCGGCGGCGACGTCGGCGTAGCGCTGCACGTAGTAGGCGCGGTGCGCGCCCTGGACGCTGGCCGCCTCGCCGGCCTCGATCAGCCGCTCGCGTCCGAACGCGCGCACGAGCTCGAGCAGCCGGAAGCGGCCGTCGACGCCCGCGCGATGCACCAGGCTCGCCTCGAGCAGGTCGTCGAGCTCGCCCGCCGAGGGCGTCGCGGCGACGGCGTCGAGCGCCTCCAGGGGAAACGGCCCCTGGAAGATCGAGGCGGCCCGCAGCGCCCGCTGGGCGGGCTTGGACAGGAGGTCATAGCTCCAGCGGATCGTCTCGGCGAGCGTCTGGTGGCGCTCGGGCAGGTCGCGCAGCGCACCCGAGCCGATCGACAGCGGCTCGGCCAGCTGCGCCGAGATCTCCTGCACCGTGAGCACCGCCGTCCTGGCCGCGGCCAGCTCGATCGCCAGCGCGAGCCCGTCCAGCGCTCGGCAGATCGCGCCGATCCGCGCGATCGCCAGGTCATCGGCGGCGAACCCCCGGTCGATCGCCCGGGCCCCGGAGATGAACAGCTCCGAGGCCGGGGCGTGGGCGACGCTGCCGTCGGCGTCCACGGTGGCCAGCGGCTGGACCTCGAAGAGATGCTCGCCGCGCAGACGCAGCCGCTCGCGGCTGGTGACGAGCACCCTCAGCCCCGGCGCCTGCTCGAGCAGCTCGGCGACGAGGTCGGCGGCGGACAGCACGTGCTCGAAGTTGTCGAGCACGAGCAGCAGCTCGCGCGGCTGCAGGAAGCGCGGCAGGTTCTGCTCGTTGGGCTCGGTGGTGCCGGCACGGCGGGCGAGCGCCGAGGCGATCTCCGCGCGCACCTGGCTGGGATCGGTCAGTCGCGCGAGGCCCACGAAGACCGCGCCGTCGTCGAAGCGCTCGGCCCACCGTCGCGCGTGGGCGATGGCCAGGCGGGTCTTGCCGACGCCGCCGGGTCCGACGAGCGTGATCAGCCGGCAGAAGGGGTCATCGGTGAGGCGCTCGAGCTCGAGCAGCTCCACCGCGCGGCCGATCAGGCGGGTGGTCGGCTCGGGCAGGACGACCTTCGCGGGCGCCGGCCCGGCGGGCAGCGCGCTGAGGGACAGCGTGGCGTCCTGGCGCAGGATGCGGGCCTGCAGGTCACGCAGCCCCGGGCCGGGATCGAGCCCGAGCTCGTCCACCAGCCGCTTGCGGGCGGCGTCGTAGGCCTCCAGCGCGTCGGCCTGCCGGCCGGCGCGGTAGAGCGCGAGCATCAGCTGCTCGCACAGCCGCTCCTCGAACGGATGGGCCCTGACCAGCTGCTCGAGCTCGGCGATGAGCTCGGCGGCGGCGCCGCCGGCGAGGTCGGCGTCGATCCGCAGCGTCCTCGCGTGCAGGTGCTTCTCGGTCAGCGTCCGGCGCCACTCGCCGATCACGCCGTCGGCGGGCAGGTCGGCGAGCGGCTCGCCCCGCCAGAGGGCCAGCGCCTCGGTGAGCGACGCGCGGGCGCGCGCGGGGTCGCCGCGGCCGAGCTCGACCAGCGCGTCAAAGCGCTCGGCGTCGAGCTGGTAGGCGTCGCTCTCGAGCAGGTAGCCGGCGGGGTCCTGACCAATAGGTCGCCGACCGCGGCGCGCACCTTCGACAAATGCACGTGAAAGGCCGACGTGGCGCTCGCGGGCGGCCGCTCCCCCCACAGCGCCTCGACGAGCTGATCGACGGTCACCGGGCGTCCGCGGTTCATCAGCAGCGTCGCCAGCAGCACCCGCGGCCGCTGTCCGGCCAGCGCGACGTCGACGCCGTCCCGACGCGCGGTCAGCGGCCCGAGTACCCCGAAATCCCACGCTGCAGGCACGGCCGGAATCGTAATCGCCAACCGGCCGGGAAGTGCCCACCGGATCGCGCCGCTGCGGCTACGCTGCGGCTATGGGGAAGGCGCCGCGCGCGTAGCCGCGACGTCCTCGGTGATGCGATATCCGACGTTGGCGAGGGTCTCGATCGCCGCGGGCTCTCCGAGCTTGCGTCGCAGCCGGCTGACGGTGACCCGGACGGTGTTGCTGAACGGGTCAACGTGCTCGTCCCACACCCGGGCGAACAGGTCCTCAGCGCTGAGGACCGTGCGTGGAGCGCGCATCAGGGCCTCGAGTACCGCGAACTCCTTGGCCGAGAGGTCGAGCCGGCGCCCGCCGCGGGTCGCGGTGTGGTGCAGCGGGTCCAGCTCGATGCCGGCCGCCCGGAAGATCCTCGCGTGGGCGGTGGGCCGGCGGCGGGCCAGCGCGCGGATCCGCAGCACGAGCTCGGGGAAGTGAAACGGCTTGGCCAGGTAGTCGTCGGCTCCGAGGCGCAGCCCGCCGACGCGCTGCTCGGGGGTGCCGGAGGCGGTGAGCATCAGGACCATCGCCGGGTGATCGCGCTCGGTGATCATCCGGCAGAGGACGTCGCCGTGCAGACCGGGAAGGTCGCGGTCGAGGACGACGACGTCGTATTGGTTCAGACCGACCTTGGTGGCGGCCTCCAACCCGTCGTAGGCGACGTCGACCGCCATCTGCTCGTCCCGCAGCCCCTCGACGATCGCGTCGGCGAGCGTGCGCGAGTCCTCGACGACCAGGACCCTCACGCGGGCCCTCCGACGGGCGCGCTGACCGCGACGGGAAGCATGATCGCGACCCGCAGGCCGCCGGCACCGAGGGCCTCGAGGTCGAGCGTGCCCCCGTGGACCTCGGCGATCGAGGCGATGATCGCCAGCCCGAGGCCCGCCCCGTTGCCTGATCCGGTCCGCTCGGCGCCGATGCGCCGGAAGGGCTCGGTGAGGCGCCCGACCTCGTCGGGGCGCAGCAGCGCGCCGCCGTTCTCGACGATGAGCCGTGCCTGGTGCTCGCCCGCCTCGGTGATGACGCGGACCCAGCCGCCCGGCTGGTTGTGGCCGATCGCGTTGTCGATCGCGTTCTCGACCATGCGCGCGAGCAGGGTCTGGCTGCCGGTGACCGGCGCTTGTGCGCACCGTTCCTGCCGGACGTCCAGGCCCAGTTGCGCGATCGCGTCGGCCCGGCGCTCGATCGCCGCGCGCGCAAGCTCGGCGAGCGAGACCGTCGACTCGTCGGTGGGCGGGCCCTGCTGGGTCTGGGCCAGGGTCAGGAAGCTCGCCAGCAGCCGGTCGGCATGGTCGAGCTCGCGGCGCAGCCGATCGGCGAGCACGTCCAGGTGGGCGGGCGCCGGTCCTGGCTTGCCCATCGCCACGTCCAGCGAGGCGCGCATTCCGGCGAGCGGCGTGCGCAGCTCGTGCGAGGCGTTGGCGACGAACCGGCGCTCGAACGCGAACGAGCGCTCGAGCCGGTCGAGCAGCTCGTTGAACGTGCCGGCGAGCTCTGCGAGCTCGTCGTCCGGACCGGCGAGGCTCAGCCGCTCGTGCAGGTTGGTGGCCGAGATCCGCCTCGTGGTCGCCGTGATCGTGCGCAGCGGCCGCAGGAACCGCCCGGCCAGCAGCCAGCCGAGCGCGAGCGAGACCGCGGCCATGATGGCCAGCCCGATCGCGCCGGCGACCAGCAGCTGATGCCAGTCGGAGGTGTGCTGCGTGACGACGATCGACGGCCTCTGCGCTCCCGAGCTGGGCTCGGGCACCGCCGATACGGTCTGGCTCGCGCCGCCGGTCCGGCCCTGCCAGACCGCCGAGGTGATGCCCAGCAGCGCGGCGCCGGAGGCGAGGAAGACGGCGAAGTACAGCGCGGTCAGCCGGACGCGAATCGTCCGCCGCTGCCGGCGGGAATGGACGTGGTTCACCGTTGAGCCCTCCATCGCTGCGGGTCCCGAGGATGCCTGGTCGCACGTTACAGCGCGATAACAGCCCCGCTTACGGCCGTGTCAGCGGCCCCGGCGTACAACGCCCCTCGACGGCTCCCAACGGCGAGGAGGCAGCAGATGACGAACCGGTGCGAGATCAGGTGGGCGGCGACCGCGGCGGCCGTGGGGTTGGCCCTCGTGGGCGCCGGCTGCGGCGGCTCGCGCGGCCCGGCCTCATCGGATCGGGCCATGACGCGGGCCCTCGACTACTCACACTGCATGCGAAGCCACGGCATCTCGAACTTCCCGGATCCCACGACGCCCGCCGGCGGGGGCGTGACGTTCCAGATCGACGCGGGCCGCGGCAGCGACCTGAGTCAGCGCAGTCCGGCGTTCCAGGCCGCCGATCGGGCGTGCCGGTCGTTGCTCGCCGCAGGGCGAGCGGCTCCGCCGGTGTCGGGGCCACAGCTCGCTCAGGAGGTGAAGTGGGCGCGGTGCCTGCGCTCCCACGGGCTCCCGGGCTTCCCGGACCCGAACGGCCAGGGCGCCTTCGACAGCGCCGGGTTTGACCCCGAGTCGCCCCGGTTCGCGGCCGCCAGCGCCGTGTGCCGCGCCGAGCAGCCGAGCGGCGCGATCAGCGCCGCGCCCGGGCCGAGGCCCTGACGGTCAGCCGGCGATGCGGTAGCGCAGGTACACGAAGCCGCTCTGGAAGCGGCGCTCGTCGAGCAGTTCGAGGTGGGCGCGCGCCTGCTTCGAGAGCGCGGGCTTGCCGGCGCCGACGATGACCGGGCCGAGGAACAGGTGGCACTCGTCGACCAGGCCCGCGGCGATCGCCTGCCCGGCCACCTCTGAGCCGCCGAGCGAGATGTCCGCGGCGGCGGTCTTCTTGAGCTGCCGGACGGCGTCGGGGACGAACTCGCGCTCGAGCCGCGTTCGCGTGCTCGAGACCGCAGCGAGCGTGCGCGAGAAGACGACCTTCTCGGCCGCGCGCCAGATTCCGGCCCACTCGCGGATCACGGCGCGCTCGTCGGCGCCGGCGCCCTCGGTCTCCCAGAAGACCATCGTCTCGTACATCCGCCGCCCGTACAGGTGGGTCCCGAGCGGGCGCACGAGGCCGTTGACGAAGGCGAGGACCTCATCGTCGGGCATGGCCCAATCGAACCGGCCGTGCTCGTCCTCGATGTACCCGTCGAGCGAGGCGATCGCCGAATAGATCAGCTTGGCCACGGCGAGCGACTGTACCGGTCCCGGTTGGCGCGGAAAGGGCGCTCCGTGAGGGGTACAGTGCTTGACATGCCGTCGCCGCCAGCCTGTTGGCTGCCGACCGCCGAGCACTCGAGGTGCCGGGCCGGCGATCGATGGGCGTGCCCGACCACGGCGGGCCACTACGCGAGGGGGCACACCCGTCCCTCGGGGATCTGAAAGGACCAGTCCATGCCTCTCTTCTTCTTCACCGTGGAGCAACAGCAACGCGCGATCGTCGAGCGCTTCGGCAAGTTCGTCCGCGTCGCGGGACCCGGGCTTCAGCGCAAGTCGCCGTTCGTCGAGAAGATCGCCGGCCGCATGAGCCTGCAGGTCGAGCAGCTCAACGCCGACATCGAGACCAAGACCAAGGACAACGTGTTCGTGGTCGTCAAGCTCGCGATCCAGTACATGGTCAGCGCCGACGAGGCCAAGGTCAAGGACGCCTTCTACAAGCTCGATGACCCCGAGGTGCAGATGAAGTCCTACGCCTTCGACGTGGTCCGCTCGCACATCCCGACGATGGACCTCGACGAGGCCTACGCCGACGCCGACACGATCGCCAAGCACATCCAGGACACGCTGCAGCGGCAGATGGCCGATTACGGCTACGAGATCATCAAGGCGCTGGTCACGAACATCGAGCCCGACCAGCGCGTCAAGGACGCGATGAACAACATCAACGCCGCGCGCCGCAACCAGGAGGCGGCGACGGCCCAGGGCGAGGCCGACAAGACCCTGCGGATCAAGAAGGCCGAGGCGGAGTCGGAGTCGATGCGCCTGAACGGCGAGGGCGTGGCCGCCGAGCGCAAGGCGATCGCCCAGGGCCTGAAGGACTCGATGGCGGTGATCGCCAATGCCCCCGGCGTCGACGCCAGCGAGGCGATGGCACTCATCGCGCTGACGCAGTACATGGACACGATCCGCTCGGTCGGAGAGCACGGCAACATGACCACGCTGCTGCTCCCGCATTCGCCCTCGGCGGTCGGCTCGTTGATGGAGCAGGTCAAGGAGGGGATGCTCACCGGCACCCTCGCCGCAGACGCCGCCACCGGCGGCCCGAACGGACTCGGGGGCACGCCCTGAGCCTGCCGGTAGGGTCCCGAGCGGCCTCGGCCGGCAGCCAGGCCCAGCGTGACCCCGCGAGGACCGCGACGATGAGCGACAGCGGCCAGAGCATGGTGTCCTTCCTGGGCGCGAAGGCCGACCGGCGCCTGCTCGGGGAGGACATGAGCAACCTCCCCGACGCCGAGCACTACCGCGAGACGGCGATCTCGACGCGTGAGCACGACCGGCTCGTGGCGATCGGATCGCTGATGACCGGCACGACGCTCGTGGGCGGGGCGCTGATCGCGCTCGCCGGCGCCGGCAAGCTGCTGTTCGACGGCGGTGGGGTGGTCGGCGTGGCCGCGCTCATCGTCGGGATCGTGCTGGTGGCCACGCACTGGGGCTGGGTGCACGTCGCCGAGTACGTCGGCGTGGGCATCGACGACCGCCAGGAGCGCGGGGCCGACGAACGCCGCCAGGACTGGCTGGCGAGCATCGAGCCCTACCCGCGTTTCAGCGTCTCCACCCGGGTGCTCGACGATGCCTCAACCCGCATCGAGCGCTTCCTGCATCGCCCGGTTCTCACCGAGCAGCACACCTTCACGTTCGTGCGCGAGCCCGACGGCGAGGAGACGCTCGACCGTCACGCCTCGGCCGAGAGCATCGCGACGGGCGTGGAGACGATGCGCCGGCAGGCCCGGCTTGCGAGCGATCGACAGCGCGGGCTCTGGGAGGCGGCCTCGACCGCCTACGACGCGGCGTTGATCAACTCCCACGACGAACAGCGGCAGCTCGCCGCCGAGCGAGCCGCCGCCACGGCACTGTCCGAGCACATCAATCGATCGCTGCTCGAACCGCCGCTCGTCGAATGAGCTATGAGGCCGGAGGGCGCGTCGCCCTCCCCCACGCGATGATGTTCGCGTGCTGAACATCTGGAGGAACGACGTGGTCAGGCGCGGCGCCCGCGTTCTGAGCACGCCGCTGGGGCTCGACGGCTATCTCGGCCTGGTGAACCCGATGTGGTCGCCGCAGTGGCGCGGGCGGATCGTGTGCGTGCTGCCCGAGACGCATGACATGTCGACGGTGCGCATCCGCACCAACGGACGCTGGCCGGCGCACCGCCCCGGGCAGTACGTGCGGCTGGGCATCGAGCTCGACGGGCGCCGGCACTGGCGCGCGTACACGGTCACGTCGGATCCCGGGGACGCGCTCGTCGCGGTCAGCGTCAAGGAGTTCGGCGGCGGCGTGGTGTCGGGCCATCTCGTGCGCCACGCGCGCGAGGGGGACCTGGTGCATCTCGGCGAGGTCGAGGGCACGTTCTGCCTGCCCGACCCGCTGCCCAGGCGGGTGCTGTTGATCAGCGCGGGGAGCGGGATCACGCCGGTGCTGGGGCTTCTGCGCCAGCTCGACCGTGCCGGCGCGATCGAGGACATCGTGCACGTGGCGTGCAACCGAGCCGAGCGCGACTTCGCCTTCGGCTCGCAGCTGCAGGCGCTGGCGGGCCGGCGCCGCGGCTACCGGGTGCACGTGCACCTCAGCGCCGAGCGCGGTCGGATCACACCGGAGGGCATCGGGCGGCTGTGCCCGGACTGGCGCGAGCGCGCGACGTTCGCGTGCGGTCCGGGGGCGCTGCTGGATGCGCTGGAGGCGCACTGGGAGGCCGCCGGTGTTGCCGAGCAGCTCTTCGTCGAGCGCTTCCAGCCGAGGATCGGCGCGGGCGTGCGGGCAGGCGCGGGCGGCAGCATTCGCTTCCGGCTGTCGGGCATCGATGCGCAGTGCGCGGGCGACACGCCGATGCTCGTGGCCGGACTGGCCGCGGGCGCCCGGCTCCCGCACGGGTGTGAGATGGGGATCTGCCGCACGTGCGTGGGGGCGCTCGTCGAGGGCCGGGTGCGCGACCTGCGCACCGGGGTGGTCAACGGCGAGCCGCAGACGATGGTGCGCACGTGCGTGAGCTGCCCGGACGGGCCCGTGGAGATCGACCTGTAACACTGGACGGGTGACCGTCGCCGAGGCGCCCGTCCGAGACGCGGGCACCTGGGGGCGCTTCAGTGCCGCGGAGCTCGAGCAGATCGCCGTCGAGCTCGACGCGATCGGCGACGCGGCGCGTGCCGATCTGGGGGCTCCCGACGCGCGCTACATCCGCCGGGTGATCGCCGCGCAGCGCGCCTTTGAGGTCGCCGGTCGTGGGCTGCTGCTGTTCTCGCGCAAGCGCTCCGCGCAGGTCGGCGGCACCGTCGCGCTGACGCTCTCCAAGGTGCTCTCGAACATGGAGATCGGCCACAACGTGATGCACGGGCAGTACGACTGGATGAACGACCCGGAGATCCACTCCTCGACGTGGGAGTGGGACGCGGTGTCGACCGCGGCGTCGTGGAAGCACTCGCACAACTTCCAGCACCACCAGTACACGAACGTCGTCGGCAAGGACCGCGACCTCGGCTACTCGGCCATGCGCGTCGACCCCGACCAGCCGTGGCATCCGATCTACCTGCTGCAGCCCTTCTACGGGGTGCTCATGGCGCTCACGTTCGAGTGGGGCATCGCGATCTACGACATGGAGCTCGACGCCGTGCGCAACGGGCGCAAGACCAAGGAGCGCGCGCGGCAGGAGATGAAGGCGTTCCTGCGCAAGGCGGCCCGCCAAGTCGCCAAGGACGGTCTCGTCTACCCGGCGCTGTCCGGCCGCGCCTGGAAGCGCACGCTCGCCGCCAACCTCGCCGCGAACGTCGCCCGCAACGTGTGGGTCCACACGATCGTCTTCATGGGCCACCTGCCCGAGGAGGCCGAGACCTTTGTCGAGGAGCAACTCGAGGACGAGGAGCCCGGTGCGTGGTACGTGCGCCAGATGGCCGGCTCATGCAACATCGAGGGCACCCGCCTGTTCCAGATCCTCAACGGCCACCTCGGCTACCAGATCGAACATCATCTTTACCCCGACGTCCCCAGCAGCCGCTACCCCGAGCTCGCTCCCGCGGTTCGCGCGGTCTGCCGGCGCCATGGGCTGCCTTATAACTCGGGGCGTCTCGGGTGCCAGTATCGCTCGGTCGCTAAGAAGATCCTGCGGCTTTCATTTCCCTGATCCGGTCGGTCGTCCGAGCCATCTCGCCGCTCTCGTGTAATCGGGGAGACAGGATTTGAACCTGCGACCGCCCGGCCCCCAGCCGGGTGCGCTACCAGACTGCGCCACTCCCCGTGGCAGGCCCCAAGCGTAGCGCCGTGAGCCGAGAGCGGGCGACGGGAATCGAACCCGCCCTAGAAGCTTGGAAGGCTTCTGTGCAACCACAACACTTCGCCCGCGCGGGAACCCCCAGTCTGACATGGCGACCGCGCGCCGGCCAGTCCGCTCCACGGCGCGACGGGCAAAAGCGCAGGAAAGCGCAACTTTTCCGTCCGACGGCCCCCGTACGGTCTACATATGGGAGTGCGGGCCCTGGCCGGGTTCGGAGCGTTGTTCGGCGCGGACTACGTCCTCTGGGACTGGTCGCTGCATCACCATCAGCCGATCCTCTCGGTGCTCTGCGGCCTGGCCATCGCGCCACTCGCCCTGCTCTTCCTGGGGCGGGTCATCGTGCTCGGCGTCCAGCTCGTCGTTCCCGCCGTGGAGGAGTCGAGCCGCATCCAGAGCGCCCTCGAGAACCGCAATCGCCGTCGTGCACGAGGCGACTACTGGCAGGACTCCGGCCACCTCCTGTACGACCAGTTCGAGCCGGCGGCGGACTACGCCACCGGGCGTGGTCGTCCCGCCGCGTCCCCGCGCTACTCCGGCCGCGAGCACAGCTCCCGCGACCGCCCCGCCGACCGCAAAAACCGGCACGCCGAGCGCTACGCCCGCCAGGACGACTACGTCGAGCCCGACGGCGAACCACAGAGCAGCGAAGGGCGCCCCCGCCGGCGCGTCGCCGCGTAGCGGCGCGCGCGCCCACCGAAACGCAGACTGGACAGATGGCTGGCGCCTAGAGGCGCGCGCCCGCGCGCGACGAAAGGGTTGGGACGCCCATGAGCGTCCCCCACGCCCGCCCCCGCGCCCCGGCGCACCCCCGCCGCACCACCCCCAGGCGACGGCGCCTGCTCGCCGCAGGCCTCATGGCCATCCTGCCGCTCATCGGCGCGATCATCCTCGGCGGCCTGAGCTACTACCACGACCGCACCGGCAGCATCGACCACCCCGGCGGCGTCTTCATCGCCCAGGCTGCGCCGACGCTCCCCAAGGGCGCCGCGCAGGTCGACTGGCCGGTCTACGGCTACAGCAAGGACCACGCCCGCTTCTTCCCTGCCCCGCCGTCGTTGCGCCCGCCGTTCCGCACCGCCTGGACGACCAGCGAGCACGGCCTACTCGAGTTCCCGCCGGTGATCGCCTCGGGCCGGATCTTCCAGCTCAACGACCGCGGCGTGCTCACCGCGATCAACGCCGACACCGGCGAAGTCGTCTGGCGCCGGCGCGTCGGCGACCAGGCCGCCTCGACCCCGGCCGTTGAGGGCGAGACGGTGCTCGCGACCGTCCTCAAGCGCAACACCAACACCCTCGGGGGGCGCGTGGTGGCCCTCAGCTGGTCCACCGGCCAGCTCCTCTGGCAACGGGACCTCCCCGCCCCCAGCGAGTCCTCCCCGATGGTCGACGACGGCGAGGTCTTCTTCGGCAGCCAGGACGGCACCGTCTACGCCCTGCGCACCCAGACCGGCGAGCTGATCTGGACCTACCACGCCGCCGGCGCGGTCAAGGCGAGCCCGACGCTCGTCGATGGTCGGCTGATCTTCGGCGACTACGCCGGGCGCGTTCAGGCGATCTCCGAGGCCACCGGCCGCCCGCTGTGGATCGCCCAGACCCACGGCACCCTGTTCGGCAGCGGCACGTTCTACTCGACCGCCGCGGTCGACTACGGCCGCGTCTTCCTGGGCAACACCGACGGGCGCGTCTACGCCTTCGACGAGCACAGCGGCCGCCTGGACTGGGCCCACCAGACCGGCGCCTACGTCTACAGCGCGCCCGCGGTGACCAACGCGCCCGGTCTGGGCCCGACGGTCTTCGTCGGCTCCTACGACGGGCACGTCTACGCGCTCAGCGCGCGCACCGGAGCCGAACGCTGGAGCTACGACGCCGGCGGGCGGATCTCCGGCGGGATCACGGTCGTCGGGCGGATCGCCTACTTCGCCGACCTGGCCGCCCACCGCACGATCGGCCTGGGCATCTCCACCGGCCGGCGCGTCTTCTCGATCGGCCAGGGCAGCTTTGACCCGATCATCAGCGACGGGCGCGACCTGTTCCTATCGGGCGCGTTCCGCCTGAGCGCGCTAGCGCCGCGCTCAACGCCCAGCCGCAAACCACAAAACGCACGCCCGACCGCCCACCCAACGATCTTCGCAATGGACCGGAGGCGCTGCCCGGCCAAGCCGCTCACCAGCTCCTGCGGCCCCTGATCAGGAGCAGCGCGAGCCGCGGCCGAGCAGGGCCCCCGGCGAGAACCGCGCCCGCACCGTGACCACACCCGGCCGAGAGACGCGCACGAGCGTGAAGTCGGAAGGCCCCGGCGCCTCAGCAACGCACCCAGCCCGCGCCGGCAGCGACCAATAGCCGGTGTAGTGCACGCGCACCAGGAACGTGCCGGCGGCACGCGCCGACAACGTGAAGCTCGAGTGCCGCAGAGCGACCAGCGCCCCCGGCCCGTCCGCCAACGAAGACGCACCGAGCACCCGGTAGAGCCGCCAGTGCGCCCCCCGCCAGACCAGGCGCAGGTACGGCAGCCCGCCCCGGATCAGCGCCGCCTCCGCGCGGCTCGAGTCATCCAGCGGCGCATCGGCGAGCGCGACGTAGTCGACGCCCTGCTCCAACAGCCACGCCCGGTACGCAGCCGAGGTCAGCCGGCTCGAGTAGAACAGCGCGTCGTAACGCCCATCGAGCTGGCGCTCCCACCCCCGCGCGAGCGCAAACCGCTCGGCCAGGTACGCCGCATCCCAGTGCGACCGCGTGAAGGTCACCTCCAGGCGGACCGGACCCGCGGCATGCGCGGAGAGCCAACGCTCGAGCGGCCGGTAATACCCCACATACGCAGAGGCGTCCTCCCCCTTGGCCTCCTCGAGCACCGGCCCGCGCAGCTCCCAGCAGGCCAGTCCCACGCACGTGAGCGCCACCACCGCCACCAGCCAAAGCCCCGGCGCCCGCCGGCGCGGAGTCGCCGCCGCGGAAGCCCTGCCGCACAACAGCAGCGGCCCGCCGAACTCGACCCCCAGCCGCTCGACGTTGCCGCCCATCGGTGTGTGCACGACCGCGCTGAGCAGCACGGCCAGCATGTACAACCCCGCCCCCCAACGCAGGACCCCCTCGCGCGCCGGCACCAAACACAGCACCGCCAGGCTTAGCGACAGCGTCGCCCAGAACGCGCTGCCGGCGAACGGCTCATACCCGCCCTCGGGGAACAACACGACCAGCACGCCCACGACAACCAGCGCGGGGACCAGCAGCGCCACCCCGCGCCGCCAAAGGCCGCCCAGGCACAACGCCATGCCACCCAACGCCAGGAACAGCCCGGTGACCGGGCTCGTCGCCGCGCACAGCGCCGACAACCCCGCTGCGGAGCGAGACCGCGCGCGAGAGAGCGCGTAAGCAGCGCCCAACCCGACCGTCACGCCGAGCGCGTAGGTCAGCCGGCCGATCACCAGATCGCAGCACGCCCCCACGGCAAACCAGCAACAGGCCGCCCGCGCCGCCGAGGGATAGCGGGGCGAAACCAGCTGGCCGAAGAGCACGGTCGAGCCCACCGCCGCGAGCGCCCCGCACAGCCGCAGCCCGATCGCCCCGGCCAGCGGCGGGAAGACGAGGCTGTAGCCGGGCAGGTTGTGCCCGGCGTACCAGTTGTTGTCCCACAGCAGCGTCCCGTGGGTGAAGAGCTGCACCCGGTAGTACTGGGCGGCCAGGTCGGGCGTGGGCAGCCCGAAGCACAGCCACAGCGCGGCCAGCGCGGCCGCCAGCAGCTCGCCCGGGTGCTCCCGGGCCCGCTCGCCGACCGACGCCCCCAGGCCGCCACGCGGGCGCGCCGCGGCGGGCGCCCCTGTCCCTGCGCGCAGCCCGAGCATCGCGGCCAACCCTAGAGCGTGCCCGGCGCGAAGCGCAAAAGCCCCCGCCAACCGGCACGGCGCAGGCCGCGCGGCGGATATTCTGCCTGCAAGCGTCGACCGCCCGCACCGGCGGCGACGGACACGGCCCCAGGCGGGCGTGTGCATGCGCCGGATCCGGCTCTTTCAGCCCCGACCCGATTCATCCGCGGACCCCCTCCGCGCCCCGTCGGCAACCGCTCGTACCAGCGCGCACAAGCGCCGTTGCGGGAACACGCCCGGCAATGCGCGATCATTGGCCCCTGTGGTTCCCGTCGCTCGGCATCGACAAGCGCGGACGCTGCTGGCGCTCGCGGCCGCGATCCTTGCCGTCGCGGGGCTTGTCAGCCTGCTAACGCAGAGCTCGACCAGCCACGCCGCGACTCCCGCCCACGCCAACAACGGCAGCGCCCCGCCCCCGCCGAGCGCGGTCAACCTCGACGGCACCTGGCAGTACCGCGCCGACCCCAGGCAGGATGGCGTCTCGCTCGGCTGGCCCACCGGCGACGGCGCTCGCGGCTGGCAGGCGGCCACCGTGCCGGGCGTCTACAACCCGAACCCCCTGCCCCAGTACTTCGGCGGCTCGGTCGGCTGGTACCGCCGCAGCTTCACCACGCCGAGCACCCCCACCGGCTTCGGCTGGACCCTGAACTTCGGCGAGGTGCGCCGCGTCGCGGAGGTGTGGCTCAACGGCGTCGAGCTGGGGACCCACAGCGACCCGTACATCGCCTTCACGCTGCCGGCGCGCAGCCTGGCCCCGCCCGGGCAGAGCAACTCGCTGGTCGTGCGCGTGAACAACATCAAGGGCGTCGAGCCGCGCGAGGGCTGGTGGAACTGGGGCGGGATCACCCGCACCGTGCAGCTCATCCCCCAGGGCCCGGTCGTGCTCAAGAACCCTGGCCTGATCCCCCAGCTCCACTGCACCGGCCCGGACCGCTGCACGGCCGCGGTGCTGTTCGACGGCTGGATCAGCAACCAGACGAGCCTGCCCGAGAACCCGCTCATCAGCGTGAGGATGAAGGCGCCGCACGGGGGCGCGGTCACGGTCGCGCTGCACTCGGCGGGCACGATCGCCCCCGGCCAGACCACCCGGCTTGACTTCACCTTCCCGGTCCACGGCACGCCTGATCTCTGGGGGCCGGGCCACCCCGCGCTGTACGCCTCGACGATCACCACGACGGTCGGCAACACGATCGCCCAGAGCGATCAGATGAACATCGGGCTGCGCACGGTCAGCGTCAAGAACGGCGTGCTGCTGCTCAACGACCGCCCGATCGAGCTCAAGGGCGCCTCGATCGAGGAGGACTTCCCCGGCGTCGGCCCGGCGCTCACCAACGCCGACATGAACACGCTGGTCAGCGAGCTGCAGCAACTGCACGCCGACGTCACCCGCGCCCAGTACCCGCTGAACCCGCTGCTGCTGGACAAGCTCGACGCCGCCGGGATCATGGTCTGGAGCCAGGCGCCGATCTACCACCGCGACGAGCTGCTGCAGACCCCCGCGCAGCGGGCGGTGGCCCTCTCCACGCTGACCGGCACGATCCTCTCCGACCGCGACCACCCCAGCGTGATCACCCACTCGGTCGCCAACGAGCTGACCCCGCTGCCCGACAGCACCCCGGGCACGCGTGACTACCTGGACGCCGCGGTCAACGTCGTGCACGGCCTGGACACCAGCGTCCCGGTCTCGCTGGACCTGCTCAGCTACCCCGGCTACCCCTTCCAGCGCACCTACCTGCAGTTCCCGCTGCTGGGGATCAACAACTACTTCGGCTGGTACGCCGGCCGCCGCGGCATCCACTCGACCGCGAGCATCAATGGCCTGGCGCCGTTCCTGCGCACGATGCACGCGCGCTATCCCGCCCAGGCGCTGGTGATGACCGAGTACGGCTCGGAGGCGACGATCCCCGGCCCGGTCAGCGTGCTGCACAGCTTCGCCTTCCAGCAGCGCTACATCGAGCAGACGATGGGCATCGTCGATCACCTGTCGTTCATGAACGGCTCGATCTACTGGACCCTGCGCGAGTTCGCGGTCAAGCCACACTGGGTCGGCGGGCCCGGCGGCCCGGGCGTGATCGGCAACTCGATCCACCACAAGGGCCTGATCACCTACGACGGCGTCAAGAAGCCCGCGTTCGGGACCCTCGCCGCGCTCTACGCGGCGATGCCCGTCTACCGCTCCGGGCCCGCCGGCAGCCCCTCCTCGCCGGGAATGCCGGTGCTCGTCGGCCTGGCTCTGAGCATCCTGCTGCTCGGCCTGCTCGCCCTGATCGGCGTACAGGTGTGGGCCTTCGCGGGCATTCAAGCCGCCGGAGCGCGCCGCTCCTGGCCCGGCCGAGTGGTGCGCTGGCGCCAACAGGATCCGGCCGGCGAGCGGCTGTCGGCGTGAGAACGACCCGGCCACGGAAGGAATCGACACGCGAGGCGTCCCCGCGTGCAGCATCCCCACCCACCGATTGGAGGGCCATGAACCACCGAATGCTGATCCGCGGAGCCGTGCCCCTGACGGCGCTGGCCCTGCTCGTCGCCGGCTGCGGCAGCTCGTCGAGCAACAGCACGACCGCGAGCACGCCCGCGACCACCACGACCGCCGCGACCACCACCGCGGCGACGACCACCCCGGCCGCGACGACCACCCCGGCGGCCCCGGCCAAGAGCAGCGCGGCGACGACGCTGACGATCGCCGCCGACCCGAGCGGCCAGCTCGCCTACACCAAGACCACGCTGTCCGCCGCCGCGGGCAAGGTGACGATCGCCTTCACCAACGCCTCGCCGCTGGCCCACAACTTCACGCTGGCCAACAGCGCGGGCTCGGTCCTGGGCGCCACGCCGACCTTCATGGGCGGGACCAAGGACCTGACGGTCACGCTCAAGGCCGGCACCTACACCTACTACTGCAGCGTGCCGGGCCACCGCGCCGCCGGCATGCAGGGCACGCTGACCGTCAGTTAGCGCCGCTCGGCGACACCGACACCACGACGGGGTTCGAGACGCCCTGTTCCTCGCTCACGCCGCCGGGCACCAGCACCTGGAAGGTGCGCTGCCCGGCGCCCGCGAGTATGTGTACCAGCGAAAACGTGCCGCTCGCGCCGATCTCCCCGCGCTCGACGGTGTGGTAGGTCCCGTCGTCGCTGAGGACCTGCAGGTCGACCTCCTGGCCGCCGAGCGGCGGCGCGACCGAGCCGTTGAAGGTCAGGCTCTCGCCGACGGTGCCCGTGTTGGCCGAGCTGGTGAGGATGACCCTCGGCGCCACGCCGACCTCGACCGGCGCGCTGCGCACCCCGGCGGTCTGCACGACGTAGGCGGTGTTGGCCGTCGGGTCCACGCTGAACGAGAACGATCCGTCGGCGGCGACCGTCGAGCTGGCCAGCGCGCTGTAGCCGCCGGGCGATCCCTGCGGGTTGGCGAGCAGCTTGACCGCCGTCCCCGCCGGCACGGTGGTGGTCGTGCCGCTGAGGGCCAGCGGCTGGCCGGCCTGCACGCTGTCGGTCGAGGCCAGCAGCGAGAGCTGCGCGTCGGGGACCGGCTGCACGACGAGCGCGACCGGGTTTGAGATCGAGCTCGCCAGCGTGTGCGAGGCGTGCAGCAGCGCCCGCAGGTTCAGCGTGCCCGGCGTGGCGAACTGCTCGCTCAGCGACCAGCTGCCGCCGCTGACCGTCGCCCGGCCGATCGTGCGCCAGCCGTGGGTCGCGTTCTGATCGGCCTGCTGCAGCTCGACCTGCTGACCGGAGACGGTCGGGCTCACGGTGCCGCTCACGGTCAGCGGCGCGCCGACCTGGACGTCGAGCGCCGGCAGCTGCAGCGTCATCGACGCCTGCACTGGTTCGTCCAGTGTGTGGCTGCGGGCCCGGCCGGCGACCGCCCAGAAGCTGGTGGAGGCCTCGACCGTCCCGTCGGCCTCGGCGAGCTGGTAGTCGCCGCTTGCGTCGGTCCGCGTGCGCCCGAGCACGCTCGCCGCGCCGCCGTCGGGCTGGCGCCAGACCACGACCGTGCGGTGCGCGGAGCGCCCGCCGCTCAGATGCCCGGAGATGTTCAGCGCGTCGCCGGCGACGAGCGGGTCGGGATCGACGGCGATGCTCAGCGAGCCGCGTCCGTGCGCGTCCGCGAGCGCGGGCGGCAGCGCGAAGGCGCCCCCGAGGATGCAAATTGAGATGAAGCCGATCCGGCGGGACATCGGTCTGTGGATAGAACCCGCGAGAAGGGCGAGTGGAGCGGTACTTGAGGGCGGCCAGGTGGGGCGTCCCCGGCCGCCACCGGGCGTCGCATAATGGCAACGATGAACGCCCGTGTGAAGGTCGCCGCGGCGCTTGCCGCCCTGGTGGGCGCTGGCGCGCTGAGCGCGTGCGACACCCACCAGCCGCCGCCGCTGGGCAACGCGCCGGTCCAGGCGGCCAAGCAGTTCCCCTACTTCCGCCTGTACTGGGCTGGGCGGAAGTTTCAGCGCATCCCGGTGACCCAGGCCGACGGCCTTCAGACCTATGACCCCTCCGAGGGCAGCGGCGTGTACTACGGGCACTGCGAGAGCGGCAAGGGGGTGTTCGGGACCGGCGCGTGCACGCTGCCGCTGGAGATCCAAACCTCGGCCTACAGCGAGCACTCAAACCGCCAGCTCGGCCCGCAGTGGAACGTGGTGCTGCGCGGCGTCCCGGCGGCGATGTTCGACGACGGGGACTCGATCGAGCTCTACACGGGCACGGTGGCGATCGACGTCTACGCCGACTCAGCGCGCCGCGCGCTGAGCGCGGTGCGGGCGCTCGCGCCGCTGAACGCGCCGGCCAGCGGCCCGGCCGACGGGTTCCTGCCGGCGCCGCGCATCCAGCCCGACCTGTACGGTCCGGGTGCCCATCTGGCGCTCAACGTGGCGATCGCGCGCGGCGCACTGCCGCCGCCGAAGCCGACGACGCCGAGCGAGCCGCCGCTCTCGCTGCATGGCCTGGCCGACCTCAGCGGAAGCCCGATTTGAGCCCTGCGGCGTCTTCACCAATCATTATCAAGGCGTAGGAGCCCGCTAACCCTGGTACGGCCATATGACTGAGATGTCCCCGGACCGCCCACACATCCTGGTCGTCGACGACGAGCCCGCCGTCCGACAGGCCCTCTCGCGTGCGCTGGCGCTCGAGCGCTACGACGTGAGCCTGGCCTCCGACGGTCGCGAGGCGCTCGCCCGGCTGGGCAGCGACCCGTTCGAGGTGGTGGTCCTGGATGTCTCGATGCCGGTGATGGATGGCCTTGAGCTCTGCCGGCGGCTGCGCGACGGCGGCGATCAGACGCCGGTGCTGATGCTCACCGCGCGCGATGAGATCGACGACCGCGTCGCCGGCCTTGACGCCGGCGCCGACGACTACCTGGTCAAGCCGTTCGCGCTGCGCGAGCTGATGGCGCGCGTGCGGGCGCTGATCCGCCGCGCTGGGGACCGCGACGGCGAGGAGGTCCTGAGCTTCTCGGACCTGCGCCTGCTGCCCGGCGCGCACGAGGCCTTCCGCGGCGAGCGCGAGCTGCGCCTGACGCGCACCGAGTTCCTGCTGCTGGACCTGTTCATGCGTCACCCGCGCCAGGTCCTGACCCGCTCGACGATCTTTGAGCACGTGTGGGGCTACGACTTCGGCTCGACGTCCAACTCGCTCGGGGTCTACATGGGCTACCTGCGCCGCAAGACCGAGGCCGACGGCGAGGCCCGGCTGCTGCACACGGTCCGCGGCGTGGGGTACGTGCTGCGCACGTGAGTAGATGAGCCTGCGGCGCCGGATCACGCTCATCTCCGCGACGGCCGTGACCGTGGCCGTCGTGTTGGCCTCGCTGCTCAGCTATCTGCTCGTCTCGCACCGCCTGACCAGCGAGCTGGACTCCAGCCTGCGCAGCCAGGCGCGCCTGCCGCGGGGGGCGCAGGGCGCCTTTGCCGTGCCCGGCAACGGCCCCACGGCGAGCTCGAACATCGAGCGCTTCCTGGAGAGCCACCACCTGCACCTGGTGACCGCGAGCGGCAAGCCGGCGACCGACGCGCAGATCAGCTCCTCGCTCAACAGCCGGCCGCAGCCGCCCGAGCTCGGCTCCGGCGCGCGGGCCGGCCAGGTCACGCCCTACCGACAGCTCGTCCAGAGCAGCGGTTCGATCATCCACGCGGCGGGCTCGACGCTTCGCCTGCCGGTGACCCCCACGGTCCTCGCGCTGGCCAAGGCGGGCGCTCATGGGGTCGTCTTCTTCGACGCGCGGGTCGACGGCGTGCACCTGCGCGTGCTGGCCGAGAGCGGGCCCAGCGGCTACGCCCTGGAGGTCGCCCGGCCGCTGACCGACAACGACGACACGCTCTCGAACCTGCGCCTGATCCTGCTCGGCATCGTCGTGGGCAGCATCGCGCTGGCCGTGCTGCTCGGGCGGCTGATCGCCGGCGCGGCGGTCTCGCCGGTCAAGCGGCTCACCCAGACCGCCGAGCTCGTCGCCCACACCACCGACCTCTCGCAGCGGATCGAGGTATCCGCGGGCAGCGAGGACGAGCTCGGCCGGCTCGCGCACAGCTTCAACGCGATGCTCGACGCGCTGGAGCGCTCGATGCGCAAGCTCGACGACTCCGCCCAGGCCCAGCGCCAGCTCGTCGCCGACGCCTCGCACGAGCTGCGCACTCCGGTGACCAGCCTACGCGCGAACGTGGAGATCGTGCAGGCGGTGCCCGACATGGATCCCGACGAGCGCTCGCGGATCCTCGCCGACGCGGTCAGCCAGGCCGAGGAGCTCACGCTGCTGATGAACGACCTGATCGAGCTCGCGCGCGGCGATGAGCCGGCGACCGAGCACGAGGAGGTGCGCTTCGACGAGCTCGTGGGCGCCGTGGTCGAGCGCCACCAGCGCCACGCCCCGAGCATGCGCTTCGACGCCGAGCTCGAGCCGTGCCTGGTCGACGGGGTCCCGCCGCGCCTGGATCGCGCGGTGAGCAACCTGATCGACAACGCGGTGAAGTGGAGCCCACCGGAGGGACCGGTGGAGATCCACCTCAGCGGCGGCGAGCTGACCGTTCGCGACCACGGCCCGGGGATTTCCCGCGACGACCTGCCGCACGTCTTCGACCGCTTCTACCGCAGCGCCGACGCGCGCGGGCGTCCCGGGTCCGGCCTGGGCCTGGCCATCGTGCGTCAGGCCGCCGTCTCGCACCAGGGTTCGGTGCGCGCGGAAGCGGCGGACGGCGGTGGCACGCTGATGCGCCTGCGCCTTCCGTCACTGCGGCCGACAGTGTCGATGGCCGAGGCCCGGCCAGCCCGGACCTGAGCTGGGCTCAGCCCTTGGTGATCGCCGAGCCGCTCGGCGAGACGACGTACCACTCGGCGCCGAAGCTATCGACGTGCTGGCCGGTGACCTGCCCGGCCTTGGTGTCGGTGATGTAGTAGTAGAGGGGGTGACCCTTGTAGGTGATCACGTGGGTCTTGGTGACGCCCAGCAGCTTGGAGTTGACGCCCTTGCCGGCCTTGGGGGTGCCGGTGAGGGGCGGCCACACCTTCGCGCAGGCGCCGGTGCAGGTGACCGTGCTGGTCTTGTCCTTGGCGAACAGGTAGAGGGCGTGCCCGTTCGGGCCGACCAGGAACGTGCCCAGGCTCGTGTGGCGCGTGCTGATGACGGTGCTCGAGCTCTTGGCGACGGCGGTCGAGGCGGTACCGGCGACCACCGCGGCGCCCGCGCCGACGGCGGCGAGGGGCAGGACGAGGGGAATGAGGCGCTTGTTCATCGGGGGACCTCCAGGGCTGGGGTTGATGACCTTCTCGACTACGAGGACTCCGCATCGCCCGGATGCTTCCCGGCTCAGATGATCACGTCGACCGACCCGCCGTCGACCGACCAGGCCGCGCCGGCGACGTTGTCCGCGCGCTCGGAGCACAGCAGCACGACCATCGAGGCGATCTGCTCTGGCTCCCCCACGCGACCGATGGGGATCGCGCCGGCGACCTGCTCGAGCGCCGCTTCCGGCGTGATCCCCTGCGCGTCGGCCGCCTGGTCGGCCAGCCCGCCGGGGCCGGTCCACAGCCCGGTGGCCACGACGCCCGGGGTGACCGCGTTGATGCGCACGCCGCGGCCGGCGAACGCGCGCGAGAGCGAGAGCTCGGCCGCCTTGGTCACCGAGTAGGCCATGTTGCGCCGGCTCGGGCGCTTGCCCGAGGAGGAGGACACGTTGACCACCCTTCCCCAGCCACGGTCGGCCATCGGCGGCACGAGCGCGCGCATCAGGCGCATCGGCGCCATCACGTTCAGCTCCCACTGCGCCTGCCAGTCGGCGTCGGTGAGCTGCGCCCACGGCCGGGCGTTGGTCGTGCCGGCGTTGTTGACGAGCACGTCGATCTGCGGCGCGGCGGCCAGCACCCGCTCGGGCGTGGCGGGATCGTTGATGTCGGCCTCCAGGAACTCGTGGCTGCCACTCAGCGGCGTCTGCGGCTCGTTGCGGGCCACGAGGAGCACGTGCGCGCCCTCGGCAAGCAGCAGCCGGGTCGTCGCGAGCCCGATCCCCTTCGTCGCGCCGGTCACGACACAGGTTTTGCCGGTCAGGCCAAGGTCCATGCGCCCGCCACCTTGACGTGTGTTGCTCGGGAACCCCCTGAGGCGCCCAGAGCAACACACCCGACTCAGCGCGGCCCCCGTGTGTTGCTCGGGACAACCTGGAGGCGCCCGCAGCAACACACCTCACTGGCATCCCAAGCGCGCGGCACTCTTCACCTCATGAGCGACGTGGATCGAGCGATCAGCCAGCTCGCCGCCCGGCAACACGGCGTAGTCCACCTCTGCCAACTACGCGGTCTCGGCCTCCCCAAGGCCGCGGTGCACAAGCGCGTCGCCGCCGGGCTGCTCCACCGCCGGTTTCGTGCCTCCTACGCGGTCGGGCACCCGCGGCTCTCCCAGCGCGGCGAGTGGATGGCCGGCGTGCTCGCCGTGAGCCCGGACGCGTGGCTGACCGGCCTGAGTGCGGCGACCCTGTACGGCGTCTGGCGCCGCCGGGTGCCTGAGCATGTCGAGGTCCTCACGACCAGCCAGCGCGGCCAGGCCGAGCCCGGCCTGCGCGTCACCCGCACCCGGCACGTCGATCCCGCCGATGTCGCGATCGTCGACGCGATCCCGGTCGTCGGCTTCGCCCGCCTGCTGCTGGAGCTCGCCGCGATCCTCACCGCGCGCCAGCTCGCGAACGTCATCCACGAGGGCGAGTACCACCGGCTTTTCGACCCCGAGGCGGCGCGTGCGGTCGCCCGGCGCGCGTGTGGGAACCGACACCTGCACGTCCTTTGTGCCGCGCTCGCGATGCACGAGCGCGGGAGCGCCGGCACGTTCAGCTACCGCGAGGACGAGCTGTTCCGCCGGCTCGCGGCCGCCCGACTCCCCGAGCCGCTCGCCAACGTGACGCTGACGATCGACGGTCGCCGGAGCATGGTCGACATGTACCTGCCCGACCACCGGCTCGTCATCGAGGTCGATGGCCCCGGCCACGAGCGCACCCGCACGAAGCGAGAGGACAAGGAGCGTGACCGGCTCCTCAAAGGCGCGGGCATTCACGTGGAGCGCTTCACGATCGCCGAGCTCCCCGACGCGCCGGACAAGATCGCCACGCTGCTCGCGCGCCGCGCCGTCCGAGCCGCGTGACGCTCCCCGATTTTGAACACCCGTCCTGTCGGGCCTCGACGCCGTCGGCCCGGGTTGGGCAATCTGCTCGCGCACCGCGCCGTCCGAGCCGCGTGACCGGTCCTCCCAAGGGTGCTGTGCTGCCCACGGTTGAGGTCGATCGTGAGCCACAGGGCGCCATTCCTTCCCGCGTCGATCCTCGCGGCCGCCCGCGCTCCCGGAGGGCCGACGGTCAGCGCAGCGAGCTTGCGGCGCGCTCGGCCGCCGCGCCGAAGAGCACGGCGTGCACGAGCGGCGGCAGCTGCCGCCAGAGCCTTGTGGCCGGGGGCGAGCGGCGCGAGCTCCTGGTAGCCCCCGAGCACGCGCGGGCCGGGATCGCCGAACAGGCGCAGCAGGGCCAGGTCGACCTCGCGATGGCCGCCGCAGGCGGCCGGGTCTATCAGCCAGGGCTGGCCGTCGGCGTCGCGGCCGCCCGCGCTCCCCGAGCGCCGGCGGTCAGCGCAGGGTGTTCGCCGCGCGCTCGACCGCCGCACCGTAGCCGCCGCCGAACAGCACGGCGTGCACGAGCAGCGGCAACATCTGCCACAGCGCGACGCGCTCCTCGTGGCCGGGGGCGAGCGGCGCGAGCTCCTGGTAGGCGCCGAGCACGCGCGGGCCGGGATCGCCGAACAGGCGCAGCATGGCCAGGTCGACCTCGCGATGGCCGCCATAGGCGGCCGGGTCTATCAGCCAGGGCTGGCCGTCGGCGCTGGCGTGGACGTTGCCGCTCCACAGGTCGCCGTGCAGCCGCGCGGGCAGCTCGGCCGGCCCGGCGAGCTCGGGCAGCCGCTCGCACACGTCCTGCACGGCGCGGGCGCCCGCGGCGCTGAGCGCGCCCTGATCCGCGGCGCGGCGCACCAGCGGCTCCAGGCGCGAGGCGGCGTAGAACGAGGGCCAGTCGTCCGCCGGGTCGTTGGGCAGGACGACCGGGCCGAGCCGCGTCGGCCCGCTCGCGCCGGGCGGCGCACCGAAGGACTCCGCGCCGGCGAGGTGCAGGGCGGCGAGGCCCCTGCCGAGCGCCTCGCGCCCGGAGTCGTCCAGCCGCCCCGGCGCGACCCATTCGAGCGCGAGGTAGGGGCCGGCGCCCGCGGCGGCGTCCGGACCGACGGCGAGCACCGCAGGTGCCCGCAGGGCACCGGCGTCGGCGAGCCAGCGCAGCCCGGCCGCCTCGTCGTGGAACTCCTCGCCCGCCGCGCCGGCGCGCGACTTGACGAACGCGAGCCGGCCGTCGCCGAGGCCCACGCGCCAGGCCTCGTTCAGGTCGCCGCCGGCGATCGGCTCGGCCGAGGAGACCGCGACGCCGAGAGCGGCGGCGAGCGCGTCGGCGACTCCGGGCGGGAGCGTCACAACCAGGCGACGTCAGGCACCGTCGCCGTCGGCGGCGATGCCGGCGAGCAGCCCGCGGCAGGCCGCCTCGACGTCGTCGAGCACCTCGCCGAACCCGTCGGCGCCGCCGTAGTAGGGGTCGGGCACATCGAGCGTGCCGGCGGCCACCGCGGCCGGGTCGTACTCGCGCAGCAGCCCGACGTGGGCGCGCGCGTCCGGCACGCCGCGGGCCAGCCGCTGCAGGTCGCGCAGGTTGGTGTGGTCCATGGCCAGCACGTAGTCGAAGTCCTCCAGGTCGACCGCGCGCACCTGGCGCGCGGTGCCGCTCACCCGCACGCCGCGACCCTTCGCCGCGCGGACCGCCCGCGCGTCGGGCGGCTCGCCGACGTGCCAGCTGCCGGTCCCTGCGCTGTCGAGCTGCAGCCGATCGCCCCAGCCGGCCTCGTCGGCGAGCGACCGCATCACCCCCTCGGCCGTCGGCGAGCGGCAGATGTTGCCCATGCAGACGAACAGCACGCGCACGGGCGAGGGCGGGGATGGGCGGTCGGCGGTCGACATCCGAAGCGGCCGCGCCAGAGGCTATCGGTCGGCAGGCGCGCGCTCGGCGCTAGGCAGGCGCACGGCCGAGGCGACGCCGGGCGGCGCCTCGAGGCCCGCCGCGTCGGCGACCCCGAGATCCCCCATCCGCCGCGCGCTGACCAGCAGGCGGCTCTCGAACGAGCCCACGGCGCTGTTGTGCGCCTGGACGGCGGCCTCCAGGGCCCGGCCCTCGCGGGCGAGGTGGTTGCCGACGGCGCCCAGCCGCCCGATCAGCTCGTGGGCGAGCTCGCGCACCCGCTCGGCGTGCTCGGACAGCGCGGCCTCGCGCCAGCCCAGCGCGACGACCTGGAGCAGGGCGAGCATCGTCGCCGGGGTGGCGATCACCACGCGCTGGCGCGCGGCGTCCTCGAGCAGGCCGGGGTCGCGGGAGGCGGCGGCGGCGAAGGCCGCCTCGGAGGGGATGAACATGACGACCATCTCCGGCGAGCCGCGCACGCGCGTCCAGTAGGCGCGGCCGGCGAGCTCGCGCACGCGGGCGCGGACGCTGTGCACGTGGCGGTCGAGCGCCCGCGCGATCTCGTCGGGCCCGCGCGCCGCGCTCGCGTCCAGGTGGGCGTCGAGCGGGACCTTGGCGTCGACGATCAGGTGCCCGCCGCCGGGAAGGTGCACGAGCATGTCCGGGCGCGCGCCGGCGCCGTCCTCGCCGCCCAGGTGGGCCTGCTCGTCGAAGTCGACGTGCTCGGCCAGGCCCGCGGACTCGACGACGTTGCGCAGCGTCAGCTCGCCCCAGCGCCCGCGCATCCCGGGCCGGCGCAGCGCCTCGCTCAGGCGGCCGGTGTGCTCGACCAGATGGGCTTGGTGGTCGCCGAGGACCCGCAGGCGGCCGTAGAGGTCCTGGGCGCGGTCGCGTTGCTCGCCGTCGTAACGGGCGAGCTCCTCACGCAGCGCGTGCAGCACGCGGTCGTCGCCCCCGCGTGCCCAGCCGCGGGCGAGCACGAGCGCCGCCGCCGCGACGCCCAGGCCGAGCACGAAGGCAACGACGACGAGCATGGCCCCCAGTCAAGCGCGGGGGTCGGATGGAACACACGTTCGCTTGCAAAAGTGCGTTTTGCAACGCGCGCTGCGCAACCGGCCCGGCCCCGTACCGTTGATGCTCCCGATGAATCGCTCCCGCCGTCTCCTCGCCCCGGCGAGCCTGCTGCTCGCGACCCTGGCCTGCGGCTCGGCCAGCGCCCAGGGCCAGGGCGCAACGACCACCGCGCCGGCGAGCGCCGGGCCCGTCCTCGCGCCGGTCACGGCCGTCACGGAGCTCGCGGCGGGCGATGGCTGGCTGGTGTGGAGCGTGCCGGTCAAGGGCGGCTGGGGCCTGGAGGGCCGGCACGCCGGCGTGGACCGTCCGCTGAAGGTCGCCCCGCGCCCGCAGCCGTTCGACGCCAGCGTCGGCACCGACGCGCGCGGCGGCGCGGTCGTGACGTTCTCGCGCTGCAGCACCACCCCCGGTGTGCTGATCGGCCTGGGCGACATCAACCCGCTGCGCGGGCGCGGGTGCCGCGCGCACGTCTTCGACCTGAGCACCAACCGCGAGAGCGTGCCGCCGATCCCGCGCCCGGCGGACGCCTCGGACACGACGCCGGCGATGTGGCACGGGCGGATCGCCTTCGGGCGTGTCGATCTCCATGCGCACGGGCAGGTTGAGCAGGTGCTGCTGTGGACCCCGGGCCGCGCGACGCTCAGGAGCCTGCCGCACGGCGCGCTGCCGACCGACTGCCCCTTCAGCGCCGGCTGCCAGGGCCAGGTGCGCCAGGGCGGCGTGGAAGGGCTCGCCTACAACGGCACGCTGGTGAGCTTCCTGTGGCACCCGGTCGCACCGGGCGTGATCGGCGACGCGGGCTGGGAGGTGCGCGCCGACACGGTCGCCGACGGGCGCAGCCACCTCGTCGGCAGCGGGTTCGCCGGTGAGGCATGCACCGGCGGCGATGACCTGTACGCCCCGTCTCCCCCGCTCCTGGAGGGCACCGAGGTCCGTTTCATCGCGCTGGAGTCGAGCTGCTACGTCTTCGACAGCCCGTTCGTCCAGATCAGCGCGACCTCCGGCGGCGACGGCCAATCCGCCACCCTGAAGGGGATCGTGCTCGCGCTGGCCGAGGACGGCAGCACGTTCTACGCGCTCGAGGCGCCCAAGCCGGCGAGCGAGACCGACCCATCCTGCTCGACCGCGCTGCCGTGCGAGATCGAGCAGGTCGAGCCGCCGCGCCTGCGCCCGCAGACGCGCAAGCCGGGGTCACCGTTCTTCTGAGCGTCGATCCACGGTTCCTTTCCGTGTGGCGCGGTGAAGTGACCTCCTGAATCGGGCGTGGGAGCGACAGATTGCGGCTGTCGCGGTCCGGGATCAGGAGGTCACCGCTCACGAACGGGCAATCCTCCAAACCAGGCCGGACGGGGTCGTCCGTTCCGACCGGCCCAGCTGCAACCCTCACAGGCAGTCGACCAGAGGAGGCCCGAGTGCCCGGACCCGGACGCAACCAGCTCTGCCCCTGCGGCTCAGGCCGCAAAGTCAAACGCTGCTGCGGCGAGCGGCGCGGCCCCTCCGAAGACCAGGTTGCCCGCGCCCGAGTAAGCCAGCTCGCCCGCGACGCCGCGGAAGATCTCGCCGGCCTCTCAGACCGAGCGCTCGATCATCTCTGGGAAGGACTCGTGGACCTCCCGGCGCTCGACATCTCGCTGCTCGTCACCCTCCCCAAGCTGATCGGCCCAGACCTCCAACGCCTCCGCGAATCGATCGAACGCGACGACCCCGACTGGGGATCGGACGCGCTCACCGCCGTCGCCATGCAGATCGACACACCCCAGCAACGGGCGCAACTGGCCGACGCGATCGCTCGACTGCGCGACCAACAGCGAGTGAGCCGCCGCCTGGCCGCCTATGCCCTGCTCGACCTCCACACCAAGTCAACCCGGCTCATCGGAGCCAGCCTGCTCGAAGCCGTCGCCGTGTCCGTCGGCGCCAACCCCACCCCCAGCGGCCTGCACATCGCCGCCTGAGCTCGACCGCTTATCCCGCGCAAGCGGTCAGAGCGAGCGCTGATAGGACGAGAAGGCGCGGGTGGCAAACCAGCCGCACACGAGCACCAGCGCACACAGCAGGCCCAGGCGCAGGCCCACCAGGCCCCAGTCGATGTGCTGCATCGCCGCCGAGCGCCCGGCCTGCACCGCCCAGTTGACCGGGTTGAACTTCGCCACCGTGCGGATCCAGTGGGGCACGAGGCTCTGCTGCATCAGGGCCGAGGACAGGAAGGTCAGCGGCAGCAGCACGAAGCTCACCGCGCCGATCAGCGTCTCGCGCTGGCGCGCGAGCATCGCCACCCCGTTCGAGAGCGAGGCGAACGCCGCGGCGAGCAGCGCCGCCACCAGCATCAGCAGCAGCACCCCGCCGACCCCGCCGGTGTAGTGGGCGCCGAGGGCCAGGGCGAGCAGCACGATCAGCGTGGTCTGGATCAGCACCGTGAGCACCGCGTAGGCGACGTTGCCGGCGTTCAGCGCTCCGCGCCAGACCGGCGAGACGAGCATCCGGTCCATCACGCCGCCGTTGATGTCCTCGATCAGCCCCATGCCCGTCCAGCCCGCCGAGGAGACCGCGAGCATGACCACGATGCCGGGGGTCAGGTAGTCGATGTAGGAGCCGCTGTGAAACCCGGGGATCCGCGTGACCGCCTTGAACAGCGCGCCGAACAGCAGCAGCCAGATGATCGGCTGGGTCAGCGTGATGCCCAGGTAGGCGGGCTGGCGCATCAGCACCCGCACCCCGCGCATCGTGACCTGCCAGCTCTGTCGTACGGCGGTCATTCCGCCGCCTCCCGTTCGAATGCGTGCCCGGCGTGGCGCAGGTAGACGTCGTCGAGCGACGGGCGCGCGAGCGTCACCGAGCTGGCGACCACGCCGTGGGCGTCCAGAGCGGCGAGCACGGCGGGGATCGCCGCCCCGCCGTCCTGCGCGCGAGCGCGCAGCGTGCCGCCCTCCAGAGTCACGTCGTCGATCCCGCGCACGCCCTCCAGCGCGTGGGCCGCGGAGCCGTTGCTGACCTCGGAGAGCTCGATCTGGATCGTGTCGCCGCGCAGGTCGCTCCGCAGCTCGGCCGGCGTGCCCTGGGCGACCACGCGGCCGCGGTCGACGATCGCCAGCCGGTGGGCGAGCCTGTCGGCCTCCTCCATGTAGTGCGTGGTCAGCAGGATCGTCATCCCCGCCTCGGCGCTCAGGCGCTCGATCTCGCGCCACATGTCAACGCGCGCCTCGGGGTCGAGGCCGGTCGTCGGCTCGTCCAGGAAGAGCACCTTCGGGCGATGCAGCAGCCCCATCGCGACGTCCAAGCGGCGCTGCATGCCGCCCGAGTAGGTCTTGACCGACCGATCGGCCGCGTCGGCCAGGCCGAAGCGCTCGAGCGACTCGGCGGCGCGGTCGGCCGCCGCGCGCCCGCGGATCCCGTAGAACTCGCCCTGCAGGACGAGGTTCTCCCGCCCGGTGGCCTCCGGGTCGGCGCCGTGCTTCTGGCCGACGACGCCGATCGCGTGGCGCACGGCGACCGGATCGGACAGCGCGTCGATCCCGGCCACCTGCACCGTGCCGCTGTCCGGGCGCGAGAGCGTGGAGAGGATCCGCACCGTGGTCGACTTGCCGGCGCCGTTGGGCCCGAGCAGGCCGAAGATCGTGCCCGCCTCCACGGATAGGCTCATGCCGTCGAGCGCGGTGACCTGGCCGTAGGTCTTTCTGAGCTCCGTGGCGTCGATCGCCAAGGGCATGTCGGCTCCCTCCATATTCGCTTGATCTCGTAGTATCTTTACAGTCAAGAAATTCGGATGTCAAGGAAAAGGGAGATCTTCCTCGCGCTCGTCGACGAGGTCCGGCGCTCGCAGAACGCCACCCAGCGCTTCGACCAGGCGGTCGCCGACGCGCTCGGCCTGAACCGCACGGACATGCGCTGCCTTGACGTCCTCGATCGCGAGGGCCCGCTCACCGCCGGCCACCTCGCCGAGGCGTGCGGACTGACGACCGGCGCGATGACCACCGCGCTCGATCGCCTGGAGGATGCCGGCTACGTGCGGCGCGTGCGCGACGCGGGCGACCGCCGGCGCGTGCTCGTCGAGCTCACCCCCGAGGCGCTGAGGCGCGCGCACGGCTTCTACGCCGAGCACGTCGCCCAGTCCGAGCGCGTCTACGGGCGCTACACCCTGGCCGAGCTCGAGCTGCTGCTCGAGTTCGTGCGCACCGGGCGCGAGTTCAACGAGGCCCGGGCCGCCCGCGTCGAGCGCGAGAACCGGACCGGCTAACGGTCGTCGTCGCCGATGTCGAGCACGGCGAGGAACGCCTCCTGGGGCACCTCGACGCGCCCGACCTGCTTCATGCGCTTCTTGCCTTCCTTCTGCTTCTCCAGGAGCTTGCGCTTGCGCGAGATGTCCCCGCCGTAGCACTTGGCCGTGACGTCCTTGCGGAACGCCTTGACCGTCTCGCGGGCGACGATGTGGGAGCCGATCGCCGCCTGGATGGGCACGTCGTACTGCTGGCGCGGGATCCGCTTGCGCAGCTTCTCGGTCAGCTGACGGCCCATGTCGTAGGCCTTGTCGCGGTGCACGACCATCGACAGCGCGTCGACCGGATCGCCGGCGAGCAGCACGTCGAGCTTGACCAGATTCGAGGGCCGGCGCCCGTCGAGCTCGTAGTCCAGCGAGGCGTAGCCGCGCGTGCGCGACTTCAGCTGATCGAAGAAGTCAAGGACGATCTCGGCCAGCGGCAGGTCGTAGGTCAGCTGCACGCGCTCGGGTGAGAGGTAGTGCATCCCGGCGTGGTCGCCGCGGCGCTCCTGGCAGAGCTCCATGACCTGCCCGACGTACTCGCGCGGGCAGATGATCGACGCCCTGATGTAGGGCTCGCGGATCTCGGCGATCGTGCCGGGATCGGGCATGTCCGAGGGGTTGTGGACCTCGAGCTCCTCGCCGTTGGTGAGGGTCAGATCGAAGGCCACCGAGGGCATCGTGGCCAGCAGCTCGAGGTCATACTCGCGCTCCAGGCGCTCGCGCACGATGTCCATGTGCAGCAGCCCGAGAAAGCCGCAGCGAAAGCCGAACCCGAGCGCGTCGGAGGTCTCGGGCTCCCAGGCCAGCGCGGCGTCGTTGAGCGTGAGCTTCTCCAGCGCGTCGCGCAGGTCCGGGTAGGCGTCGGAGTCGATCGGGAACAGCCCGCAGAAGACCATCGGCTTGACCTCGCGGTAGCCGGGCAGCGCCGCGCGGGCCCCGTCGCGCCGGGTGGTCAGCGTGTCGCCCACCCGCAGCCGGGTGACCTCCTTGATCCCGGTGATCAGGTAGCCGACCTCCCCGGCGCTGAGTTGCTGCACCGGCGTCATCTGGGGGGTAAAAAATCCGATGTCATCGATCTCGGCCAGCGTGCCCGCCGCCATGGCGAGGATCTCCTCGCCCTTGCGAAAGACGCCGTCGACGACCCGCACGTAGGCGACCACCCCGCGGTACTGGTCGAACTCGGAGTCGAAGATCAGCGCCCGCGCCGGCGCGGCCGGGTCGCCGTGGGGCGGGGGCACGCGTCGCACGAGCTCCTCGAGCACGTCGAGCACGCCCTCCCCGGTCTTGCCGCTGATGCGCAGGATCCCCTCGGCCGGCTCGCCGATCAGATCGGCGACCTCGCCGGCCACCCGCTCGGGCTCGGCGCCGGGCAGGTCGAGCTTGTTCAGGCACGGGATCAGCTCGAGCCCCGCGTCGACGGCCAGGTAGGTGTTGGCCACGGTCTGGGCCTCGACGCCCTGGGAGGCGTCGACGACGAGCAGCGCGCCCTCGCAGGCGGCCAGCGACCTCGAGACCTCGTAGGTGAAGTCGACGTGCCCGGGGGTGTCGATCAGGTGCAGCTGGTAGGGCTGCCCGTTACGCGCCTCGTAGAAGACGCGCACCGCCTGGGCCTTGATCGTGATGCCGCGCTCGCGCTCGAGGTCCATCGAGTCCAACAGCTGCGCGCGCATCAGCCGCGGATCGACCGTGTGGGTCAGCTCGAGGATCCGGTCGGCAAGCGTCGACTTGCCGTGGTCGATGTGGGCGATGATCGAGAAGTTGCGGATGTGCGCCTGGTCTGCCATTTCCGCCCTGCAGGTTAGGCGGTGCGCGGCAGCCCTCAGGCGGCGCGCTCCGGCAG
>DATAWZ010000092.1:0-28077 GCA_036266975.1 Solirubrobacteraceae bacterium
GGAACACGGTCCTCGGCCGGCCCGACCGTGCCAGCGACGGCCCGCCCGAGCGCTGGCTCGAACGCGTGCACCCGGACGATCTGGGCCCGCTGCGCCGCGCCATCGACGAGCACCTGGAGGGCCGGACGCCCCACTTCGAGCACGAACACCGCATCCGCCACGCCGACGGAGGCTGGCTGTGGGTGCTCAGCCGCGGCGTGGCCATCCGCGAGCCCGACGGGACGCCGACGCGGATGGCCGGCTCGCTCTCGGACGTCACCCAGCGCCACCAGGCCGAGGCCCGGCTGATCCACGACGCGCTCCACGACGCGCTCACCGGGCTGCCCAACCGCACGCTGTTCCTGGATCGCCTCGAGCAGGCGCTGGCCCGCTCGCGCCGGCGCCCGGGGATGTGCTGCGCGATCCTCTTCGCCGACATCGACGACTTCAAGCTCATCAACGACAGCCACAGCCACGCGGTCGGCGATGAGCTGCTCGTCGCGCTCTCCCAGCGGCTGCGGGCCGCGGTGCGCCCGAGCGACACCGTCGCCCGGCTGGGCGGCGACGAGTTCACGATCCTGCTCGACGACGTCACCTCGAGCGCCGACGCCGAGCAGGTGGCCCAGCGCGTGCTCGACGCGCTGCGCGAGCCGATCCGCGTCGAGCCGTACGTGTTCTCGGTCAGCGCGTCGGTCGGCATCGCCGTCGACGAGGGGGAGATGTCGCCGTCCGAGCTGCTGCGCAACGCCGACATCGCGATGTACGCGGCAAAGAAGGGGAGGCCCACCCACCCCGCGCACCCCGGCCGGTCGGCGAGCTTCGATACGAGCATGCACGCCCGCGTGGTGAGCCGCGTCTCGCTGGAGTCGCGGCTGCGCAAGGTGGCCGAGCAGCGCCGCGTGGCCGTCCACTTCCAGCCGATCGTCGAGGTCGCCACGCTCGCGGTCGTCGGCCTGGAGGCGCTCGCGCGCTGGCCCGACGACGATCCCGAGCCCGTCTCGCCCGCCGAGTTCGTCCCGCTCGCCGAGGAGACCGGCCTGATCGTCGAGCTCGGGCGCCAGGTGCTCGCCCGCGCGTGCGTCGAGCTCGCCGGCTGGCGCGCGCGGAGCCTGGTCGACGATCGCGTTCGCGTGCACGTGAACCTCTCCCCGCGCCAGCTCGTCGACCCCGGCCTGGAGGGCGAGGTCCGCGCCGTGCTCGCGTCAAGCGGACTGCCCGCCAGCCGCCTGCGCTTCGAGCTGACCGAGACGACGCTGATGAGCGACCCCGACCGCACCCGCACCCGCCTGAACGCGCTGCTGCGCCTGGGCGTCGGCCTGGAGCTCGACGACTTCGGGACCGGTCACTCCTCGCTGACCGTGCTGCACCACTTCCCCGGCGACACGATCAAGATCGACCGCTCGTTCGTGAACGCGATCTCCCCGGGGACGCCGTCGTACGTGATCGCCAGCTCGATCGTCGAGCTCGCCCGCGGCCTGGGGATGTCGGTGATCGCCGAGGGCGTCGAGCGCGAGGAGCAGGTCGAGCTGCTGCGTGGCCTGGGATGCCAGTACGCCCAGGGCTACCTGTTCTCGCCGCCGGTGCCCGAGACCGCCGTGGGCGCGCTGCTCGCCGGCGGGCGCCGGACGAGCCCGTCATACGCCTGCTGAGCGGCTCACGGCCCTTTGCCGGGCACCCACGAGGGAATCGTCTCGAGCAGCTCGAAGCGCAGGCCGGTCTGCTCGCGGGCGTCGAGCACGTGCACCTTCTGCGTGCCCTGCACGTCGAGCCCGGCGTCCTGGAGGGTGAGGTCGAGCTCGGCCGCCTGGGTGGCCCCGCGCGCGAGCAACCGCTGGCGGACGTCCTCCACGCCGTCGACGAAGACGGTGACGTTGTGGACGCTGGGGCCGTGGTCGCGCAGCTGCTCGTACCAGCTCTCGAGCCCGGGGAGGGCGGGCGGCTTGACCAGCTGGAAGACCACGTTGCCCAGGCGCACGTGGATGACCTGTAGTTCGCCCTCCGGCGCGAGTCCCTCCAGGTAGGACGAGATGCCGCGCTCGACCCGCTCGCCGCCGAGCTCCTCGATGATGAACGCGGCCGCCCCGTCGGGATCGGGGTGGACGACCTCGACGTGGACGAACGCGGTCGCGGGTGCGGGCATGTGGCTCCCTCCTCCTCGGGTGCGCGGCAGGCTTGCACCGCGGAATATTATTTGCACGGTGAGGGCGGGGTCGTGGGTTGGGGTGGTGTGCTCTGGGCGACGCGCAGCGGCAGCGTTCGCGGTGATCGTTGCGTCGTTGCTGGCACCTGCGAGCGCGGGCGCCGTGCCGCTGTTCGTGTCCGACGGCGGCGTGAACACGATGTCTGCGTTTTCGATCGGGGCTGGCGGGGCCTTGTCGCCGGTTCCGTGCAGCCCTGTGTCGGACTGCGATGCCGGCGACTTCCCGACGGGTGTCGCCGTCGATCCGACTGGGCGCTACGTGTATACCGCCAACGACAACGTGGGGAGCGTAGCCGGGTACTCGATCGGCTCGGGTGGGACGCTCGATCCGATCACCTGCGGTTCGAGCTGCATGGCCGGCATCGACCCGTTCGGGGTCGCGGTCGACCCGACCGGACGTTACCTGTACGTCACCAACTCGAGCCTCTCCTCTGACAACGTGTCAGTGTTTTCGATTGGCGCCGGTGGAGCGCTCACGCCGCAGTGTACGCCGGGCTCCACCTGCGCGAGCACGGGGGAAGCGCCGTTCGGTGTCGCGGTGGATCCCACCGGATCTCATCTCTACACCGCCGACTCCGGTTCGGGCGCTGTGTCGGTGTTTTCGATCGGTTCTGGTGGCGCGCTCACCCCAGTCACGTGCAGCCCGGCGTCGAACTGCGCGACTGGGAGCACCCCCTATGGGGTGGCTATCGACCCGACAGGACGCTACCTGTACACGGCTGACTCAGGCGCGAACGAGCTGTCGGCATTCGCGATTGGGGCCGGCGGGGCGCTGGCACCGGTGGTGTGCAGCCCGGCGGCGAACTGCGACACAGGCGCTGGCAGCAACCCGCGGGCGCTTGCGACCGACCCCGCGGGCCACTATGTATACGCCGCCGACTACGGATCAGCGACGGTGTCGGCGTTTTCCATCGGGTCCGGTGGCGCGCTGACGCCGGTGCCATGCAGCCCGACGTCGAACTGCATGACCGGCGCGAACCCGGCCGGAATCGCAGTCGATCCCACAGGCCGCTACCTGTATGTCGCCAGCACCGGCTCGAGCACGATCTCGGTGTTCTCGATCGGCTCAAACGGGGCGCTGACGCCCGTTCCGTGTAGCCCGGCGTCGGACTGTGCGACCGGCCTTCAGCCGTTCGTGTTTTCGGTCGCGATCGGTCCCGACCGGGGTCCGACCGCGGCCTTTTCGGCCTCGCCCGCGACCGCCGGCAGCGACACGACCTTCGACGCGTCCGGCTCTTCCAGCCCCGACTACCCGATTGCCAGCTATGTGTGGAGCTTCGGCGACGGTCAGAGTGAAACGAGCGCGAGCCCGAGCGTGCAGCACGCCTACGCGCTCCCGGGTAGCTACGACGTGCAGCTCGCCATCGCCGACCAGGCGGGCTGCTCGGGTTCGGTGATCTACACCGGGCAGACCGCCTCGTGCGACGGATCGACGAAGGCGCTGAGCACCCAAACGATCACGGTCCCCGCGGTCACGCCTCCTGCTGCGATCGCAGTTCCCGCGGCTCTGAGCGGCCTCAGCGTCTCGCCGAAGACGCTCAAGCTCGCCGGCCGCAAGGTGGGCGGCAAGTGCGTCGCGCCGAGTTTCGCCAACCGCAAGCACAAGCCCTGCAAGCGCGAGATCGCGCTGACGGTCAAGTACACGCTGTCGAGCGCTTCCAGCGTGACGCTTACGCTCGCACGCCAGAGAGCCGGGCGCCGCGTCGGCGGACGGTGCGTCGCCACCACCAAGCACAACCGCAAGCGCGAGCGCTGCACCCGCGTGGTCGCGGTCAAAGGCACCATGACCCTCGCGGGCAAGGCCGGCGCCAACGCCGACCCGTTGCGCAGGCAGGCCCTCGCTCCCGGCACCTACCGGCTCACGCTTACGCCCTCTGACGGCAAGCCGAGCAATGTGACCCTGCAGATCGTCGGCTGAGCCACGCCTCCCACGGCGTCGCGGCACCGTGCCGTGGGACGACGTTCACGGTGAGACTCCCGCGGCCACCGCCCGCCCCAGCCGCGCGGCGATGTCCTCGATCGCCCACGGGCCGTCGGTGTCGATCTGGCTCGCGACGCTCCAGCCCGCGAGCTCCTGGATCGAGCCCCCCTGGACGGCGAACACCTTGCCGGTCAGCGGGCAGGCTTCGCTCGCCAGATAGGCGACCAGCGGCGAGATGTTGGAGGGGTCGAACAGGTCGTGGCCGCTGTCGGTGTAGGCGCCCGCGGCGAACACGGCGCCCATCCCCGGTGTGGCGAGGGTGAGCCGCGTGCGCGCGACCGGCGCGATCGCGTTCACGCGCACCCCGTAGCGCTCGAGCTCGGAGGCGGCGACGAGGGTGAGCGCGGCGATGGCCGCCTTGGCCGCGCCGTAGCTCGCCTGGCCGGCGTTGGGGAGGGTCACGCCCGACGCCGAGGCGGTGTTGATGACCGCCGCGTGCGGCTGACGGCCGGCCTTGGACTCGGCCTTCCAGTGGTCGGCGGCGTGGCGCAGGACCGCGAAGTGCCCCTTCAGGTGCACCTTGATGACCGCGTCCCACTCCTGCTCGCCGTGGCCGGCCAGGAAGCCGTCGCGCAGGATCCCGGCGTTGTTGACCACGACATCCAGGCCGCCCAGCTCGCTCGCCGCCTGCTCGATCACCGCCGCGGCGCCCGGCCACTCGGAGATGTCCTCGGCGCTGACCACGGCGCGCCCGCCGGCGGCGGTGATCTCGCGCACGACCTCGCTCGCCGGGCCGCTGTCGGCTCCGCTGCCGTCGCCCTCGCCGCCGCTGTCGTTGACGAGCACGCTCGCCCCCTCGCGCGCGAACAGCAGCGCGTGCTGGCGACCGATGCCGCGCCCCGCCCCGGTGATGACCGCCACGCGGCCGTCGAGAGTTCCCATGGTGTCCTCCTCAGTTCTCCGAGATCACGGCCAGGCCGTCGCGCAGCACGGCGTGTTCGCCGACGCTGGTCTCGTACGCGTAGTTCGGTCCGTCGGCACGCCAGATGCGCGTGCGCAGCTCCTGGCCGGGAAGCACCGGCTTGGCGAAGCGCACCGCCAGGCGCTTCAGGCGGGCGGTGTCCGAGTCGCCCAGCTCGCGCAGGATCGCCCACGAGGTGAAGGCCAGCACGCAGAAGCCGTGGGCGATGATCCCCGGCAGCCCGGCGTCCCGCGCGGCCTCCTCGTCGAGATGGATCGGCATCGGATCGCCCGACGCCGGCGAGTAGCGGAACGTCTGGTCCTCGTCGATGCGCTGCACCACGTCGACTGCGGGCTCGCGCTCGCGCAGCGCCGCCGGGAAGCGGTGCTCGGGCGAGAGCTCGCCGACCTCGCGCCCGTCGTCGAAGCCGCGCACGAAGAACGTCACGTACTGCTCGTTGACCGGCTCGCCCTCCTCGGTGCGCGTCTCCAGGTACACACACGCGCGCGTCCCGTTCGGCAGGCCCTGAAAGCCGGTCATCCGTCCGCGCGCGACGAGCCGGTCGCCGGGCCGGATCGGGCGGTGAAAGCGGAAGTCCTGCTCGCCGTGGAGGATCTTGCCGAACAGCGGCAGCGGGACCACGTCGAGCGCCGGCTCGGCGAGCGAGTGGAAGACGGGGACGATCGCGAATGCCGGGCTGGCCACCTCGCCGGCGAGGTGGGCCTCGATCGGATCGTTGGTCGCCCGCGCGTACTCGATCAGCCGCTCGCGCGTGACCTGGAAGCGCGCCTCCTCGCTCCAGTTGCCCAGGCCGTCGGCGTTGAACTGGAGGGTGCCGGTCGTCATCAGGCCACCAGCGCCGACAGCTTGGCCAGCGACTCCTCCAGGTTGCGCAGGCCGTCCTGCTCGACCGCCTTGCCGAGCGCCCCGGCGATCATCTGACCCTCGAACTCGGCCTGCACCGAGGCGCGCGAGCCGCCGTTGCCGTCGGACTGCACCGCGAACGCGAACGTCGTCTTCACGCCGGCCATCCCGGTCCCGGTGATCATCAGGCGCGAGGGCGCATCGTACTCCTGCACCGTCCAGGTGATCGTGTTCGGCATGCCGAGCATCGTCACGACCTCGACCGCGCTCGCGCCCTGCGAGAACGTCTCGGGCACCTCGCCCTTCCACTTGGTGTGGATGGTCAGCCACCGCTCGTAGGTGCCCGGCCGGGAGATCGCCTCCCACACCTTTTCGGGGCTCGCCGGGATGTCGGTCGTCGTCGAGATCTGACCCATGTCATTCGCTCCTGTCCGCGCGGGTGTAGGCGGTCACGACGGCGGTCCCGCCGAGCCCGACGTTGTGCTGCAGTGCGGCGTGCACGTCGTCGACCTGGCGGGCGCCGGCCTCGCCGCGCAGCTGCCAGACCAGCTCGCTGCATTGGGCCAGGCCGGTGGCGCCCAGCGGGTGGCCCTTGGAGATCAGCCCGCCGGACGGGTTGACCACCCACCGCCCGCCGTAGGTCGTCTGGCCGTCGTCGACCAGGCGCGCCCCGTCGCCGTCCTCGGCCAGCCCGAGGGCCTCGTACAGCAGCAGCTCGTTGACCGAGAAGCAGTCGTGCAGCTCGATGACCTGGAAGTCCTCCGGCCCCAGGCCCGACTGTTCGTAGACCGAGCGCGCCGCGCGGACGCTCATGTCGTGTCCGACGATGTCGCGCGCGCGGCGCGTCGACAGCGAGGCCGGCGCGTCGGTGGTGAGCGCCTGGCCGACGATCTCCACCGCGCGCGAGCTCAGCTCGTGGCGCTCGACGAACTCCTCGCTGGCGAGGATCGCGGCGGCGGCGCCGTCGGAGGTCGGCGAGCACTGCAGCTTGGTCAGCGGCTCGTAGATCATCGGCGCCTGCTCGATCTCCTGCAGCGTGTACTCGGTCTGGAACTGCGCGTAGGGGTTGTTGACCGAGTGCCGGTGGTTCTTCTCGCCGATGCGCGCGAAGTGCTCCGGGCCGGAGTCGTGCTCGCGCATGTGCTCGCGCCCGGCAGCGCCGAACATCCACGGCGCGGGCGGCAGGCGGACCTCGGAGATCTGCGCGAGCAGCTCGATGTGGCGCATCATCGGCTGCTCACGATCGGTGAATGTCGCCCCGAGCGACCCCGGCTGCATCTTCTCGAAGCCCAGCGCCAGCGTGCAGCCGGCCATCCCGCCGCGGATCGCCTGCGCCGCCAGGAACAGCGCGCTCGAGCCGGTCGAGCAGTTGCTGTTGACGTTGAACACCGGGATGCCGGACATCCCCAGCTCGTACACCGCCCGATGGCCGCTGCACGACTCGCCGTAGACGTAACCCACGTAGGCCTGCTGCACCTGCTCGTAGCCGACCGCCGCGTCGGCGAGCGCCCGCTCGCCGGCCTCGCGCGCCCAGTCGGGGTAGTCGCCCTCCTTGGTGCCGGGCTTGGCGAACGGGGTCATGCCCACCCCGATCACGAAGACGCGCATGCTCACAGCCCCAGCGTGCGGCCGATGAGCTCTTTCATGATCTCGTTGGTCCCGGCGTAGATGCGCGTGATGCGCGCGTCGACCCAGGCCTTGGAGATCGGGTACTCGGTCGTGTAGCCGTAGCCGCCGTGCAACTGCAGCCCGGCGTCGGTGACCTCCCCGAGCAGCTCGGTCGTCCACCACTTGGCCATCGCCGCCTCCTCGACGGTCGCCGTGCCCGCGCAATGGCGCTCGATCGTGCGGTCCACGAAGCAGCGCGTGAGCTCGAGCTTGGTCTTCAGCTCGGCCATCACGAACCGCGAGTGCTGAAAGGAGCCGATCGGCCGGCCGAAGGCCGTGCGCTCCTTGACGTAGGCGAGCGTCATCTCGAAGGCGAGCTCGGCGCCGGCGATCGCACTGACCGCGAGCACCAGGCGCTCAGGCACGAGCCGGGCGACGAGCTGCATGAAGCCCGACCCCTCCGGCCCGAGGACGTTCTCGTCCGGCACGTGGACCTCGTGGAAGAACAGCTCGCTGGTGTCCGAGCAGTGCTGTCCGAGCTTCTCGATCTGCGCGCCGGGTTCGAAGCCCTCCATTCCGCGTTCGACGACCAGCAGCGACAGGCCGCCGTGGCGCTCCTCGCCGGTCCGCGCGGCGACGATGACCAGGTCGGCGTTGATCCCGTTGGTGATGAACGTCTTCTGGCCGTCGAGGATCCAGCCCTGGCCGTCGCGGCGGGCACGGGTGCGGATGCCGGCCAGGTCCGAGCCGGTGCCGGGCTCGGTCATCGCGATCGCGAGCACGTTCTCGCCACCGGCCACGCCAGGGAGCCAGCGTCGCTTCTGCTCCTCGGTCGCCGACTCGAGCAGGTAGGGCAGGCAGATGTCGGTGTGCAGGCCCGGACCGATGAAGGCGTCGCCGACCCCCGAGCGGGCCGTCTCCTCGGTCAGCACCACGTTGAAGCGCCAGTCGGCGACGCCCTGGCCGCCGTACTCCTCGGGGACCGCCATGGCCAGAAAGCCGTGCGAGGCCGCCCTGGCGAACAGCTCGCGCGGGACGATCCGGGCGCGCTCCCACTCCTCGTAGTGGGGGCGGACCTCGGCCGCCAGAAAGCGCCGGAAGCTCTCGCGGTAATCCTGGTGCTCGTCTTCGAACAGCGAGCGCCGGGGCGCGGGCGGCGGGGCGGTGACGGCCATCGGGCGGGTCCTCTCGTCGTGCCAACTAAGAAACCGGGCGGCCGCATTGTTACACAGGGGCGCCGTACCGCGCGCCAAGATGCACGCCATGAGTAGCCCTCCGGCCCGTCGCACCCAGGAGCAGCGGCGCGCCGAGACCCGCGCCAAGCTGCTGGACGCCACGGTCAGCAGCGTCCTCGAGGTCGGTTACGCCCACACGACTACGCGCCGTGTCGCCGAGCTCGCCGGCGTGTCAGCGGGCGCCGAGGCCTACCACTTCCCCCGCCGGGTCGACCTCGTCGGCGCCGCCGTCGAGCACCTGGCGCAGCGCCGCATCGCCGAGGGGCGCCGCCGAGTCACCGAGCTGCCGACCGCCCCGCACGAGCGTCTGCCGGCGGTGCTCGACCTTCTCTGGGGCGACTTCTCCAGCCCGATCTTCGTCGTGTTCGTCAAGCTCTGGGTCGCCGCCGCCGACGAGCCCGAGCTCTACGCCCGGCTCGTGACCGCCGAGCGGCAGATCGTGCGCGAGATCACCAAGCTCGCGTACGAGATCCTCGGCGACCTCGCCGCGCGGCCCCGCATCGAGCGGATGCTGCTGCTCGTCCTGAGCGCCTGCCGGGGCCTGGCTCTCACCGAGCACTTCGAGCCCCACGACCATCGGCGCCGCGCGCAGTGGCCGGCGTTGCGCGCGGCCCTGCTGCACGCGGTCAGCGCCGAGGTCGCCGGGTCAGATGTGTAGGACGCCGCGCTGCTCGAGGTGCACCGAGGCTGCCACGAACACGCCGTAGGCGGCTATCAGCCCCACGACGACCGACAGCCACGAACCGAGAATGAACATCCCGATCGCCAGCGCCGTCAGGACGATCGCCGCGAGCACCGGCGCCGTGCGCGGCAGGGGACGCGTAGATTGGATCCTTGCCTCACTCATGCCCCAAGTCCTACCCAGCATGATGAGCGGCAATCGGGCGCCTGTCGGCGCCTTGACGTCAGGGGCGCGCCGGCCGGCGCGAGGGCGTGCGGATCCGCGGGACCATCGGGCTGGGGGTGGCGTCGGAGTCGCTGGAGCGCTCGAGCGCCGCAGCGACGTCCACCAGCATCCGCGAGACCGCGACCTGCTCTTTGCTCGAGAGCTTCTCGATCGCCTTCGAGAGATCGCTCAGCACCGGTGTGAGTGACCGCTCGACCACGCGCCGTCCCTTGGCCGTGGCGGTGAGCATGACCACGCGGCGGTCGGTCGGGTGCGCGCGGCGGCGCAGCAGTCCGGCGTCCTCCAAGCGGTCGGCCAGACCGGTCATCGAGCTGCGGCCCAGTCCAAGCTCGCGCCCGAGGGCCACGCCGCTCATCCCCTTGGTCACCTCGATCCGCGTCAGCGCGAAGTAGTCCAGGGGGCTCAGGTCCGCCTCCGCCGCTTTGACCGACACGAAGCGCTGCGTCCCGCGGAACACCTGCCTGAGTTGCTCAAGGATCGCCCCCGGCCCGACCTCATCCTCGGTCTGCCCTGTCATGCCGCTGTCAGGGTACCGCCATATGGCGTCCTGCGTAATCCTTTCCTTCATATGCCGTGCTCTTCATGTATTAGAGCACGCCGGCCTGACGCATCGCGCCGAGGAGCACCTGAAGCGCGATCTCATCCCCGCCGGTCGAGAGGTGCACGCCGTCGACCTCGCGGACGTCGACCGTCTGACCGCCGTAGGCGATCTCCTGGTGGTACTGGTCGCCCGGGGTGAACACGGGGCGTAGATCGATCAGGTGCACGCCGGCGGGGAAGTGCGAGGCGGCGATCTCGTCCGCGGCGTCGACCGCGTTGAACGCCTCGGCGAAGTTGGCCGGCCGCGGCACCGGCAGGGTGAACCAGAACACCTGCCCGGCGCCGCCGCGCAGGTAGTCGCCCATCATCTGCTCCACGCGCCCGGCGTAGGCCTGCACCCAGGGGGCGCCGCAGCACAGCGCCAGGCCGTGCCCGTCGGGGATCCCGAATCCGTCGTTGGCGCCGATGAACACCACGACGACGTCCGGGCGCTCGCCCTGCGCCTGCGCGTGGGCGCGGGTGAGCCAGCTCGTGCCGCCCGGAACGGTCAGGCCGGTGCTGATGTAGGCCTGCCCGGTGACCTGCGCCTGGCCGGCCAGGGCATCGGCGATGTCGTCGTCGAGGATCTGCATCTCCGAGTCACCGGTGGCGAGCAGTCGCAGCGCCCCGGTCCCGACCACCACCCGCCGAGTCAGCGAGACCGCCGGCCCACTCACCTGCAGCTGCCACGTGCCCACGCGGTTGGGCACGAACGCCGCCGATCCCTCTTCGCCGGAGAGGGTCAGGCGCTGGCACTGGCGCGCGCCGCCGGGGGCGCGCAGGCACGCCTGCAGCACGCCGCCGCCGCCCGCCGCCGCGCTGATCGTCGCCAGCAGGTGGACGCCGACGCGGGGCGGGCTCGGCCACAGCGTCAGCGTCGGCTGGCAGGGCGGCGTGGTGGTCGTGATCTGCGTGGTCTCGGTGGCGCCGCTGGGGAGCGTCTCGCGGGCCTGGAAGCTTCGCTCGCGGCTCGTGCAACTCCATGGCGCACCGTAGCGCCGCCCGCTCGCGGCGAAGCGCAGGTGCAGCGTCTCCAGCGGCGCCGGCGCCTTGCCGGCGTGCAGCTCGGAGATGACGACCGTCGAGCCCGGCCTGCCGTGGACCTGGAAGCTCACGTAGCCGGGCGTGTTCTCAACGGCGACGAGCCGCAGGGACCGCGTACCGAACGCGCCAAGCGTCAACGCCGCCATCGGGCCCGCGAGCAGGCCCACCAGCAGCAACAGCAACGGAGCCCGCGGGCCCCGCCGCGGGCTCTGCCGTCGCGCCCGCATGAGTCGGGTCTATCACAACCGTGTCGGGGCGCTGCGTCGGATATACCCCTGGGGCCACCCGCGAAAGGAGCTCCGCCGATGTGCTTCGACCACGACTCCCGACCGCCGGGCCTGCCGGCTGAGGTCCCGATCGCCGGCGCCGCTGCCGCTGAGCGGCTCGAGCTGACCAGCGCCGATGGCACCCGCGTGAGCGCGGCCCTGGCGCAGGCGCCCGAGGCGGCGCCGACCGGCGTGGTGATTCTGCCCGACGTGCGCGGCCTGTACCGCTTCTACGTCGAGCTGGCCGAGCGCTTCGCGGAGGCCGGGCACTCGGCGATCGCCATGGACTACTTCGGGCGCACCGCGGGGACCGGCGAGCGCGGCGAGGACTTCGACTTCTGGCCGCACGTCGCCGAGACCCGCCTGCCCCAGGTACAGGCCGACGCGGCCGCCGGCCTGGCGGTGCTGCGCGAGCGGACGGGGGTGCGGGCGGCGGTGACGGTCGGCTTCTGCTTTGGCGGCAGCCAGTCGCTGATGGTCGCCACGCGGCCCGACCTCGGCTTCTCGGGGGTGATCGCCTTCTACGGCGGGCTCGCCGACCGGGGCGAGGTGATGCCCTCGCCGATCGACCGCGCCGGGGACATGCACGGTCCGATCCTCGGGCTGTACGGGGAGGCCGACGATCACATCCCGATGGCCCAGGTTTCCGAGCTCGACCAGCGCCTCACCGCGGCGGGCGTCGAACACGAGATCTACAGCTATGCCGGCGCGCCGCACTCGTTCTTCGACCGCAGGTTCGACGAGTACGCCGACGCCTGCGAGGACGCGTGGCGGCGAATGCTCGGCTTCCTGTCCGACGCCGGCGCGCCGGCGTCGTGATGAGCGGCGTGCAGGCCAGCGGCACCTTCGCCGTCGACGGGCGGACCGTGCACCGCCTCGGCTTCGGGGCGACGCGCCTGACCGGCGAGGGGTCTGGGACCCCGCCCGACCGCCGGCCGACCGCAGGGAGTGCGTGCGCGTCGTGCGCCGCGCGGTCGAGCGGGGGGTCGAGCTGATCGACACCGCCGACTCCTGCGGGCCGACGGTCAGCGAGGAGATCCTCCACGAGGCGCGGCACCCCTATCCCGACCGGGCGCTGATCGCCACCAAGGCGGGCCTGGTGCGGACCGGCCCGAGCCAGTGGCATCCGGTGGGCCGGCCGGAGTACCTGCGTCAGGAGTGCGAGCTGAGCCTGCGCCGGCTCGGCGTCGAGCGCATCGATCCCTTCCAGCGGCACCGCATCGACCCCAAGGTGCCGGCCGAGGAGCAGTTCGGCCTGCTCTCCGAGCTGCTCGCGGAGGGCAAGGTCGGCCCGGTCGGGCTCTCACAGGTCGGCGTGGATGAGATCGAGGCGGCGCGCAAGGTGGTGCCCATCGTCACCGTGCAGAACCGCTACAGCGTCGGCCACCGCATGCACGAGGACGTCGTCGAGCCCGCGAGCGCCAGGGCATCGGCTTCATTCCCTGGCACCCGCTCGACGGCGGCGAGCTGGCCAAGCCGGCGGCGCGCTCGACGCGGTCGCGCATGGGGTCGGCGTGACGGTCTCGCAGGTCGCCGCCGAGCAGCAGTCCGAGCTGGACGGGCGCGGTCGCTGAGCCCCGGGCGCCCGCTCATCGAGCACGAGCGCGATGCGTGCCGATCAGGATCCCGATGTTCGAGACGGTGAACGGCACGAGATAGGTCAGTCCGGTCTTCAGCCACACGGCGGTCGTGGCGTGCCCGGCGAGCACGACGTTCAGCTGGTTGATCGCGAACAGCACGGTGCCCACGATCAGGGCGGTGGCCGCGGTGCGGCGCAGGTGCGCCGGCCGTCTGACGAGGGCAAGCGCCTCGTGCCATTCCTGCCAGCTCGGGGCCTGATGATCTGATGAAGCCATGCGATGGCGGCGCCGGTCTCCGGGAGCGTAGGTGACGAGGGCCGGCCACGCCCGCCGGCGGGTGGGACGCTGCGGGTACAGTGACCGATCATGGGTCCCCGGCACGCGCTGGCCTTCACCCCGGCCCAGGCACGCTGATGCAGACCGTCCGCGATGCGCTGCACGAGCTCCTGCGCGCGCAGGGGATGACGACGATCTTCGGCAACCCCGGCTCGACCGAGCTGCCGATGCTCGCCGAGCTTCCCGACGAGTTCGGCTACGTGCTCGGGCTGCACGAGGGCGTCGCGGTGGGAATGGCCGACGGCTACGCGCAGATCACCGGCAAGCCGGTGCTCGTCAACCTGCACACCGCGCCGGGCCTGGGTAACGCGATGGGGGCGATCTTCACCGCCCAGGCCAACAAGGCGCCGCTGCTCATCACCGCCGGCCAGCAGGCCCGCTCGCTGATGACGATGCAGGCCACGCTGACCAACCGCGACGCGATCCGCGTCCCGCATCCGTTCGTGAAGTGGAGCTTCGAGCCGCCGCGGGCGCAGGACGTCCCGCACGCACTTGCGCGGGGGGCGGCGCTCGCGGCGATGGCCCCCTCCGGCCCGGTCTTCGTCTCGATACCGATGGACGACTGGCAGCAGCCGGTCGAGCAGGACGCCGCCGCCCACGCGATCGGCCGGCGGGTGAGCCGGCGGGCCGGGGCCGACCCCCTCGCCGTCGCGCAGCTCGCCGAGGATCTCGCGGTCGCTCGCCGCCCGGCGCTCATCGCCGGCCCGGAGATCGACGCCTCGGGCGCCTGGGCGCAGGCCGTCGCCCTCGCCGAGCACGCGACGCTCGAGGTGTGGGCGAGCCCGCTGCCCGGGAGCGGGCGGATCGGCTTCCCCGAGGACCACCCGCGCTTCCGCGGCGTGCTGCCGCCGGCCGTCGGCCCGCTCTCGCAGACGCTCGAGGGCTACGACCTGGTGCTCGTCGTCGGCGCCCCGGTGTTCTGCTACTACCCGAACATCCCCGGGCCGCTGCTCCCGGAGGGGACGCGGCTGGTGCTGATCGGCAACGATCCCGATGAGGCCGCGCGGGCCCCGATGGGCGACGCGATCATCGGCGACGTGGCGCTGACGCTGCGAGCGCTGCTCGAATGCGTCCCAGCTGGTGACCGCCCGGCCCCCGAGCCGGTGCCCGCGCCCGAGCCTGCGCCGGCGAGCACCCCGATGAGCGGCGCCCAGGCGGTCGACGCGCTCAAGGCCGCGCTCCCCGAGGAGGCGATCCTCGTCGTGGAGGCGCCGGCGGTCATCGCGCCGCTGCGCCAGCGGCTGCGCATCTCCCGGCCGGCCAGCTACTTCCTGACCAGCGGCGGCGGCCTCGGCTTCGGCCTGGCGGCCTCGGTCGGGATCCAGCTCGGCTGTCCGCAGCGCCCGGTCGTCGCCGTCCTCGGCGAGGGATCGGCGCAGTACGCGATCCAGGCCCTGTGGACCGCGGCGGCCTACGAGGTCCCGCTCACCGTGCTGATCATGCGCAACGACGAGTACGCGATCCTGAAGTGGTTCGGCGCGCTCGAGGGCGCCACCGACGCGCCCGGGCTCGACCTGCCGGGCCTCGACGTGGCGGCGCTCGCGAACGCCTACGGCGTACCCGCCCAGTCGGTGGACGAGCCCGAGCAGCTCGTCACCGCGCTGCGCGAGGCGATCGCCACGGACGGGCCCCGGCTCGTGCAGGCGCGCATCGCGCCCGGCATGGCCCCCCTCTGACGCCGCGCCCGCCGCTCGCCGGCGCCGGGGAAGGGACCGCCCGACGGGGGGTGTGGGGAGTTAGTTCCGCTATCCGTGACTAACTCCCCACACCCTCTAGCGGAACGCCAATTCCGCCCCCCTTCCCACGGGGCCGGGCAACGATCGCACGCCGCGTCCTGTCGCCCTCGAGGGTTTGGGCGCTCATGGCGGCGAGCGCGGGTGTCACTATGTCGCTATGCGATACATCGGAGAGCGATCTACTGATCCGCCACTGCTCGTGCTCACGAGCCTCGCCGAGGGACCCAAGCATGGATACGCGATCACCCAGGACGTCGAGCAGCTCGCCGGCGTGCGCCTCGGTCCGGGGACGCTGTACGGCGTCCTCTCGCGCCTGGAGGCCAAGGGGCTGATCGAGGGGCTGCCGGCCGAGGACCGTCGCCGCCCCTACCGCCTGACCGCCGCCGGCAACGAGGCCCTCGCCGAGCAGCTCGAGAGCGTCGAGCGCGTCGCGCGCGCCGGCCTGGCCCGGCTGCGCGCCGCCGGGGCGCTGTCATGAGCCGTCGTCTGGCCCGGGCCATCGTCCATCGCCTCTACCCGCGCGGTTTCCGACGCCGCTATGGCGACGAGCTCGACGCCCTGCTCGAGGACGCGGCGCCCGGCCCGCTCGCGGTCCTCGATTTGCTGCGCGGCGCCCTGGTCATGCGTGTACGCGCCCCGCGCGGTCTGTCCGAGGAGCTGTACGTCGGCGAGCGGCTGCGCGGCGGGGTGAGCGCCCTGCTCGCCTGCTGGGTGCTGTTCTGCGCCGCCGCCTTTGGCTTCTACAAGGACACCGAGGGGCAGAGCTCGTTCGGTGATGTGCATCGCCACGAGATCCTCGGCGGCGCCCACCTCGTGGTGCTCGGCCTGGCCTCGCTTGCCGTTCTTCTCGGGGCCGCGCCGCTCGTGCTCGCCGTCCTGGGCCACGCCCGCCGGAGCCCCGGCCGCGTGCGCTGGCTGACCCTGGTCCCGCCGCTCGCCGTCGGGGCCTTCGCCGTCCTCACCGACGTGCTGGCGCTCGCCCACGCCGGGCGACCGGCGGCCCAGCCCACCGTGGCGGGCCGCGGCGCCTTCGCGGCCTGGGGGCTCGCCGGCCTGGCCTGCGGGGCGGTCTGCGTCGTGGCCGCCCGCAGCGTCCTGTACGCCGTGCCCGTCGCCGGCCGGCGGCTGCTCGCCGCGATGGCCTGCGGGACCGTGGTCACGGGCGCAATGGTGGCGATCACCGCCGCGGTCGCGGTGTACGCGATCGCGCTGCCCGCCGACGCCGCCCGTCCGGCCGCGGCGCCGACCGGACCGCTGCAGATCCCCACGGGCGCCTCGCTGGCCGGTGAACTGGCGGTGATGGCGATGTGCGCGACCCTCGCGGTGACCAGCACCCGCCGCGGCTGGCGCGCCCTGGCCTGAGAAGTTGGCGCCCACCCCGTCGCTACGATGGGGCGCGGCGCGACGGTGTATCACGGCTCTCTCGACCCACCTGCTCGGCGAACCGAGCGCCTGCACCTCGCCGCTGCGGTCGGCCTGGCCCTGGTCGGCATCGCCCTGGTCGCGGTCGTGTTGACCGGCAGCTGGCACGTGCTGCGCTCGAGCTCCACCGGCGGCGCCGCTCCGCCGCCGGTCGTCGTGGTGACCCCGACACCCCAGGCCGGCGCCTCACTCGCGCCGACCACGGCCGGCGTGCGCACCCTGCCGGCGGTCGACACCGCCGCGGTGAGCGCGGCTCCGCCGGTCGCCCAGACTCCGCCGGGCGCGCTGATCGGGCGCACCCACATCTCAGCCGCCTGGGAGGCCGGCTTCTATCCGCTGTACACGACCGCCGCGCGCACGTTCGATCTGAACTGGCTACTGATCGCCTCGGTCCACCGTCAGGAGACCGCGTTCTCGACCGCCCCGGGTACCTATCACGGCCTGAACTTCCTGGACTGCTGCGGCGGGCCGATGCAGTTCAACGTCACCAACGGGCCGGTGACCACCTGGGACCTCGTGCGCAACGCCTACCGCTTCGCCTCACGCCCCGTCCACTACGACCACGAGACGAGCAGCCATCCGTCCATCTACGACGACTTCGACTCGGTCATGGCTGCCGCGTGGCTGCTCTACAGCGATGGCGCCGGCCCCGCCCTCGACGGCAGCGCCTGGCTGGCCGCCTATGCGTACTACGGCGCCTCACCGGCCGGGGTCACCTACGCCGACCAGGTGCTCGCGCGCGCGATCGGCTGGTCCCAGCACGGCTTCTGCATCAACTGCGGCCTGGATACCGGTTTGGTCGCCGCCGTCGACGCAGCGTACGGTGCGCCGGTGCGCGCCCAGCTCCTCGCCGAGGCCGCCGCGCAGGCGCAGGCCAGGCGCGCGGAACGTCGGCGCCGGCGCGCTCTGCGAAGCAAGGCCAACGCAGGCTAACCCTTACTTGTGCAGGGGCCCCGCGTCAAGCACGGCGGTCGGCTGGTGGGGCGTGTGCGCGGTCGATGGGGTTGCGGGTGTGGTGCGCGCGGGCGCCCAGCCTTACTTCGGTCCGCGACCCTCGCGTTGGCTCCGGGGCCGGCGACATGATGTTTGATGGGGTGATCCCGCTGGGGGAAGCGTTGCGGCCGCTCGGTCTTTCAGGGCCGTCCACCTGGTGGTGGCGGGCAGGGGCATGCCGGGAGCCGGCCGCGGCGATCTGTGTGACGAGGGGCTTGGCGCGCACCGGGACGCTCATGCGGGCTGCAGTGCCTCCTGGCCGAGCTCGCGCATGTGTGATAGCTGCGCTTGAGCAGCTTGCGCGCGACCGACAGGCACGCGCGGTCGTGCCCGAGCCGCTGGGCCGCTGGGGCGTAGTACCGGCGGTCCTGGCTGGTCTTGCGGCAGGCTGGCTGGGCGGCCTCGAACAGCGCCCAGCGCAGCGCCGGCGGTCCCGGACGCGAGAGGTGTCCAGGCGCGCGGCGCTGATCTGACCGGCGCATGGTGATGTCCGTCCCGGCGTAGCGAACCACCAGCCGTGAGGAGGAGAAGCGGGTGCAGTCCCCGAGCTCGGCGAGGATCATGACCGCGGGCCCGATCCCGTAGTGCGCCTGCAGCGCCTTGCACCCCACCTGGCGAGCGGCATACGCGCGCGCGTCCTTGTCCAACGGACCGATCTGCGCCTCGATCCCGTCGATCATCGCCAACGCGACCGTGACCTGCTCCCGTGCCGCGCCCGGCAGCGGTTGCGCGGCCAGCCACTCGCGCCCGTCCCCGGTCAGCAACGAGCGCCGTTGCGGGCAGCCGTGGTGACACAGGACCGCCTGGATCCGCTGCTGCCACTCCGAGCGCTGCTCAGAGAGCGTGTGACGCAACTTGACCCGGGCACGGAGATCCAGCAGGTGATCGGGCGGGGTCCACGACTGCGGCAGCCGACCGATCATCACCAGCTCCCGCCGATGCCGCCCATCGGCGCGATCGTCCTTGGCGCGCTTCTCGGGACCTCTGAGCCCGGCCGGCTCGGCTAGCGGCACCTCCTGTAAATCCGCTCCCGCTTCGCGGCTGCAAATCTTCGCCTCGCGGCGTCCTCGGGAGCCGAAATAGCGCTGCTATTCCGGCTCCCCACCTGGGCACCGACGCTGTGCAGCTCCTGCACCACCAACTCCTGGCCGCGGAAGCGCGACAGGAACTTGCGCACGCCGGCGCGATCCGCCGGCGCCACGCGCGTGCGCTGCAGCTCGCCGGTGTCGGTGTCGATCCACTCGCCGCTGTTCTGGCCTGGATGCTGGTCAACTCCCATGACGATGCTCAAAGGGGCCTTCTCACGCTCCACGGTCACCAAGCCTGCGCGGACACGCTCCGCGCTTGAGCCGAGGAGGTCCCTGCACGTCCGCTCGGACGGACTGCTCATGACATCCTTCGCAAATCCCCACTGGGTAAACGTGGACGCGAACCCCCCATCGCGGCGATGATGTGGCCGCAGAAGACGGCCACGCTGGGACCGGCGAGCGGGCCGAGCAGCTCGGCGTCGAGCCCGAGGGTCTGGCAGATCACGCGCCGCTGCCGGCGGGTGATCGCCAGGGCGCCGTGGTCGCCGCCGGCTCCTGGCCGAGCAGCAGCCGCGCCTCGGCGGCGTTGGCCAGCGCGAAGTAGGAGTCCTCATCCGCGCGCTCGAGCAGGTCGAGCGCGAGCCCGGCGAGCTGGCGCGAGCGGGGAGTAGACGCCGGGCCGGGCGTGGATCGCGCCGTGCAGCTCCGCCGCCCGCGCGGCAGGACGGCGGCGCTCGGGCTCCTGCCGGGACAGCGCGGCGTCCTTGGCGATCCGCGCGCGCAGCGCCGCGACGTCCTCGTCCTCGATCCCGCCCAGCGCGTGGGCGTCGAACCGTCGCGCCGCCTCCTCGGTGGCGCCGGCCCGCGCGAGCGCGAGCGCGAGCACGGCCCGGTCCTTGAGCGCCAGCTCATCGGGGTGCTCCTCCAGGCCGCGCTCGGCGAGGTCGAACGCGGCGATCAGCTCGCCGGGCCGTTCCTCGCGCCTGACGGCCTTCAGCCAGGACTGGGTGTCGACCGGCGGACTGTAGCCAGCGGCAGTCGCCGCGCGGGCGGGCGAGGCTGGAATGATGAGCGCCTGCCATGTCCTCGCTGCACTCGATCCCGGCCTTCAGCTTCGACGGCGAGTCGTTCGACTACGGCGATGTGATCCGTGCCGCCACCGCCTGGGGCGAGTGGGCGTCGCTCGAGCGCGCGCTCGCCGAGCCGCCAGGCGAGGCAGAAGTCGATCTGCGGTCGGCGATCATCGCCTTCCGCCGGGCCCGTGGACTGCTTTCCGCCGACGATTACCGGCGCTGGCTCGAGACGCGGTCGCTGAGCACCGACGACGTCGATGCCCACCTGCTCGGCCGGCCCCGGGAGATCGAGACCGAGGCGGTCCTCAGCGGCGCGCTGCACGGGTGGGCCGAGCGCCTGATCCGCTGCCTGGCGTCCGCGCGGTCGCTGGGCCGCGAGCCCGCGGCGGGCGCGGGGCCCGAGCGGATCGACGCTGTGCTCGCGGCCGAGGGAGCGCTGCGTGAGCGGGTTGCCACGCCCGAGCGGATCGAGCGATGCCTGGGCACGCACCGCCTGGACTGGCAGCGGCTGCGATGGCGGCAGCTCGACTTCCCCTCCGAGGGGGCCGCGCGCGAGGCGGCCCTGCTGGTGCGCGAGGAGGGGCTGGCCCTCGAGGACGTGGCCGGGATCGCCCACGGCGAGCTGCAGGCCCGGGAGGCGTACTGCGAGGAGGTCCCGGCGCTGGCCGGGATCCTGATGAGCGCCGCGCCGGGCGACCTGCTCGGGCCGCTCGCCGGTGAGGAGACCTGGCGAGTCATCGTGCTCGTCGACCGCCGGGCCCCGTCGCTCGAGGATGAGTGGCTGCGCGCGCGGGCGGAGGAGGAGCTGATCGCCGACGCGCTGGAGCGTCACCTGGCCGGGCGGGTGATCTGGCATGTCGAGCTCTGAGCAGCTCACCGAGCTCCCCCTGCTGAGCGCGCTCGCGCCCGATGTGCGTGAGCTGGTGCAGGCCGCCTTCGTGCGCATGCAGTTCTCCTTCGGCGAGACGATCTTCGCCGCCGGGGATCCGGCCGACGCGTTCTACGTGCTGCAGTCGGGCTTGGCCCGAGTGCTCGCAGTCGACGGCGAGGGTCAGGAGGTCTCGCTGAACCTGCTGCGTCCCGGCGACTCGTTTGGCGAGGCGGGGCTGCTCGACGGCTCGACCCGCACGGCGACCATCCGTGCCGCCGGCGACATGGAGGCGCTGCGGTTGGACGCGTCGATCTTCCACGCCCTCGCCCGCGTGCATCCGAGCGTCACCGAGGCCTTCGCGCTGCAGCCCCAGGTGCGCCGGCTGTCGGACTTCCTGCGCGTGCACTCGGCCTTCTCGCGATTGCCGAACGCCGCGATCATGCCGATGCTCCGGGCGCTCGAGACCGTGGAGCTCGACGCCGGAGAGCTGGCGCTGCGCGAGGGCGACCCGCCGACGGCGATGTTCATCGTCGAGCGCGGCCGCCTGCACGCCTACCGCGGCACCGCCGTCGAGCGCCAGGAGATGAGCTTCCTGCGCAGCGGCGACTTCTTCGGCGAGCGCTCGCTCGTCCTCGACGAGCCGATCTCGGCGAACGTGGAGGCGCTCGAGCCGTGTGCCTTGCTGCGCCTGGATCGGGCGACCTTCGACGCGCTGCGCGGCGAGCACGTCGAGTTCCGCGAACGGATCGAGGATCGGATCCGCGGCTACCGCCACCAGGCCGCCCCGGTACCACTCGACTTCGCCGAGCTGCTCCCGGCCGAGGCCGCCGAGTCCGAGCAGGCGAGCGATGGGGGCGACGGTGAGCTCGAGCTCGAGGAGTTGCCCGAGGGCGCAGGTGAGCCCCAGCGCGGCCGGCCGGGGCGCTTCCCCCACGTCCGCCAGCTCGACGAGATGGACTGCGGCGCGGCGTGCCTGGCGATGGTCTGTCGACACTTCGGGCGGGAGGTCGCCCTCTCGCACATCCGCTTGGCGGTCGGCACCGGCGCCGACGGCACCAGCCTGCGCGGCCTGCAGCGCGGCGGCGAGCACGTCGGGCTCGAGGTCCGGGCGGTCAAGGCCTCCACGGAGCGCCTGGACGAGGTGCCGTTGCCGGCGATCATCCACTGGGAGGCCAACCACTGGGTCGTGCTGTACGCGCTCGACGGAGATCGTGCCTACCTGGCCGACCCCGCCCGGCGGCTTCGCCGGGTAACCCGCGAGGAGCTGCTCGAGAAGTGGAGCGGCTACGCGGCGCTGCCGCGTCCCACTCCGCGCCTGGACGAGGCGCCGCTGGGCAACGCGAGCGCGGGCTGGCTGTGGGCGCTGATCGTCCCGCATCGGCGCGCGTTGATCGTCGGGGTCCTGCTCGCCTTGCTGGCCGCCGGCCTGGAGATGCTCTTCCCCGTCCTCACCCAGCAGGTGGTCGACCACGTGCTGGTCAAGCGCAGCTACACGCGCCTGTACGTGTTGACCGGGTCGATGATCGCGCTGCTTGCGGTCTCGCTGGCGGTGAGCATCGTGCAGGGACAGTTGCTCAGCCGGGTCGCGGTCGAGATCGACACGCAGTCGCTCGACTACATCGCCGCGCGGATGCTGCGGCTGCCGATGTCCTACTTCGAGACGCGACGGACCGACGACATCAACCGCCGGCTCGACGGCGCGCGCGAGATCCGCCAGATGGCGGTGCAGGGCGGGTTGGCGGCGATGACCGCCGGCACCCAGTTCCTGGTCGCGGTGGTGATCATGCTCGTCTACTCGCCGCTGATGGGCGGGCTGTTCCTGCTCACGGTGCCGCTGTACGCGCTGATGATGCGCTACTCCTCCCGGCGGGTGGCACCGACGTTCGAGGCGCTCGAGGAGGAGTACGGCCGCTACCGCTCGCGCCAGATGGATGGGATCAAGGGGATCGCCACGGTCAAGGCGTTGGGCCGCGAGGAGGGCATGCAGCGGGTGCTGGTCGAGAACCTGAGCGAGCTCGCCCGGCGCATGTTCCGCTCGGAGTTCACGCTGATGGCGTACGAGAGCGTCGCCCAGATCGTCACGTTCCTCACCGTCGTCGCGTTCCTGTTCATCGGCGCGCTGGAGGTGCTCGGCCACCACCTGACGATCGGCGGGCTGGTCGCGTTCAACTCGCTGATTCTGCTCGCCAACGCGCCGCTGGGGACGCTGCTCTCGATGTGGGACTCGTTCCTGATGTCCAAGGTGCTGCTCGGCCGCCTGCAGGACATCTTCGATTACGGCGAGGAGCAGCCGGGCCCCCAGGGCACCTACCGCGCGGTCCCGACGCTCCAGGGGCGGATCGCGATGCGGGAGGCGAGCTTTCACTACCCCCAGTCGCCGTCGGTGAAGATCCTCGACTCGGTCTCGCTCGAGATTCCGCCCGGCACCACGGTCGGCATCGTCGGGCGCTCGGGGGCGGGCAAGTCGACGCTCGTGAAGTGTCTGGCCGGGATCCTCCCGCTCACCGGCGGATCGATCGCCTTCGACGGCGTCGACCTGGGCGAGCTCGACCTGCGCGAGCTGCGCCGGCGGATCGGCTACGTGCTCCAGGAGCCCTACCTGTTCGACGAGACGATCGCCGCCAACATCGCCTTCGGCGAGGAGGCGCCCGATCCCGCCCTCGTGCGGGCCGCCGCCGAGCTGGCCGACGCGGCCGACTTCATCGAGCGGCTGCCGCTGGCCTACGAGACGCGGATCGGCGAGAGCGGGATGCGTCTTTCCGGGGGGCAGGCGCAGCGCATCTCGATCGCCCGCGCGCTCTACCACCGCCCGCCGGTGCTGATGTTCGACGAGGCGACCAGCGCGTTGGACGCCGAATCCGAGCGGACGGTGCGCCAGAACCTCGCGCGCATGCTCGAGGGCCGCACCGCGTTCCTGGTCGCCCACCGTCTGAGCACGGTCCTGGATGCGGACCTGATCATGGTGCTCGAGCGCGGCCGGCTGGTCGAGCAGGGGAGCCACGAGGCGCTGATGGCGCGTGACGGCCTGTACGCCTACCTGGTCGGACAGCAGCTCGGGTGACCAAACTGAGACCCCCCGGCCGCCGCCGGGCGTCTACAGTTGATTCAGCCATCAGGAGGGAGACGAATGAGCGAGAAGAGCACCAGCGCCCATACCGAGGACCTTCAGCTGGAGGGCTCGGACAGCGACGCGATCGTCGGCGGCGCGGCGTCCAAGGCGGAGATCGCCAAGCTGCGGAAGGAGGGCTACCTCGAGCGGGCCTCAAGCAGTGACGGCATCGCGATGTTCAACCCGCGAACCAAGAAGACGATCACCGTCAAGTACTGACGAGCGAGCCTCACACCGCCGAGCGGTCGCTCAACAGTCGCGCTGAGGCGACGAGGCGTTTCGGCCCCGGGGCGGCACAAGACGACCCGCACCCGCCGAAGCGCAAGCGGGGCTTGATCCCAACGGGGGTCTGGAAGCGGTGGTATGCGTGCCCGACGCCCGCGGCACGGTCCCGGGGCGCCACATGGGGTCGTTCTCCCCGGCGGAATCGGCTTCGCCGGCCCATCGTCATGCTCGCGCGGAGTGCTCACGCCGTCAAGATCCTGCCCGAGGGACTTGACCCGTCCGTGCAGCCTGCAACCACCAAGCGGAAGTAGGACCCAGCCGACGGGCGAGGGCCGCGGCCCTCGCCCGCCGAGGCACCGCTCAGACCGTCGCCAGGGCCCGGCTCGCCACCCGATCGGTGGCGTCGGCCGTGCCGCCCAGCAGCCGGCGGGAGAGCTGGGCGCGCCGGTAGAAGTACGGCGCGTCGTGCTCCCAGGTGGCGCCGATGCCGCCGTGTACGGCGATCAGCTCGCTCGAGGCGAAGTCGAGCGCCCGACCCGCCGCCGAACGCGCGGCGCTTGCGGCCAGCGGGAACTCGTCCGGCGCGCCCGTGTGCGACCAGCCCGCGTAGTAGAGCAGCGAGCGGCCGTTCTCCAGCCGCCGCAGCACCTCGGTCAGCGCGTGCTTGATCGCCTGGTAGGAGCCGATCGCCCGCCCGAACGTGTGGCGCTCCTTGGCATAGGCGACCGAGGCGTCGAGCGCGACCTCCACCGAGCCGATCGACTCGGCGGCGATCAGCGACTGGGCGATGTACCAGGCCGCGGCGATCTGCTCGGTGTCGACGCCGAGCCGCTCACCGCGCGCACCCTCGAGCGTGACGTGCCCGAGCGAGCGCGTGGGGTCGTAGCGGTCGGCCTCGGTGACGGTGACGCCGGCCGCATTCGCCTCGAGCAGGACCGCGACCGGCTCATCGCCGGCGACCGCGACGGCGATGAGCACGTCGGCACCCGGCGCATCGGGCACCCAGTGCACGGTGCCGCTGACGACGGCCTGATCGCCCTCGAGCCCCGCGGTCGGGACCGGCGCGCGGGCGAGCCCGCGCTCGGGATCGGTCGTCCAATTCGGCTCCACGTCGCACGGCGGGCGGGCCGGCAGCCAGGCCGCGCGCCGCTCGCCGGTGGCCAGCGGCTCGATTCCGTCGCGGCCGGCGGCCTCGAGCAGGCTCGTGGCGGGCAGGTGGCCGAGCAGCGCCACACCGGCCAGCACCCGGCCGCATTCCTGCAGCACGAGCATCGCGTCGAACACGCCGAGGCCCGCACCGCCGCGCCCCTCGGAGATCAGCAGGCCGGGCCAGCCCGCCTGGCGGGCGGTCGGCCACAGGTCGGGCCGTCCCTCGCCGTCGGCGGCCGCCCGCGCGACGGCGACGCCGGCCACGCGCGCGAGGGCCCCGCGGGCGGCCTCGCGCAGGAACACCTGCTCGTCGGAGAGCGCGAGGTTCATCGCGTCGCTCCTTCCTTGGCGCGCAGCTCGGAGAAGGGCACGCCCTTGTCCAGGCGCGGCTCGGGCGGCAGCCCCAGCACCCGCTCTCCGACCGTGTTGCGCAGGATCTCCTCGGTGCCGCCGGCCGACTTCAGGCCGGGCAGGAAGGAGATCATGTAGGCCCACTCGCTGCCATCGGCCAGGGCCGCCGGGCCGAGCACGTCGGCGACCAGGTCGCCGGCGCGGACCGCGTTGCTGACGATCGTCACCTTGGCCAGGCCGGCCTCCGGGCCGGGGATCTGGCCGCGCTGCAGCGCGGTCAGCGTGCGGTAGCCGGTGAAGCGCACGGCAGTGAGCTCGGAGACGATCTCGCCGAGGATGCGGCGCACCTCGGGGTCGCGCCGGGCGGCCTCGTCGGCGGCGATCGCGCGGGCGAAGCGGTCGGACCGATAGCCGAGGCCCTCGCCGCCCAGCCCGATCGTGACGCGCTCGAACATCAGCGTGGTCAGCGCCGTGCCCCAGCCGTTGCCGACGCCACCGACGACCGCGTCGGTGCCGAGGTCGACGTCGTCCAGGAAGACCTCGTTGAACTCGGCCTCGCCGGAGATCTGGCGCAGCCCGCGGATGGTCACGCCCTCGGCGTCCATCGGCACGATGAACATCGTCAGGCCCTTGTGCTTGGGCACGTCGGGATCGGTCCGGGCGAGCATCAGCCCGTAGGCGGCGAACTGCGCGTTGGTCGTCCAGACCTTCTGTCCGGTCACGCGCCAGTGGCCGTCGTCGTCCTGGCGAGCGCGCGTCTGGATCGCCGCGAGGTCTGAACCGGCGGCGGGCTCGCTGAACATCTGGCACCACACCTCATCGCCGTGGAGCATCGGTCCCAGGTGGCGCGCCTTCTGCTCGTCGGTCCCGTGGGCGATGATCGTCGGGCCGAGCATGCCGATGCCGATCGCGTCCAGCACGCTCGGCACGCCGGCGCGGCCGATCTCCTGGTTGGTCGTGACCTGCTCGATCGGCCCCAGGCCCTGCCCGCCGAACTCCTTGGGCCACGTCACCCCGGCGAGCCCGGCCGCGGCCAGGCGCCCCTGCCACTCGCGCCGCTTGGCGATGATCTCCTGCTCGTCGGTCAGGGCGCCGGGGCCGGTGAGAACGGGCGCCTCGCCCTTGTGCTCGTCCAGCCAGCGGCGTGCCCGTGCGCGGTACGCGGCCTGCTCTGGGGTGTCGTTGAGGTCCAACTCTCTCTCCTTTTGGCTGACTGGCCAGTCGACGGAATTATGGCGACTCTCGGGCGCTGGAGCGCGACCGCCCCGCGATCGATAGCCTCGCGTCGGTGAGGCGGGCTCTGTCAGTCGCCGCGCTGGGCGTGGTCGTGATCGCGTGGACCGCGCTCACCGCCGGTGCGCAGGCGCCGATCATCGCTCCGTGTGCCCCGCTGGCCCAGGGGACGTCGCAGCTCGCCGCGGCCACGAACCGCACCGGCCTGATCGACCTGTACTTCTTCGGCGCGGACGGGGCTCCGGTGACCTTCTACGAGTGCGCCGGCGGCCGAGCGCGCCTGATCGGCGTGCGCACGGCCACGGCCAACGGCGGCCAGGAAACCCCGTTCTACGCCGCCGCGTCGTGGCTCTGCGACCGCCAGGTCCGGGAGTTCGCCGCGACGGCCACGCCGCCGGGGGAGCCGCCGCAGCATGGCATCACCAGCGTGAGCACCGAGTCCTGCGCGCGCCGCTTCGCGCTGCAGGTGCCGAGCCGGGTGGCGGTCGGACAGCCCGCGGCCGTCGGCATCGTCGATCGCTGGCAGCTCGGCGGGACCGCCGTCGCGCTGTGCCTGCGACCGCCGCACGGCCGGCGCCACTGTCGCCGCGTGACCCTGCCGATCCTCGTCACCGCGGCCCGCGTGCCGATTCGCCCGCGACGCAGGGGCGACTGGCAGGTGCAGCTGCGGATCGGGCCCTTCTCGCAGCGCGAGCGGTTCGCGGTCGGCGTGACGCCGGTGCCGGTGCGGGCCGTGCCCACGGTGCTCGTGACCGGCGACTCCACCGCGGGCGGCGTCGACAGCGCGCTGGCCGACGACCTCGGCGCGCGCGCCGACGTGCTCAGCGACGTCAAGCCGGGCGCCTCGATCAGCGGCGGCTACTGGACGGCCGCGTTCGCCAGCGCGCAGCTCGCCGCGTACGACCCGGCGGTCACGGTGCTGTCGATCGGCGCCAACGAGGGGTTTCCGCTGACGAGCGCGACCGGCGCCACGCTCAACTGCTGCTCGGCGGCCTGGACCGCGCGGCTGGCCGGGCTCGTGCGCGGGCTCATGAACATCTACCGCGCGGGCCACGCGCGCGTGATCTTCCTGACCATCCCGCTGCCGCTGCGCCCCGTCGCGGTCACGGTCACGCAGGCCGTCAACGCCGCGATCGTGAGCGCCGCGACGGGCCTGGCCCGGGTGCAGGTGCTCAGGATGGACCTGCTCTTCACGCCTGACGGCTATCAGCCCGCGATCCGCTACCGGGGCAAGGAGGTCCAGGTGCGCGAGCCCGACGGCATCCACCTCAATCCGGCGGGCACGGCGATCGAGGCCCAGCGGGTCGCGGCCGTGCTGCGCGCACGGCTCTGAGCCGGCTCAGGCCGTCGCCGCGCCGCGCGGCCCCGGCCGGCCCCGCCCGGCCCAGCGGGCGACCAGGCCGAAGG
>DATAWZ010000093.1:0-15378 GCA_036266975.1 Solirubrobacteraceae bacterium
TACTTCATCGGCCCGTTCTTCCAGCGCGGCGTGATGCTGATGGACTTCCAGGAGCACCACCACCACCGCCGGATCCTCCAGCACGCGTTCAAGCGCGAGCGACTGCTGGCCTACCTGGAGGTCATGAACTCGGCGATCGCCCGCGGGCTCGCCGGCTGGCGTCCGCGCGCGGGGTTCCCGCTCTACACCGCCGCCAAGCAGCTCACGCTCGATATCGCGACCGAGGTGTTCGTCGGCGGCGAGCTCGGCGCCGAGGCCGACCGCGTCAACGCGGCATTCGTCGACGCCGTCCAGGGCGGCCAGGCGATCCTCCGCGCCGACGTCCCCGGCGGCACCTGGCATCGCGGCCTGCACGGCCGCCGGGTGCTCGAGGACTACTTCCGCGCCCGAATCGCTGACAGGCGCGCCCACGACAGCGATGACCTGTTCAGTGTGCTGTGCCGCGCCGAGAGCGAGGACGGCGAGCGCTTCAGCGACGAGGACGTCGTCAACCACATGATCTTCACCATGATGGCCGCGCACGACACCAGCACGATCACCGTGGCCATGATGGGCTACTACCTGGCGCGCCACCCCGAGTGGCAGCAGCGCCTACGCGAGGAGAGTCGAGCCCTCGGCCGCCCGACGATCGGCTACGAGGACCTCGACTCGCTGCCGGGAATGGACCTCGTCTTCAGGGAGACGCTCCGCATCAACCCTCCGGTGGGAATGCTCGCCCGCCAGGCGATCGCCGACACCGAGATCGACGGCCGCTACATCCCGGCGGGCACGACGTGCATGCTCGGGGTCTACCCGACCCACCGAATGGCGCCGTGGTGGCGCGACCCGGACGTGTTCGACCCCGAGCGCTTCACCGGCGAGCGTCAGGAGGATGCCCGGCAGCGGAAGGCGTGGGCGCCCTTCGGTGGGCACGTGCACAAGTGCATCGGGATGCACTTCGGCGGCATGGAGGTCAAGGCGATCATGCACCAGCTGCTGCTGCGCTGCCGCCTGACCGTGCCCGACGGCTACGAGCCCGCGATCGACTACGGCACCGGGCCGTACCCCGCCGACGGCCTGCCCATCGGCCTGCATGCGCTCGACGCCCGAGCGCGGCGTCACTCCATGTCGGGGAGAGCGATCGGCTTGTAGTAGTAGCCGTCGCCGACGGCCTGCAGCGTCTCCCAGAACTCGGGCGCCACGTTGAGCTCTCCGATGAGCTCCTCGGAGACGACCATGCTCTGGCGCCGGTAGTTCCACTTCCCGGGCGCGAGGGCCGTCGCCGCGCGGAAGTGGCGCTCGGCACCGGCGTGATCGGAGCGCTCCAGGCACAGGGCGCCCAGGCGCGCATGCGCCGCGGCCGTGACGTCGTCCTCGCTGGGAAGCTCCAGATGCTCGAGCACCTGCTCAGGGCTCATCACCGCGTAGCTGTCGGCGCCGTTTTCCACCCAATCGCCGAGCGCGTCCACATAGCGCCGGCGGTTACGCGAGAGCTTGTCCCGATCCTCCTCGTCCAGCACGAACGTCTCCGTGTCGGCCGAGCGGAACGCGTCGCCGAACCCGGCCACCTCGGGGGGACGGACCATGTTCCCCTGCTCATCGATCCACACCGCCTGCGGCACGTTGTACATGTGGAACAGGTCCGCGACCACGTGCTCGGCGTCGATCAGGCACTGGTACTCGGGCGCCTTCATCTTTCCCCAGGCCGCCTCGCTCCAGCCCATCAGCTCGCGGATCGCGTCGGGACGCTCGGCGAGGTCGGGGCATTCGATCCGCGGCCGCACCGCCGCCGCGCCGCCCGCGTCCAGGGCCACCGAGATGAAGTCGATGCCCTTGTCCTTCAGCTCGTCGTAGACCACCTGCCACACGGGCAGGTCAAAGCTGCAGCCTCAGTAGGAGCCGTAGGTGAAGAGGAACACCTTGCGGCCGAGATGGTCGGAGAGCCGATGGCGATTGCCGTCCAGGTCCGGCAGCTCGAAGTCCGGTGCCCGCCCGGAGCGCAGCGCCTCACGGCGCGCGCTGGAGGTCTCGGCGAACGCCCACGCGTGGTGCCCCTCGTCGCGCACCACGGCGCGACCCTGGGCGGCGGCGAACGCGGTCAGATCGACGCGTCCGCTCGCGTCCCGCCAGGAGCCGTCACGCGGCAGCGGCACGCACAGTTGCTCGCGACAGAGCCCCTCGGGCTTCAGCGCCCACCCGGTCGCGCCGACGACGTCGGCCGGGGACAACCACAGCCGCTCGCCGTCCTCCACGGCGTCGGCCGCAGAGTGCTGGACCGCCTCGTACAGAACGGTGACCGTCACGCTCCCGCATGATACGCCCTGCGCAGGCCGGGCGTTCGGGTCGCCGGTGCGCGTGAGGCTGACGGCTGCGCAGGGCGTTGTCGCCCTCGACAAACGGCCTCGACGCCGAGAGCGCCGAGTTGCGGACGGGAATCACTTGGGTATGAGAGCGTGTGCGAGCGGAGAGCCGGTGCGGGCTCGGCCCCGGAGGCCGCGCCGCCCGGCTCGATGCCGAGGGAGCGATTCCAGCGGAATGGGAGAGGGACCCATGAGCCTCACCAGGCAGCACCACCCCCCATCGAGTGTCCGGCGCGGACGGCGAGGCCCGATCCGATGAGCGAACCCCGACTGCCCTACGCCGAGGCGTGGCCGCGCGACTCGGAGTTCGAGATCGTCCAGACCTACCACTCGGCCGTGCGTGCGCTCATGGCCCAGCGGCTCGCCGACGACGGGCGGCCCTGGGAGCAGGCGGTCCTCGACCCCGCCTTCGGGCCGACCCGCGCCGACTTCGAGCGCATCGAGGCCGACGTGCTCGCGAGCGGGCGCCGCTTCGAGCCCTCCGCCACGGTCTCGCTGCGCGAGGAGCCCGAGAAGTACAACCCGCTGGCCGGGATCACCGACTCGGGCGAGCAGGTGCTCGACGAGGAGGGCCGGCGCGTGGTGGGCACGGGCGACAACGTCTTCCGCGCCAAGGCCGACATCGAGGGCACGGCCCGCTACGTGTCGGACATCGACGTGGTCATGGACATGCTCGACAACGGCGTGCCGCAGGGAACGATCGCCGTGATCGACGACTCGGGCGGCACCCTGACCGCGCCGATCCTCGGCCAGTTCACCGCGATCGTCTGCCTCGGCGGGACCACCCGCTCGCACCTGGGGATCCTGTCCCGGGAGTATTGGGTGCCGTGCCTGATGAACGCCCGTCTGGACGGGCTGGCCGACGGCGACCGGATCCTCGTGGAGTACTCGCGCCCGGCGGCGGACGCCTACGCCGACGCCGAGGCCGCCGAGGCCGCCCGTGCCCGCATCGTGAAGGTCAGCTGAGGAGCCGAGAAGATGCCGACCTCACACAGCCAGCTGCAGATCCTGCGGGCCAACGAGTTCCTGCAGAAGGCCTCTGAGTCCTTCTACTTCCAGTGCACCACGCGGACCGTTCAGGAGTCCAAGCTCTTCCCGGTCAACCCCTACATCGCGCTCTCCTACTACCAGGCGTTCTACCGCTGGCCGGAGATGCTGCGCAAGGTCGACGCCGCGATGCCCGCGGAGGAGATCGGCGACCGCGCCCGTCAGGTCGGCTCCTACGTCAACACGATCACCATGCACCTGATCCCCCAGTTCTACCTGGGCGCGCGACAGTTCATGATCGACATGGGGATGCTCCGGCCGACCGATGTTCTCGATGACGTGATGACCGTCCTGGACTTCGGGCAGCGCGTCAACCTCGCCTACCACCGCGCGCACCGCGGCGTGTACCCGTCGGACCGCGGCTACCGCGACCAGGTCCACACCGCCCGCCAGACGCGGGAGCTCGAGGACGCCTGCATCGGGGTCACGCCGGGCGATCGCCTGCACACCTCGTTCGGGCGCTTCATGGCCGCGGTGTCGGCCTACGGGTTCCTCAGCCACTGCGAGTGCCGGCTGAGCTTCTGCAACCACGGTCCGTACCGCACGACCTCCGGCCACGAGATGCTCGTGCGCGACGCGCTCGACCTCGCCGAGTGTGACTACCCATGGATGGACGGGGTCGCCTGCGAGATCGAGCACAACAACCTCACGGTCCCGGTCGTGATGCGGGACACGCACTTCAACATGGTCGATGACTGGGGGAGCTTCGAGGCCAGCCCGGCCTACGACGCGCACAACCTGGTGGCCGTCGGACTGTTCACCTCGGACCCGCTCTCGGACGGATACGTCCCGCTGAGCACCGGCAACGCGTCCGATCTCGCCGACGAGCTCGACCAGCAGCGCGAGCGCTTCGAGCGGGCGACGGCGGCGATGTGGCGGACGATGGCCGGGTGGACCCGCGAGCAGATGATCGATGCGGGCCTGCTCGTCTACGCGGGGGTCCTGAAGGACCTCACGCATTTCGCGGGTGTCTATGACCAGGATGAGTGGTTCACGATCGAGGACCGCGTCCAGCGCTTCCGCCCGCTGATGAACGACGAGTACGGCGGCGGGGTCATCGCCGAGCTCGTCGGCTACCTCTCGCTCAGCTCCCAGCAGCAGTCCGAGCATCACATGCAGCGCTACACGGGCGCACGCGGCGAGATGTGGACGCCGATCCCCTACTCCGTGCTCGCCGACGAGGAGTGGACCTCGACGACTGGCCCGATCCAGATCGGCAGCTCCTCGCTTCCGGCGAAGGCGGCGAAGTACACGACGACCCGCGGCAAGCTCACCCAGGAGGAGTACAACCAGCGGGCGCGCGACTTCAGCTCGTCCGTGCACGAGCGTCGCCACTACGACGACGACACCTACGTCAAGCATCATGCGGCCGCACTCGAGCCGCAACCCGCCGGCTGACGGGCGCCTCGTGACCCCGATCGAGTTCGTCGACCAGACGCTCCGCGACGGGCAGCAGAGCCTGTGGGGCATGCGCATGCGCGCGGGCCACATCCTGTCGATCGCCCCGGTGATCGACGCGGCCGGCTACCGCGCGGTCGATCTCACCGGCTCCTCGATGTTCGAGGTGCTGGTGCGCTACCGGCGGGAGGACCCGTGGCGGGGGCTGGACGCGATCCGCGCGGCGTTCCCGGACTCTCCCCTGCGGGCGGGCACGCGGCCCAACGGCGTCGTCGGAATGGGCATCACGCCCGACTCGGTGATCGAGCTGTGGGTGCGCACGCTCGCCCGCCACGGGATCCGCAGCCTGTGGCTGTTCGACTGTCTGCACAACGTCGAGCACCTGCTCAAGGTCGCCGACGTCGCCCGCTCGGCCGGGGTGGCGCCCTCGCCGCAGATCAACTTCTCCTTCTCCCCGGTCCACACCGATGAGTACTACGCGGGCATCGTGCGGCGGATGGTCGCCGGCGGCGACCTCGACACGATCATCCTCGGCGACGAGGCGGGTGTGCTCGGGCCCGAGCGCGCGCGACACTGGGTTCGGCTCATCCGCGAGGGCGCGCCCGGCGTGCCGCTGGAGCTGCACTTCCACAACCGCACCGCGATGGCCAACCTCAACCACATCATCGGTGTCCAGGAGGGGGCCACGATCCTGCACACGGCGGTCTCGACGATGGCCAACGGCGTCTCGATGCCCTCGACCGAGGTGACGATCGACAACATGCGCCGGCTCGGACACGAGGTCGCGATCGACGACAGCCGGCTGGCCGACGTCGCCGCGCACTTCGGGGCCCTTGCGGACCAGGAGGGATTTCCGCGCGGCGCCCCGGTCGAGTACGAGGTCGCGGCCATCCAGCAGCAGTTCCCCGGCGGCATGATGGGCACCCTGCGCGAGCAGCTCGCGCAGGTGGGGATGACCGAGCGGCTGCCGGCGCTGCTGGAGGAGTCGATCCGCGTCCGCGAGGAGCTCGGGTGGCCGATCATGGCCACCCCGTTCTCCCAGCTCGTCGGGATCCAGGCGCTGCTGCACGTCACCCAGGAGGAGCGCTGGGCGACGATCCCCGACGAGACGATGATGTACCTCGCCGGCTGGTACGGCACGCCGCCCGGCCCGGTCGCCCCCGAGCTTCTGGACCGCGTCTCGAGCACCCCCCGCGGCCGGGCGATCCTCGCCGCCGACGGCCCGCCGCAGCCGTCGATCGCCGAGATCCGCCGCGACTACGGCCCGCACGTCTCCGACGAGGAGCTGCTGCTGCGGTATCTGATCGCCGGGCCCGACGTCGACGCGATGTACGCCGCCAAGGCCCCGATCGAGCCGATCCGCCCGCGTCCGGCCGCCCGGGACGAATGGCTGGCCGACCTGCTGCGCGGCTCACGCGCCCGCGCGATCAGCGTGCGCACGCCCGGGCTGCAGGTCAGCCTTCGCCGCTGACGCGGCGCGTCTCCCTCACTACTAGGCTGACCGCGTGTCATCAGCGCCGATCCCCCTCACCTCGCTCGCGCACGGGGCCGGTTGCGGGTGCAAGCTCCCCGCCGCGGCGTTGCTGCCGATCGTCCGCGACCTGCCCGGCGGCACCGACGAGCGGCTGCTGGTCGGCTCTCACACCGCCGACGACGCCGCGGTGTTCCGCATCACCGATGACCTCGCGCTCGTCCAGACGATCGACTTCTTCACCCCGATCGTCGACGACCCGTACGACTTCGGCCGCATAGCCGCGGCCAACGCGCTCTCCGACGTGTACGCGATGGGCGGCGAGCCGCTCACGGCGCTGAACATCGTCGCCTTTCCCCTGGAGCGCCTCGGCGGCGAGGTGCTGCGCGAGATCCTGCGTGGCGGCGCCGAGGTGGTGTGCGGCGCCGGGGCCACGGTCGTCGGCGGGCACTCGATCGACGACCCCGAACCCAAGTACGGCCTGGCCGTCACCGGGATCGTGCGGGTGGACGAACTGCTCACCAACGCCGGTGGACAAGCGGGCGACGCGCTCGTGCTGACCAAGCCGCTCGGCGTCGGAGCGGTCTCGACGGCGATCAAGCGTGGCCTGCTCTGCGCCGGCGATCCGCTGCACGACCGGGCCGTCGAGGTCATGGTCACGCTCAACGCCGACGCCGCGGCCGCCGCGCGGGCCGCCGGAGCGCACGCGCTGACCGACGTGACCGGTTTCGGGCTGCTCGGGCATCTGCACAACCTCACTCGCGCGAGCGGCCTCGCCGCGCGGGTCAACGCCGACGCGGTCCCCGTGCTGGGCGGCGTGCTGGAGCTGCTCGGCAGCGAGGAGGCGGTGTCGGGCGGCAGCCGCCGCAACCGCGAGTACGCCGAGACGTTCACCTCCTTCGCGGCCGGCCTTCACCCGGCGCGGGCCCGGCTGGTGTGCGATGCGACGACCTCGGGCGGGCTCCTCGTCGCCGTGGTCCCCGAGCGCGCGGCAGAGATCTCCGGCGCGGTCGTCGGTGAGCTGATCGCCGGCGAGCCGGGGACCATCGAGGTGATCTGATGATCGTGGAGCGGCCGGGGCCCGGTGGCCCACCCGGTCTTCAAAACCGGGCGGAGCGCGGCCGACCGCGCTGGAAGGTTCGACTCCTTCGCCGCTCCGTATGACCGACGACGCCACCCGCTCCCGGCTGCGGTCGCTGCCTTCGGTGGACCGGCTGGCTGCCGCGGTGGCCCGCGAGGAGCTCGAGGCCCGGCGCGCCGAACTACTGGACGGGGCCACCGACGAGCCCGACCTCGTCGAGCGGGCCCGCGCCCGCCTGCGGCCGAGCCTGCGTCCGGTGCTCAACGCCACCGGAGTCGTGGTGCACACGAATCTCGGACGCGCGCCCCTCGCGGCGGCCGCGCGGGACGCCGTCACGCGCGTGGCCAAGGGGTCGTGCAACCTCGAGCTCGACCTCGACGGCGGAGGCCGGGGCTCACGCCAGGACCACGTTGCCGACCTGCTGACCGAGCTCACCGGCGCCGAGGCGGCCATCGCGGTCAACAACGGCGCCGCCGCGGTGCTGCTGGCGGTCGCCGCGCTCGCCGGCGGGCGGGAGACGGTCGTCTCCCGCGGGCAGCTCATCGAGATCGGCGGCGGCTTTCGCATCCCGGAGGTGCTCGCCCAGGCGGGCACGTTGCTCGTGGAGGTCGGCACCACCAATCGCACCCGTGTGGCCGACTACGAGCGCGCCGTGGGCGAGCGGACCGGCGCGATCCTGCGCGCGCACCCGTCGAACTTCCGCACGCTCGGCTTCACCGAGGAGGTCGAGATCGAGGCGCTCTGCCGGCTCGGTCCCCCCGTCGTCGACGACGTCGGCTCGGGCGTGCTCGACGCGGACCTGCTCGAGCGGCTCGCCGGGGAGCCGCCCGTGCGGCGCTCGGTGCGCGCGGGCGCGGCGCTCGTCGCGTTCAGCGGGGACAAGCTCCTCGGCGGCCCCCAGGCCGGGCTGCTCGTCGGGACCCGCGCGGCGATCGAGGCCTGCCGGACCCATCCCCTGGCTCGTGCGCTGCGCATCGACAAGCTCTCCCTCGCCGCGCTGGAGGCGACGCTCGCGCTCTACCGCGATCCGGACGCGGCCCGCCGGGAGCTGCCGGTGCTCGCGATGCTCGCCGCCGAGGAGCCCGAGCTGCGCACGCGAGCCGCCCGCCTGGCCGAGGCGACCGGGGGCGAGGTCGTGGAGGGGATCGCGCGCGTCGGCGGCGGCGCGCTGCCCCTGCTCGAGCTCCCGGGTCCGGTGGTCGCGCTCGACCCCGGCCCGGCCGGCGCGGACGCCTTCGCGGCGGCCCTGCGGCGCGGCGAACCGCCCGTCCTCGGCCGCGTGCACAAGGGCCGGCTGCTGCTGGACCCCCGCACGCTCGCCGACGAGGACGTCGGGCGCGCGGGCGCCGCCGTCCGCGCCGCGCGTGAGCGGTGAGCGCGCCCACGCCACCCACGCTGGACACCACCGTCCGCGCCGCGCGCGAGCGGTGAGCGCGCCCACGCCACCCACGCTGGACACCACCGTCCACGCCGCACGCGAGCGGTGAGCGCGCCCACCCCACCCACGCTGGACACCACCGTCCACGCCGCACGCGAGCGGTGAGCGCGCCCACGCCACCCACGCTGGACACCACCGTCCACGCCGCACGCGAGCGGTGAGCGCGCCCACACCACTCACGCTGGGCACCGCCGGCCACATCGATCACGGCAAGACCACCCTCGTGCGCGCGCTCACCGGCGTGGATACCGACCGGCTGCCCGAGGAGCGCGCGCGGGGCATGACCATCGAACTCGGCTACGCGCCGCTGACGCTTCCCGGCGGGCGGCGGCTGTCGGTCGTCGACGTCCCCGGGCACGAGCGCTTCGTGCGCACGATGGTCGCCGGAGCGACCGGCATCGACCTCTACCTGATGACGGTCGCGGCCGACGACGGCGTCATGCCCCAAACCCGCGAGCACGCGGCCGTACTCGGAGCCCTGGCCATCACGGGCGGGGTGGTCGCGATCACCAAGTCCGACCGGTGCGACCCGCGGGACGCCGCGGCCGCGGCGCGTGAGCTCCTGCCTGGCGCAGAGGTCGTGCCGTGCTGCGCCCGCACGGGCGACGGGGTCGACGGCGTGGCGCGCGCGCTCGAACGGATCGCCGGCCGGGTCGAGCGCCACCGGCGCGGCGAGGCGGCCGTCCTGCACGTGGACCGCGTGTTCACGATCCGCGGGGCGGGAACGGTCGTCACCGGCACGCTGTGGAGCGGCTCGCTCGCTCCCGGTGACGGCGTCCGCCTACTGCCCTCCGGCCGGACGGCGCGCGTCCGCGGGGTGCAGGTGCACGATGCGCCGACCGAGCGCGCCCTGGCCGGGCAGCGCGTGGCTGTCAACCTCGCCGGCCTCGCCGTCCGCGAGGTGGCTCGGGGCGACGCGCTCGTCTCGGCCGACGCGGACCTGGAGCCGAGCCTCATCCTCGACACCGCGCTCACGCTCACTGTCGAGCCACGCAGCGCTGTCCGCCTCCAGGTTCACCACGGCACGCGCGACGTGCCCGGGCGGGCGATCGCCCTCGGCGGCCGCCTGTGGCAGCTGCGGCTCGAGCGCCCGCTGTTCGCCGCCGCCGGCGATCACATCGTGCTGCGCTCGATCGCCCCGCCCGACACGCTCGGCGGTGGGGTCGTCCTGGATCCGCGCGCTCGCCGCCACGGCCGCCGGGAGGAGGTGCTCGAGCGCCTGGCGGGACTGGAGCGGGGCGCGCCGGCCGAGCCTCCCACGCTGCCCGCGCCGCCTGCGCCGGGGCCACCGCCCGCGCCGGGACCCGACGGGCCCCGCGCCGCGCCGATGCTGGACCCCGCCGCGGCCGCTCTCGCGGCACGGCTGCGCGAGGCCGGCCACGAGCCGCCCACGCTCGCCGAGCTCGGGGCGGATTCCGCGCATCTCCCTGCGCTGCGCGACGCCGGCGTGGCCGTCCGGGTCGGACGCGACATGTACGCGCACGCCGACGTGATCGACGCGGTCGGTGCGCGGGTGACGGCGATCATCGCGACCGAAGGCGCAATCACGCTGCGCCGTCTGCGCGACGAGCTCTCGACGTCGCGCCGTTACGCCCAGGCGCTGCTCGAGCACCTCGATGCCGCACGGGTGACCCTCCGACTCGAGGATGACCGCCGCGTGCTGCGCCGCAATCGCTGAGCAAGCCGATCAGCCGGGCACGGAGAACTGCACGCGAGCGACCCGTTCGGCGTACGGGGCGAGCAGCCCGCGCAGGCGATTGTGCTCGGCCTCGAGATCGCAGGCCCCGTACGTCGCCTCGTCCTCGAAGTCCGCGACGACGGCAAAGCTCCAGTTGCCCTCCCGCCGCCCGAGGTCGTCGCCCAGCGTGTAGCTGAGCGTGCCCGGTCAGCGTGAGCGTGCCCGGGAGGTTCAGCGCAGGCAAGCCGTCCTGGATCCCCGCCACCGCCGCGGGATCGGCGCCCGACCCCAGCTCAACGAGCACGGGGTTGCGAATCATCGCGCCGATATCGGCACCTGTACCCCGACTTGGCGCGAAAGCCCCGGACGAGCTTCGCTCTAGCATTGCGCCCTCTGGGTGATCAAGCTCGATCCTCCGCGCCACGCGTGCACGCCGCGAGGCGGTCGTTGACCGCGCTGGCCCAGTTGATGCCGGCCGGTATGAGGGCGAAGCTCAGCAGCCGGGATCTGCAGCGGCGCCTGCGCGACGAGGTCCAGCGCCTCACCGACCGCGGCGATCACGAGACCTTCCGTGAGGACCTCGCTCGCCGCTACATCCGGGGCGAGGGGATCGAGATCGGCGCCCTGCACCGGCCCCTGCGCGTGCCGCGCCCGGCGCACGTGCGGTACGTGGACCGCATGAGCCGCGAGCAGCTGCTCGCGCACTACACGAGCATCGTGTACGGCGACCCGGATTGGGTCGTCGAGGTCGACGTCGTCGACGACGGCGAGCGATTGGACCGCTTCGCCGACCAATCGGTCGACTTCGTGATCGCCAACCACATGCTCGAACACGCCGAGGACCCCGTCGGGGTCCTCGAGCACTTCGTGCGCGTCCTGCGGTCCGGCGGGATTGTCTTCCTGACGCTGCCCGATCCCGATCACACGGTCGATCGACTGCGCCCTCGTACCACCGTGGACCACGTGCTGCGCGATCATCGCGAGGGCCCGGAGGTCTCGCGAGACGACCACTACCACGAGTGGGCATGGGTCGAGTGCGTCCCGCCCGAGCGGATCCCCGAGCGCGTGGCCCAATACGCACGCGAGGGCATCCACCACCACTTCCACGTGTGGGAGCTTCCGGATTTCCTCGAGCTACTTCGGGCGCTTGACCTCCCGATCAAGCTCGAGGTCGCCCAGAGCCAGCTCGAGGAGTTCACGCTGATCCTGCGCCGCGTCTGACGCGGCGGGGCACGGCGCGGCCCGGGTCGGTCAGGCGCTGCGGGGGATCGGCAGCGGCGGGAGGTTCGCCAGCAGATTGACATGCTGCGCGCTGCCGATCGCGCTCAGGGCCGGACGCCACTGTGCGCCGAGCGCGCGCAACCGAGACACGAACGCGGCCGGAATCGGTGCGGTGTCCCGCGCGGGCCGGCCTTGAGCTGAGCGAGCGTGGCGTGGCCGCTCAGCGCGGTGGCGAGCGCCTTCGAACCCGCGGCGGGCGGATTGCCGCCCGCGCGAGTGACCTGCGCCGCCTCGCTGCCCATCTCGCTGGCCAGGTCCGCGGCCTCGACCGTCGCCGCCCCCTGGCGGCAGGCCGCCCGCCCGCGTCATCCCCACGGCCAGGTCATGAAGGCTGACGATCTGGGTCACGCTCGTGCGTCCCGCTGCAACAGCACCGCCGACTCGCCCGTCGCCGGGGTCGTCGAGGGTGTCACCGCCGAGGCGGGGGTGCTGGTCGCAGGGGTCCGCCTCCCCGGCTTGCGCGCGTGCCCGGCCCAAGCCGGCTTCGAGGTCCCGCTGGCGGCTGACTTCGGTGCCTTCTTCGGCGAAGTGGCCCCCGTGGCGGCGGTCGTCGTCGCGGTGGAGCGCTCGTCGCGGTCGAAGCGGTCGACATCGTGCCCTTCAGGTCGCGGAAGCCGCGCTCGGCCTCCAGACAGGCGCGGTCTGCGCCGGCGCGGTCGTCGCCGTCGTCCCAAGCGTGACCGTGGCCACCGACTTGGAATGCGAGCCGCTGCCACACCCCGCCTTACGCAGTCGCCGCGACCGGCGCGACCCACAGGCCGCACGCCGACCACGGTCGCGCAGGCCGCCCGCGACTCACGTTCCCGGGAGCGCCTCGGCCGGGACGCCGGTCGGACCCAGCGCCGTCACGGTCACCGGCTCAGAGCACGCCGTCGCGAACACGCGGCCGGATCATAGAACTCCCGCTCGTACCCGGCCGTCGGCACCGTCACGGTGCTCGCCACGACGGCTCCGACATGGCACGAACCGCTCGGGGGGCGTGACGGCATGCGGCCACGCCCCTCGGCGCTTACAGATGCAGGAGCCCCAGGAGCCCCAGGAGCCGACCGAGCCCGCCGCCGGCGCCCTGCGGCGGCGGCGTGGTGGAGCAGAGGCCGTGGGACGGCGGGGTCGAGGAGCTCTTCAGCTCCTGGATGTCGCTGAGCAGTGCCTGGGCCAGCGACAGCTCCGACGATGCGGTGAACGCGTCGAACCGGCCGGCGAACGATGCCCCGTTCAGCATCTCGTCGATCTGGGTCGCCACCGGCTGGCGCAGGCTCTGGCATCCGTTCAGCTGCGCATCCCACGCCTGGTACTCGGAGTTGGGCTCCGTCACCGCCTTGGTCGAGATGTTCAGCGCATCCTGGCCGAACTCGCCAAAGGGCGCATTCAGCTGCTTGTAGGCGCTGGAGAGATCGTCGTAGAGCTGCTCGTTGGCGGCGATCGCCGGCGGCGTCGCTTGCCGATCCAGGATCTGGGAGATCGGCCGGCCGTCGGACACGTAGTCCGACTTCAGACCGGTCAGGGTCATCAGCGTCGGCTCGGCGCGATCCCGGGCGCCGGCGCCGCCACGTCGGCGTCCGCCCCGGCCGGGATCGCCACCGCGCAGCTCTACCAGCCCCTGGCCGAATGCACGCGGTACGTGTCGGCCACGCTCCGCGGGCAACTGGCCACGCTCGAGCGCCGGCTGGGCGCCGGCGACCTCGCCGCCGCGGGGTCGGCCTGGCTGGCGGCGCACCTGAGCTGGCTGGCGCTGGGCCAAGGTGACGGCGCGTACGGCGCCTTCGGCAACCTCGGCAACGAGATCGACGGCACCGCCGCCGGGGATGTCGGCACCACCTCGAGCCCGTCCTTCACCGGGTCGAGCTCGACCTCTGGGGGCGCCACGACCTCGCCGGCGCCCGCGCCGACGCAGCGACCCTAAGCAAGCTGGTCGACTCGATCAACCAGCAGGCGCTCAGCGAGGATTTCCCGCTCACCACGGTCGCGCTCGACTCCTGGGGTGCCGCGCTGCCACGAGATCCTCGAGGACGCCCTGCGCGACACGCTCAGCGGCAACGACGACTACGGTTCCCACACGGGCCTGGCCGCGACCGCGGCCGAGGTGACCGCGACCCGTGAGATGCTCCGTGTCCTCAGCGGGCTGATCGAACCACGCGCCCCCGGACTGGTGCAGACGGGAACGCAGCAACTCGCCGCGATCGACGCGGCGATCGGCCCGCCGCGGGCGGTGGCGATCGCGGCGCTGCCCCAGCTCAGCCGCCAGCGCATCCCCTTCCGCGGCACCAACCAGGCCGGCATCACCACGGCGCGCCAGCCGGCCGGCTGCTGGGCGTCCTTCACCGCCATCGCCGCCTCACGCGCCGAGCTGATCGACCTCTTCAAGACGCTGACCGTCCAGGCACGGTTCCTGACGTCGGGCGGCGCGCCGTCCGACCCGGACGGCAAGTACGCGCCGCCGACGGACAGCGGCACGCTCGGTGGGGTGGTGCCCGCGGACGGCCTGACGATCACCGTCGGGGTCGGCTCCACACTGTTCGGCGGGCCGTTCGGGATCGCGGACGGCATGCCGGCGCGCCTGCAGCCGATGCAGCCGTTCCCCAACGACGACCTCGACCCGACCCAGACCGGCGGCGACCTGCTCCTGCAGATCTGTGGCGGCAGCCCGGACACCGTGATCCACGCGCTGCGCCAGATTGCCAAGGTGACGCGTGGGGGCATGCAGCTGAACTGGCGCTACGACGGGTTCGCCTCCCCGGTGCGGCCGACCGGCGTGCCGCGCAACCACTTCGCCTTCAAGGACGGGATCGTCAACCCCGACATGTCCGATCCGGCCGTCGCCAACCGGCTGCTGTGGGTCATGCAGGGCGGTCAAGAGCCGACGTGGACGGCCGGTGGCACCTACCACGTGGTCCGCATCATCAAGCAGTTCATCGAGTTCTGGGACCGAGCCTCGATCACCGAGCAGCAGCAGATGATCGGCCGCTTCCGCGGCAGCGGCGCGCCGCTGGGCGGCCAGAACGAGACCGACATCCCCGACGACGCCCAGGACCCGGCCGGGAGCACCATCCCCCTGACCGCCCACATCCGGCTGTCCAACCCGCGGACGAAGGCGACCGAGGACAGCCGCATATTCCGGCGCGGCTACAACTACGACCTCGGCCTCGACCTCAACGGCAACCCGGACATGGGCCTCCTCTTCAACTGCTTCTGCCAGGATCTCGACCGCCAGTTCGTGGCCGTGCAGCGGCGGCTGATCGGCGAGCCGATGGTCGACTACATCTCGCCGGTCGCCGGCGGCTACTTCTTCGCGCTCCCCGGCATGCGCGACAAGAACGACTGGTACGCCTCCGCGCTGTCCAGCTGAATGAACTCCGCCTCACCGGCGGTGGCGCCTGCCCGTTGCTTTCGGCTGCTTGAAGGTGACGGTCCTGACCACGGCGGGCGTGTGGCTGGCGGCGAGGGTGACGGTCAGCTTGGCGCGAGCGTGTGGTGCTTGGCCAGCAGTCGCTCCGCGGCGTGGCTCTGCGCGATCGTCAGCGACTTGATGCTTCCGCCGGAGACCGCGCAGATCGCGCTGGCGGGCGTCGCGGGTGTGTGTTGACCTCTTGGGCTTCTGGGGCTTGCGGGCGGCGATGATCGCGGTGGTCGTCTTGCCGCGGAGGT